>JADFQN010000171.1 GCA_022561755.1 Bacteroidota bacterium
GACGGAAGACAGAGGACGGGTGTCAGGTGTCAGAAATTTGACATCCAACGTCCAGATCCCCAATCCGGAAGCTCCCTATCTCCCTACCTGGCTAGCTCCCTACCTAGCCGCCTTCACAAATCCCAAATCCGAAATCCGAAATCGCCTACAGCCTGGCCCGCACGCCCACGGCCACCGTCCTCGGCAAACCCGGGCGCAGCCCAGCAGGGCGACGCGCCACGACGTACGTGGCGTTCGTCAGGTTGTGGACCCGCCCAAACAATGCAAGGCCCGTCCGGAAGGCCCACTCAGCGGAGGCGTCGAGGACGAAACGGGCGTCGGTACCGGTGCTCTCGGGGATGTCGCCTTGCCCGGCCTCTGTGCGCATGGCCGAAACGTAGTTGCTGGCAAGATTGAGCGAGATCGGGCCGTGCTCAACACCCACGCTCAGTGCCATTTGGTGCCGGGCGAGGTAAGGCAAGGCGTCGCCCTCCTCCACGGAACCCCAGCCCTCAATCTCGCTCTCGAACGAGTTCTTGAAGTGCGCGTCGGTGAACGTGTAGGCGAAACGAACCGGCAGGGTCCATCCTGCAAGATTCGCCGTTCGGGCGAGATCGGCCGTCAGGGCGAGCTCCGCACCCATCACGTCCACCTCGCCGCCGTTGAACTGGTCGGCGGAGCCTCCAGCGCCTGCGGCAGCGAGGTCAGAGCCCAGCAGGTTGCTGTAGGCGTTGAAGAACCCAACCCCCTGCACAGCCAGCGTCTCCGTGCCGTAGCGGACCCCGGCCTCCATGTTCACGCTCGCTTCAGGCTTCGTCTCCGAACGCGAATCGGGCGGGGCGAACCCGCGGTGGATGCCGCCGAAGAGGCTCAGTTCATCCGTTGCGTCGAAGAGGAGGCCGACGCCTGGAATCACGACATCCACCGTGTTCTCGCGGATCGAAAGCTCCGCGCCCGTACGCTCGGGATCGTTCTTGCCGTAGTCCTGGCGGCGCAGGGTAATGTGTTCGTAACGGACGCCGGGCGTAACCGTGAACCGGCCCAGGTTGACCTCCGCCTGGGCAAACGTGGCCACGGCATCCGCCTGTTCCAGACGGTTGCTATCGGTGCCCGGCGCGCCTTCCGAGACGAGCGTCATAACACCATCCTCCATCGCATAGCCGTCCACCCACTGGAAACGGTCCATCTCGTCGGCGTGGACGCGCAGGCCGACCTCTACCAGCGCATTCACACCGCCCTCGTCACCGACGCGCACGCCCGCCACCGATTGCACACCTTGGCTCGTGTAGTCGCGGTTGTTGGCTTTTACATAGAGCGTGCCGCCGTCCGTACCGTTTCCCTGAATGAGGACCAATTCACCCGCGAATGCCGTCGGGGCGGCGAGAATGGACGCGATACCAAAGCGGCTGTCGGTGAGGCCGTCGCCTTCCGGGTCGTCTTCGAGGCCGTCAGAGACCTTGTCGAGCTTATACCAGTTGCGGCTGAAGGTATTCCGGTAAACGGTGGTCGTGAGATCGATGCGGTCGGAGAACACGGCCACGTGGCGCGCGCGGAGGGCGAGGTGTTCGGCGTCCATCTCGTCCACCTGCGAACCGGAATAGCGCACGTACGGGGCGTTTGCGAAGTCCTCTTCGGTGAGGCCCAGATACGTCTCGTTGGAGATTTCGTCCGTGTAGCCCGCCGTCAGCGTCAGCGATTGGTAAACCGACGCTCCCGAACCTGTAGAGAGGCGGATTCGCCCGAAGAGATCGCCCTTGTCGAAGCCCGTGTTGTAGTCCTCTACGAGATCCCCGGCTGGTCCGCGCAGCGACTTGAAGCCGTCCACGTTGTCGAGATAGCCCTCCACCACGAACCCGAGATTGAAGCCGCCGACATTGTCGATGGTGTCTCCGGCTCGGGCGTGGAGCGTCCGCTGGCCGTTGGGCCCGAGCGTGGCATTTGCGCGGAGACTCAGTTCTGTCGGAATCCGCGCGGCAAGAAGGTTCAACGCGCCGCCGGTCGTGTACGGCCCGTACTTGATCTGGCTGGAGCCCGTCCGTACTTCTACGCCATCCATTCGCCCAATCGTGGGGAAGTAGTAGGCCGAGGGAGCCGCGTACGGCGCGGGCGCCATCAGCACTCCGTCTTCCATCAGCGTGATCTTGCTGGAGCGCTCGACGCCGGTGCCACGCAGACCTATGTTCGGGCGCAGCCCGTATCCATCCTCCTCTTGAATGTTGACGCCCGGCACCTCGCGGAGGGCGCGCGTTACGTCGTTCGTAGCGAAGCGCTCCAGCACCTCCGGCCCGATGTAGTGCGCCGATCCGGCGATATCGAGAACGCCGAGGCCGGTAAGGGTTTCGCGTGCCGTGACGACGACCTCGCCCACGTCGATGGCCGTTTCGTGGAGCACCAGCACCACCGCCACTATTTCGCCCGGACGAACAACCAAGGCCTCGCGTGCGGGTTCAAACCCGACCGACGTGGCCACCAAAACGTACGTGCCGGGCTCGATGCCCTCGAGCACGAACTGCCCGTCGTCACCGGTCGCCGCGCCGTAGTCCGTGCCTTCCAGCAAAACGTGCGCGCCCGGAAGCATCATCTGCGTGCCATACTCCGCAACGGTACCCACGACCCGGCCGGTCTGTGCACGGGCAGCCGATGCCGTGAGAACCACAGTGAAAACCAGGCCGAGGAGGAGCGAGAAGCGTGGCATAAATGAATGTGAAGCGTCGTTGTTTAGATTCGATCTAATGTAACGCTCTTGCCCGAATTGCATCTAAACAGAACGGCAAGTCCACGTGAGCTTCATTGATGCCGACTTCCGATCACGTAGTCTGCCTTTGGCTACTTAACACCGTTCTGAGCCCACTGAGCGGCACTCCTCACTGCTATCGACCCCGCGTGTACGCATTTCGATCGGCGCTGTCCCGCCTCGCACTCCTCCCCCTTCTTGCTCTCGCCCTCTCATCGCTCGCGGCCTGCGACAGCGGTACGTCTTCGAGCGGCATCGACCTCGACCGTCTGTTCGAAGCGCCCACGGCGGCTGAAATCCTGGCGGTCCAGAGCGACTGGGCCGGCCGTTCCAACCCCTCCCGTGATGCTCAGATCGTGGCCCAAGCTACGTTTGAGGGCGCGACTATCTACATCGTATCGCACACGCAGACAACGGTGGGCGGCGGTGACTTCACCCACTACGGTATCGTGCGCATCCCGGACGGCGCGTCGGATTGGCCGGTTGTGGTGTACCACCACGGCGGCGACGACGGAATCTCGGTGACCGATGCGCTGGACGTGTACAGCCTCTTCCCGATGATCGAGGCGAACACCGTACTCGTCGCGCCCGTTTATCGCTCGGAAACGCTCGATGCCGATCTGTCCGAACTCGGCGGCTCCTACACAGCCGGTGGCGACCCGAGCCCGTGGGACTATGATGCAGACGACGCAATCGGTTTCCTCAGTGCGGCGCTCGACCTCTTCCCGACTGAAACCGACGCCGGCCGCGTTGGCGCCTTCGGCATTAGCCGAGGCGGTGAAACGGCGCTCATCCAGGCCGTCCGCGACGATCGGGTTCAGGTAATTACGGACTACTTCGGCCCGGCTGACTTCTTCAACATCGGTGCGCGCATTCTGGCGCTCAACGCTGTGCTGGGCACCGCCGAGGAACAGGCAGCCGTCCGAAGCCTGTCGGGAGGGCCTTACCTCGTTGACGAGATTCTATTACCGCTCCACGAGGACGCCTACTCGTACGACGACGCGCGCCTCGAACTCGTCCGCCGCTCGCCCGGCCTGTACGGCTCCATGCTGCCGAGCACGCAGCTCCACCATCACGTCCGGGACGGCGTGGTGCCCGTGCAGTTCTCGGAGGCATTCATCACGCTCATCGAAGACAACCCGGTCGATGGCACCTTCGACGCCACGATCTACGGCGAGAGCGGCGAAGCAAGCATTCTGTTCCACAGGCCCTCTGCCATGCCCGAGAGCATCCCGGCGACGGATCAGTTCCTGTACGACCACCTCTTCGTGCCGACGGCAGCGGCGGCTCCGATGCTCTAGTCTGCCCATCATTGTAGATCCGGCGTGACTTTCGGGCCTTCCGACGAGGCCGGTCCACTTTTGCTCTTTCCATGACCGAACCACGTCGTATTAACCCTATCTCTCTCTGGAAAATTCCTGAAGTTTAATTTAACCCAACCCTCGTCCATCAACTTCTGTTCCCACTCTTCTGTGGCAAACAAATTTGCAGGAGCCACGAGAACAGCTAAAATTGCTAGAGTTAGAATGCCCCATTTCATCCCAGTACTCCCTTCCAAAAAACCCCTATGAAGGACCTGAGTCATTTCATCGGGGTTAATTATAAAAATGATATAATTTCAAAGATTATCTCACTTGAAATTTTCGAGGCTTCCCTTTTCTATTTTCCATCTTGAGCCTATCTCAAAAATAATTCTGAACCATTGTCAATGATTTGAATAGCTTAAGGGAACACCTCACGGAGGAGGTTCCCGATGGAATTGACAGATAAGCAATGGGCAATCATAGAACCTTTGATTCCCGAAGGAGAGAGTGGTCCTGGCCGCAAAGGCCGACCCCGCCGTAATAGGCGAGAGGGTTTGGATGCAATCCTATGGATATTGCGTACCGGGTCACCTTGGAGAGATTTACCCGATCGGTATCCACCATCGCCAACTTGCCACCGGCGATACCAGGAGTGGGTGAAGAGCAAATTGCTCGACCGCATTCTGGAATCCCTGGCCACAGACCTCAAGGAAAGAGGCGGACTGGACTTAACAGAAACTTTCATCGACGGCTCATTTACAGCCGCCAAAAAAGGGGGCTTTGCGTTGGGCCTACCAAACGCGGCAAGGGCACCAAAATCATGGCAATTGTGGACCGCGCTGGTCTTCCAATCTCCGTATGCATTGAAAGTGCTTCGCCGCATGAAGTGACCTTGGTGGAAACAACTTTGGATCAGCGGTTTGTCGCTGAGCAGCCCCTGCGCCTGATAGGCGACAAAGCTTATGACAGCGACCCTCTCGACCAGCGGTTGCTTGACCAACACGGCATCGAATTGATTGCGCCTCACAAAAGGAACCGGAAAAAGAAACCCACGCAAGACGGCCGACCGCTGTGAAGATATCGCGGGAGATGGAAGGTCGAGCGCCTCTTTGCTTGGTTTCATAACTACCGGCGGTTAACGGTGAGAGGGGAGTTTCACGCAGCCAATTTTCTGGGTTTCCTGAAACTCGGCTGCATGATGATCCTCCTCAGGCATTTTTGAGATAGGCTCTAATAGGGTAAGGGGTCAAAATTTTTGGCGAGCAACCCTTTTTCGGGGTTTTTCGGGTCACTTTGCGCGAGGAATTGGCGAGCAACCCCTTCATGTGGCGCATAGGCCACTTAAACGGGGCTTCCGGCAACACGGACGCCCTTTTTGGGCTTACGGGTAGAACGTAGGACGGGTCAGGGGGAAACCCCCGTCAGAATGGCGTATATCCCTTCACGCTGACAGGGTAGGGGAAAGGGGGTTAATTTACGGCATGGAGGATTTCCACCCGGCGCTCCTCCACGGCATCACGACAAACCAAAATATTGGAAACTTCCGTTTGCAAAAGTCGGAAAAAGGAATAATTGCCGCTGGCTCGCTTCGCTTCAAGGCAATCCCCGTTCATATCG
>JADFQN010000002.1 GCA_022561755.1 Bacteroidota bacterium
GAACCCTCTCCATCCGCGATTACGCCCTGATTGAAGAGCTCGACGTCGAGTTCGAGAGTGGGCTGAACATTATCACGGGCGAGACGGGCGCGGGTAAAAGCATCCTGATCGGGGCGCTGGGGCTGTTGTTGGGGGATCGCGCTTCCACGGAGGCCGTCCGAACCGGTGCGAAGAAAGCCGTGGTAGAGGGCCTCTTCGACAGCGCCGACGAAGGGCCGCTGCCTGAGTTGCTCCGCTCGTACGACATCGACCCCAATGAAAACGGTGTGCTGATTGTCCGGCGCGAGGTGTCCTCAAACCACAGCCGCGCGTTCATCAACGACACGCCGACGACCCTCGACGTGCTCCGCGAAGTGGCCGCCCACACCATCGACCTGCATGGCCGGCACGAGCACCAGTCGCTGCTGCGGCCGGAGACCCACGTCGGGCTCCTCGACAACTTCGGCGGCCTCGGCGGCCTGGTAGAGACGTATCGAAAGCACTACCACGCCGTCGCCGAACTGCGCAAGGAACGCGACGAACTTGCCCTGCAGGAGGCGGATTTGCGGAAGCAGAAGGAGCTGGTCGAGTTCCAGATTGGGGAGATCGACCGCGCCGAACCGCGTTTGGGTGAGGAAGACGAATTGGAGGCTGAGCGGCGTATTCTGGAAAACGCCGAGCGGTTGTACGAGGCCACCGCGCAGCTATACGGGATGTTCGCCGAAGGCGACGACGCGCTGTATGACCGCCTGGTGATCGTCCGCAACCAGTTGCAGGATCTCGCCCGCATCGACGCCACGTTCGAGGAAACGATGGGCGAGGTGCGCTCGGCGGAGATCGCCATGAAAGAAGCCATGCAGTTCGTGCAAGACTACAATTCCCGGATCGAGTTCAACCCCGAGCGGCTGGACGAAGTCCGCGAGAGGTTGGGGGAGTTGTATTTTCTTGCCCACAAGTACGGCGGCACCGTCGAGGCCGTGCTGATCCATCGCGAGGAGATCGGCAAGACCTACGCGTTGGCGGCAAACTTCGAGAGCGCGATCACGCGCCTGGACGAGCAGATTTCCGAAACTCAGGAGAAGCTCTCGCAGGTAGCCTACCGGCTTTCGCAGAAACGCCACGAGGTGGCCGAGCGCATCGAAGGGATGATTGGCATCGAACTCGCAACGCTCGGTATGCCGCACGCGCAGTTCGTCGTGCAGTTCGAGCTTCAGGAGGATGCCGACGGCTGGGTGGCCTTCCCGGAAGGCACGCGGGTCGTGGCGCACGCCTCCGGCGCCGATGTTGTGGAGTTCTACATTTCGGCCAACCTCGGCGAGGAGCCGAAGCCGCTCGCCAGGGTGGCCTCGGGCGGCGAGATCAGCCGCATCATGCTCGGCCTCAAGGCCATCCTCGCCAAAAGCGAGCGCCTGCCGATCCTCGTCTTCGATGAGATCGACGCGGGCATCTCGGGCGCCATCGCCCGCCGCGCCGGCGAGACCATGCACCGGCTCGCGCAGTTCCACCAGATCATCGCCATCACGCACCTGCCGCAGATCGCTTCGCTCGGCGACACCCACTTTGTGGTGGAAAAGACCGTCGAGGGCGACCGCACGAAGACGCACATCCGCCGTCTCTCGGAGACAGAGCGCGCCGATCAGATCGCCCGGCTCCTCAGCGGCGACGGGGTTAGCGAGGCTGCGTTGGAGAGTGCCAGGGAGTTGATTGGGAGTAGCCGGAACGAGGCGTGAGGTTGCGCGTGCCAGAGACATCCGAACTAACAAAACCGGAATGAGCACGCACGAGATCCAAGCTAGAGCGCTGCAGATGCCACTCCACGAGCGCGCCCGTCTAGCCCAACTCCTCCTTGCCAGCCTCGACGAAGAGGACGAGATTGAGTGGGCGTGGGCCGAGGAGGCGTAGAAAAGGTTAGAGGATCTCGATTCCGGCCGAGTCCAGCCCATTCCCGCCGAGAAGGTGTTTGCTGATCTACGCGCGCAGTTGCGGAAGTGAGCACACCGCGACTGGACTTTCTCGACGCGGGCCCGCGTGAAATTGTGGGACGCCGCGCTCTACTATGAGGAACGGGCTGTAGGGCTCGGTCAGGAGTTTTTCGAAGAAGTGGAGCGAGCGCTTGCTTTTGCTGTGCAGAACCCTGAGCTGGGAACACGTAGCACAGCGAGTACTCGTCGAGTCCTCATCAACCGCTTTCCGTACTCGGTGATTTACCGTGCCCTTGAAAACGAATTTCTGGTCGTCGCCATCGCGCACCAACGCCGCCGGCCGGGCTACTGGCGGACTCGCACGTGAACGAAGTGCGGCGGTATTATTCGGAATGAGATGCGCCCTTCCGGTACTGCTTGTTCTGCTGGCGAGTGGTTGCAACACGCCGTCAAGCTTCACCGAGGCCGGCCAGCAGCGCGTCACCGCCGAGGTCGATTCCATGCTGCACGCCTACCTCGATGCCATGCGCGAAGGCGGTCTGGAGGCTGAATTCGACCATTTTGACAGTACAATTGCTTTTTGGGGACACTGCTGCAATTATGACTCGTGACGTCTTACCCAATAAACTGGATAGAAGAGTCGTGTATGTCACCGGGCCGACTGCTCGGCCCGGTGAAGCGAAGCGTCCTTTGGCCTCTGTGGCGAGTGCAGTGAAGTTGATTTCGGGGCAATAGCGTATCATTCGCCATGAGACACGCTCTTGCAACATTGCTTCTTCTGATCGCGGCCGGTTGCAGTACGCCGGACGCATTCACCGAAACCGACCAGCAGCGCGTCACCGCCGAGGTCGATTCCATGCTCCACGCCTACCTCGATGCCATGCGTGAGGGCGGCTTGGAGGCCGAGTTCGCCTACCTCGACAGCACGGACGCCTTTTTCTGGGTGCCGCCGGGGTACGATTCCTGGATCTCGTTCGACTCGGTAGCGGCGGTTCTTCGGGCGATGGCCCCTACACTCCGCTCCATGGACTATCGCTGGCAATCGCTTCGCATCGATCCGATTTCAGATGACCGAGCGATATATACGGGCACGCTGTCTGGTGCAGTGACAGATACGTCCGGGCAGGTAACGAACCTCTCGATCATAGAAACGGGCACAGTCATTCGCCGCGAGGACGGCTGGAAGCTGCTCAACGGGCAGTCGGCGGTGTTGCCGGTGGAGGAGTCAGGTTAATGTTAGCCTAATCAAAAGGGAAAGGGTCCATGCGCATCGCCCTCGTCCAACAGATTGCCACAGAAGATCTCCAAGCGAACCGCAAAAGGGGGCTGGAGGCCGTCCGCAATGCCGCCGAGAACGGTGCGGACGTGGTTTGCTTTGCTGAGCTAGCCTTCGAACCCTTTTATCCGCAGCACCACGCTACGCCGGAAGCGCTCGCCAAGGCGGAGCCGATCCCCGGCCCAACTACCGACGCCTTCTCGGCGCTGGCAAAGGAGTTGGGCATCGTCATCGTCCTGAATCTGTTCGAGCGGGCGGGAGAAAAAACCTTCGATACCTCGCCCGTCATCGATGCGGACGGCACGTTGGTAGGGATCACACGGATGGTCCACATCACCGACTACGAGGGTTTTCACGAAGCGGGCTACTACGCGCCCGGCGACAAAGGCGCGCCGGTCTACGAGACTTCCGCAGGCAATATTGGCGTGGCCATCTGCTACGACCGGCATTTCCCCGAGTATATGCGAGCTCTTGCGCTGGCAGGGGCGGAGGTGATCGTTGTGCCGCAAGCGGGAACGGTCGGGGAGTGGCCTGATGGACTCTACGAAGCCGAACTGCGTGTTGCAGCATTTCAGAACGGCGTGTTCACCGCACTCTGCAACCGGGTGGGTACGGAAGAGCGGCTGACGTTCTCGGGCGAATCGTTCGTGTGCAACCCGAGCGGTGATGTGATCGCTCGTGCGGGGACGGGCACCGAGGAAGTCCTGTACGCCGATCTGGATCTCTCTGAGGTCGAGCACTCGCACGCGAAGCGTCTTTTTCTCCGCGACCGGCGGCCCGAGTTGTACGCGGATTGGCTGGGACGGCCTTCCCCTGTGACCGACTGAACGATTTGTCGTATCGTCAAACGTCACGCATCCCGAAACACGAGTACCGACCCATGGCCTACGACGAAGGATTGCCCTGCGCATCCGCGAAACCCTTTCCGGCCGCGACGACGTGGTCGAGAAGAAGATGTTTGGCGGCCTGTGTTTCATGGTGCGAGGACACATGGCGTGCGGCATCGTGAGGGACGAGATCATGGTCCGCGTGGGCAAGGAGAGGTATGAAGATGCGCTTGCGCAGCCTCACGCGCGCCAGATGGACTTCACAGGCCGTGCCCTGAAGGGGATGGTCTACGTGAGCCCTAAAGGGGTTGAGTCCGATGCTGACCTGGCGGCCCGGGTCGGGCGGGGGGCGGCGAACGCCGAGTCGCTTCCGCCGAAGTAGTTCATCAACCGGGCGGCAATGGTGATTGCGCGGCCGGCGAAGAAGTTGCTTGCCGCGTTACCACCCATCCATCGGAATAGCATTCGATGTCGTGAACGTTATCGTTGTATCGGAGAGGTTGGGTTGGAGGCCCCTGGAGCCGTCTGACTGCGCCGTCGCGAGGCCGTGCGCGGAACACCTAGCAACGCTTTCGTTAACATCCAAACCCGTCGCATCCTGCCCCGATGATTCAGGCTTCCACTTATCTCAACAACCAACTTCGCGACCTCCGCGTGCATTCGGAGTACGAGGGGCGGCTAAACGTGCTCATCGAGCATTGCCGGCAGAATCTGCCCAAGGTCGACGAAGAGCGCATTCGGCGTGCGTTTCAGGTGGCGTACTGGGCGCATCGGGATGACCGGCGGGCCACCGGCGAGCTCTACATTTCGCACCCGCTGGAAGTAGCCATCATCGCCGCACGCGACATCCGATTCGACGATACGACCGTCGTGGCGGCGCTTCTACATGATACGGTGGAGGACACGGACCTCTCACTCGACCTCATCGAATCCGAGTTCGGGCCGGAGGTGGCCAACATCACCGACGGCGTCACGAAGATTGACCAAGTCTTTTCGAGCAGGGCGCTGGGGCGTGCGGAAAACGTGCGGAAGCTGATGCTGAGCATGGCGAGTGACATCCGCGTGATCCTCGTCAAGTTTGCAGACCGCCTCCACAATATGCGGACGTTGGGCTCGCTCCCGCACGACCGACAGCTCAAAAAAGCAGCCGAGACCCTCGATCTCTTCGCCCCGCTGGCGCATCGGTTTGGCCTCCACGAGGTGAAGAGCGAGCTGGAAGACCTGAGCCTGAAATACATGGAGCCCGAGGCCTACAAGGCCATCGCCGACGGGCTGAAGACCAAGCGGCGGCAGCGCGAGCGATTCATCGAGGGCTTCATTAACCCGATCCGAAGGGACCTGGAGGAGGCAGGATTTGAGTTTGAGATATACGGACGCCCGAAGAGTATCTACTCCATCTACCGCAAGATGCGGAAGCAGGAGAAAGAACTGGACCAGATTTATGACCTGTTCGCCATTCGTGTCATCCTGCATAGCGAAGGCAAGAAGGGCAGGGAGGACTGCTGGCGTGTCTACTCCCTCCTGACGGACCTGTACCAGCCGTTGCCGGAGCGCTTCCGGGACTTTATCTCGGTTGCCAAATCGAACGGCTACCAGAGCCTGCACACGACCGTAATTGGCTCGGAAGGCAAGCCAGTGGAGATCCAGATCCGCACGGCAGAGATGCATGAGATTGCCGAGCGTGGCGTAGCGGCGCACTGGAAGTACAAAGACGAAGCCGGCGGTCCTTCCGGTGATGGTGCGCCGGTGGCAGATACGTCTGGCCGAGATGCGCGCGTCGATGCGATGTACGAGTGGGTACGCGACCTTCTCGAAAACCCGCGGACGGACGACGCCGACGAGTTTGTCAAAGAGTTTCATCTGAATCTCTACGACGAGGAGATTTACGTCTTCACGCCGCAAGGGGATTTGATGACCCTGCCGCATGGGGCTACACCGGTAGACTTCGCCTTTCAGATCCATACGCAGGTGGGGTTCAACTGCATTGGGGCGAAGGCAAACAACAAGATGGTTCCGTTGTCCTACGTGCTCACGTCGGGCGATCAGGTGGAGATTCTGACCTCCAAGAAACAGGCGCCGAATCCCGACTGGATCAAGTTTGTGGTGACGCCCAAGGCCCGAAGCCGCATCCGGCACTGGATCAATGAGAAGCGCCGGAAGGCGGTCGATGCGGGGCGAGAGACGCTGAAGCGGAAGATGCGTCGGGCAAAAATTGAGGTGGATGAGCAACTCATCAACCGTGCGTCGTCGCGGCTCAAGTTTCCTACCAGCCAGCAGTTGTTCTTCGAGATCGGTTCTGGGCTGTACGATGCCGATGATTTCGTGAAGTTCATCAAGAAGGGAGCCGGGCGCGGCGCCCCCGAGGATGGGGAAACCGACGATTCGGCGGCGCGGCTGGAGATTGAACAGTTCGCCGCCGACGCGCAGGAGATCGGGAAAACAGCACTCATTATCGATGGCGAGCGGCATACCGACATGGCGGTGAAGTACGCGCCGTGCTGCAACCCCATTCCCGGCGACGACGTGTTCGGGTACGTCTCGAAAACCGGGGCGGTCAACATCCACCGCGTCACGTGCCGCAACGCGCCGAACCTCCTGCTCGACCACGCCGAGCGCATCATCCCGGTAGAATGGAGCCGCCAAAAAGACGTGCAGTTCGTGGCCGCGCTTCGTATCGTGGGCGAGGACCGTGTGGGCATCGTGAGCGACATCACGACGGTCATCTCAAAGAACCTCAAAACGAACATCCGTTCGATAACCGTAGAAAGCGAAGACGGCCTCTTTGAAGGAACAGTGGTGATCTTCGTGAGCGACCTCAAACAGCTTCGCCGGATCATGCAACGGCTGGCCAGGCTCGATGGGATATACGGGGTTTACCGGTTTGAAGAGTAACCTCCGGACGACGCGGGACGTTTTGTATGAGTTAAGCGAGAAGGGAAAGTGAAGGAATGTTGCGGATACGCGGAACACGGCTCGGTACTGGGTCAAACTTCAATAAAAGCTGACGCCTGCGTGTCTATCTTTGTATCCTGCCGCCGGCGACGCGAGGATGTTCGACTCATCGACTGAGGTCACGTCACCCGCTACTTCTCCCATCACACCGAACCATAGCAATGATGACCAAGCGCGTGCCTACACTGACAAAGAAGGATGTTGCCCGCCGTGTTGCCAAGCTTCGAGGCCGCCCCATTTACAAGAGCGAACCCTGGGTGAGCGCTGTAATTGATGCCATCCGCGAGTTGATGATTGAGGCCGACCCTGAGGTCCGTATCGAACTGCGCGACTTTGGTGTCTTCGAGGTTAAGAAGACGAAGGCCAAGCCCAAGGCGCGCAACCCCAAGACGAACGAGACGGTCTTCATCCCGAGCCGGCGCAAGACGCACTTCAAGCCGAGCAAGCTGATGAAGGAAGCGCTGCAAACGCCGCTCGCCGAGCTCGGCTACAGCATTCCCGAAGGCAGCGCCGACGCAAACTTCACCGCTGCCGAACTGGCGACGCTCGTCAACAGCCGCGCCAACGGAAACTGAGCATCGACGGCCCCGTAAGGCCCTCGAGAAGTCTTCGAGGCCGGGTTGCATCCGCAGCCCGGCCTCGTTGTATCTACAGGTATGAACAAACAGCTCCTGCGAATAGCGGCCGTGGATTACGGCGCCAAGCGAGTAGGTCTGGCGATGACCGATCCGCTGCGAATGTTCGCGCGGCCCATTGGCGCCTTCTCACCCGACGGCGCGTTGACGCGCCTCGTAGAACTGCACGCTACGGAAGGCATCGAAACCATCGTAGTCGGCTGGCCGCTGATGGAGAGCGGGGAAGAGGGCAAGGCCACACGACGGGTTGAGCCCTACTTCGGGCGCTTGAAGAATACGCTACGCGACGTCAGTGTTGTCCGGCAAGATGAACGCCATACCTCGCGCCGAGCCGCCGAGGCTCTTGTCGCCGCCGGCGTGAGGAAAAAGGCGCGCCGCAAGAAAGGCCGCCTCGACGCCGTCGCTGCCGTGCTTATTCTCCAAGACTATCTCGATGAAATGAAAAGTGAGAAGTGAAAAGGTGTGATGTGGTCACCCTCCTTCGCCCTTTTCACTTCTCCCTTTACCCTTTTTCATGATTCTGCCCATTTACACGTACGGCCAGCCAATTCTTCGGGAGACGACCATCCCCGTGGAGGAGGATTCGCCGGAGCTGCAGCGCCTCATAGACGACATGATTGAGACGGTGCGCCATGCTACGGGCGTGGGGCTCGCAGCGCCGCAGGTCGGGAGAACGGAGCGGCTGTTCGTGGTGGACCTCACCGGCGCGGCCGAGGAAATGGCCGAGGCTAATGAAGGAGCGGTCCCGTTCTACGCGCAGGAGCCGATCGCTCTCATCAACCCGGAAATCCTTGAAGCCGACGAGGGCACGGCGATGGAGTTTGAGGAAGGCTGCCTGTCGGTTCCGGGCATCACGGAATGGGTTACGCGGCCGGATCGCGTGCGGATTCGCTTTTTGGACAGACAGTTCACCGAACACGAATTGGAAGCCGACGACATCCTCGCGCGCGTCTTTCAGCACGAACTGGACCACCTCAACGGCGTGCTTTTTCTGGACCATCTCTCCCCCCTCAAGAAGCGCATGCTGAAACGCCGGCTCACCGAGATGGCGAAGGGATTTATAGAGGTCGAGTACCCGGTTGCGCCACCCGGCGCGATGGCGTCGGCGCAAGGGTGAACCGGAAATATCACCGCTCGTACCATCGCCGCACTTAAGCGCGTCCTTAACCAGAGTCGTCGATGTCCGCCGGGGTACTCGCCATTGGGAGTGTGCTGCTCGTGAGCCTTGTGTCGCTCGCGGGAGCCTTCACGCTATCGCTCGGCCGAGCGCGGCTGGAGCGTGTGATGTTCCTGCTCGTCTCGTTCGCTGTTGGCGCCATGCTGAGCGGGGCGCTGCTCCATCTCATCCCGAGGGCCTACGAGCAGTTGGAGGACGGCGCGTTGATCGGCGCCCTCGTTCTTGCAGGTGTATTTGGGTTTTTTGTATTAGAGAAATTCCTTCACTGGCGGCACCACCACGGTACGCCCGAGGCGGCAGACGGCGGGAACGGGCACCATCGCGGCCATCACCAGCAAGAGGTGGCTCCGTTTGCGACCATGAACCTCATCGGTGATGCCGTCCACAACTTGATTGACGGAATGATTGTCGCGGCGGCGTACCTGGTGTCGATTCCCGCCGGTATCGTGACCACACTAGCCGTGATGCTCCACGAGATTCCGCAGGAGATCGGCGACTTCGGCGTACTCGTTTACGGTGGGTACAGCCCGAAGAAGGCGCTTCTGTTCAACTTCCTGTCGGGCCTCGTTGGTGTGGTAGGCGCGGTGATCGCACTCCTCATCGGCGCGCGCGTGGAGGGCTTCGCGGACTACCTCCTGCCCATCACGGCCGGCGCGTTCATCTACATTGCGGGCAGCGACCTCATCCCGGAACTGAACCAGCGCCACAGCGACTCGGCCTCTCAGTCCGCCCTGCAACTGGTGATGATGGTGCTCGGCGCGAGCGTGATGTTGCTGCCGGGATTGCTGGAGAGTTTTTTGGCGACCGGGTAGCAGTGTTTGTCCAATAGGGATGCCTTGTCCATTATATTTGGACAGACCTGATTAATTGGACAAATGGAGCGTCAGACTTCAGAAGCGCTGCTCAAGGCCGCCGCAATCCGATCAGCGGTATCACGAAAGGAACGGAAGGAGCAGCCGAGCTCCTCAACAGCCCTGTGGTTGCTGTAGCGGTACGTTTCCGAGGCCGCCCGCACGGTTTCTCGTGTGATGAGCGGCTTGACTCGAATCAGCCGAGCCAACGTTTCTGAGACCGTTGCCATCACCATTGCAGGACCTCGGTTAAGTCTGAGCCGAGGGAGCTTGGCACCGAAAGCCTCTGCCAGCGTACCAAAGATGTTGGCCCAGGAGAGGTTTTCGCCGCCGAGAATGTAGCGCTCCCCCGTGGCCCCGCGCTCCATCGCGGCGCGGATGCCGGCAGCGACGTCTTCCACATCTACAACGCACGTGCCGCCGGATGGAATGCCCGGTACGCGTCCATCCCGCACCTTTTCGACAATAGCCATTGAGTTCTCACCAGGCCGGCCGGGGCCGAAAATGAGGCTCGGATTGACGAGCACGGCGTCGAGACCCTCCGCGATGGCGCGGTGGACTTCCATCTCGGCCAGATGCTTGCTGACGGCATACGCCGAGTTTTCCTTCGACGCGGTCCACTCGGCCGTCTCGTCGATGGGTTCGTGGTGGCCGCGCGTCCGCCCCAAGGCCGCGATGCTGGATACGTGTACCATCTGCATAACGCCTGCCTCGCGCGCCGCGTCCGCCACGTTGGCCGTGCCGCGCACGTTGACATCCATCAGCCGCGCTTCGTCTTTCTTCCCCCCAAACCCGACGTAGGCCGCTGCGTGGTACACGTGCTGGACGCCTTCCATGGCTGCAAGAACCGACGGATAGTCCGTGACATCGCCGATGACGTGCTCGAGGCGATTGGCGGTATCGTTCAGCAAATCCAGCTTCGAGTGCTCCCGCCGCAGGATGCGCACGGCATGGCCTCCCGCCACGAGTTGCCGCGTAAGCGTTGCGCCGAGGAAGCCGGTTGCGCCCGTCACAAGAATCATTTTTTGAATTCGCAGATTGAAAGGTTACAGGTTAGTTACTAGGGTTACAGGTTAGAAGATTAGAGGTTTCAGATTCTTTAGGGCGGCGCATAGTCGCCAGACTAATGTTCCGGTGGTTCCAGCCTTCGAACGCGACAACCTGCAATCTTCCAACCTTCAATCTGAAAATCTTCAACCTTCTAACCTGTAATCGTCAAACCAACTCGATTAACAACGCATTCTTCCCGACGGCGTCGCCGGGCGCCACGTGTACGGCCGCCACCCTTCCGGAAAGTGGCGCGCGGAGCTCGTTTTCCATCTTCATGGCCTCCAGAACGACGAGCCCCTGGCCTTCTTCTACGGACTGCCCAGGCTTCACGAGAACCTGCAATACGAGGCCAGGCATCGGGGCGTGGACCTCACGCCCGGCGGCCGAATCCTCGCCTTCGAAGCCGAACTGCTCCATCAGCAGCGCCATCTCGTCCTTCACGACAGCATCCTGTCTGATTCCTCCCGTCGTAACCTGAATGTGCTCGCCCTCTTGCTCGAACGTGATCACATGAACCTGTCCGTCCAGAATCAGGAGGCCGCAGTTCGGGCCGAGGCGTTCGAAACGGGCGTCAAGCAGTTCGCCATCAAGAACGAAGTCGTTCCCCTCTCTATCGAGATCGAACGAGCGATCACCGAGGCGTACTTGAAGATGCATCGTAGGGTAGGAATGAGCAAAGAGGCTGTTGAACTACGTCATCCTTCCTGCGACGGCACCTCTCGGCCGATCTCTTCGTTGCGAGATGCTCGCTGAATCACCGATTCAACTACGATCTCGCGCCCTAATCTCAACCGAGATGCGCTCCCCGACAAGTCGGGGCAGGCTGTCTCGGCGAAAGAGCACGTAATTCAACAGCCTCCTAAGAAGATAGCGTTCTCCCTTGCGACTCTTGACCAGAATCGGCATTTTGAACACGTACTCGAAGCCAATTATGCATCCGCCGCTCACCACCGAACTGCTGCTCTCCGCGTATTGCAGCGGCCTCTTCCCGATGGCCGACCCGGATGACGACGGCCGGATTTCATGGTACGCTCCCGATCCTAGGGCGATTCTGCCGCTTGACGGACTGCACATCTCAAAGTCGCTTGCTCGCACCGTTCGACAGGGGAAGTTTGAGGTCAGCGTGGATCGGGCGTTTGAGAACGTGATGCGGATGTGCGCCGAGTCAGCGCCGGGCCGCGAGACCACGTGGATTTCCGAAGAGCTGATCGGGGCCTACTCCGAATTGCACGAGAGGGACTATGCGCACAGCGTGGAGTGCCGGCGAGACGGGGAGTTGGCCGGCGGCCTCTACGGGGTAGCAATCGGCGGGGCATTTTTCGCCGAGTCCATGTTCAGCCGCTCCCGCGACGCCTCCAAGGTCGCGTTGGCGCATCTGGTGGAGCGGTTGCAAGCCGGCCGCTTTGTTTTGTTGGATGTGCAAATGAACACGCCGCATCTGGCGCGGCTTGGTGCGGTGGTCATCTCGCGTTCGGCGTACGGAATTCGCCTTGCGCGGGCACTAACAGTCTCGGCGGACTGGAACGCCATCGATACCGTCGGTTGACGACTTCGTAATCCGGCGGCCTATCGCGGGGGCTATTTTAGTGTGTCGCACGTTAGAGGATCGTCTCCCTTTCAAATTGCCATGTTTCGCCATCTCCTCCCTGTTTTCGTACTTCTCCTCGTTGCGTGTACCGATGCGCCCGCGTCCGATTCCGAGCAGGGTCCGCCCATGGTGGCCGTCTCGGATACCACGACCGCCGACGCGGAGACGATGGCTGCCTTCGAGCGCGTGATGACCACAGCGCGCACCGAAGCCTTCTCTGAGCGCCCGTTCGGGGCGATCGTCCAATCGGTCGGGGAGGTGCTAATCGGTGCGCGGTATCAGGACGGGTTGCTGGATGTCAGCGCCGAAGAAACGCTGGTGGTCGATCTGACGGCGTTTGACTGCGTACTCTACGTCGAGAACGTGCTGGCGCTGGCGCGCGGCATCGCACAAGAGAACTACTCGTTCGCCGGCTACGTTGCCAACCTCGAAGACCTGCGCTACCGGAACGGCACACTGGACGGCTATTGCTCGCGTCTCCATTACTTCACCGACTGGATGTACGACAACGCCTCGCGCGAGCACGTGACTAACATTACAAGGGACATCGGCGGAGAGGCCCTGCCCAAGACGCTCGATTTCATGACGACCCACCGCGGCGCCTACGCGCGCCTCGTCAGCGACTCCACCTTTGCTTGCATTTTGGGGATGGAGGAGCATATCCTGGGCCGCGAATTGTTCTACGTGCCGCAGGACCGTATTGAGGCCGTTTACGACCAGTTCGAGGCAGGCGACGTGATCGCCACGGCCACGCACATCGGCGGGCTAGACGTAACGCACACGGGCTTTGTCCATCGCACGGAAGGTGGCGGCATCGGTTTTCTGCACGCCTCCAGCACCGGCGAGGTGAAGGTGGCGGATGATCTGGCGGCCTACATTCGCAGCAACGATGTGCAGATCGGGATCATCGTCGCACGGCCCGTCGATCCGAGGAGTGAGCAGTAGCTGCATAACAAGTAACCGCGTGAGGGGTGCAGTCCATACGCCCTCACAGCCTGCCCCGTACTTGATGCGGGGTAACCACGTCCTCACGTAATCACGCCGCTCTCACCCATGCCCCCCATCACCCGCATCGGCGTGTACACCTCCGGCGGCGACGCGCCAGGTATGAACGCGTGCATCCGCGCCGTGACGCGACGGGCTCTGGTGGCCGGGAAAGAGGTCGTGGGCATCTTGCGGGGCTACGCCGGGATGATTGAAGGCGAGTTTGTTGACATGGATCGGCAGTTCGTATCCAACATCCTCCAGAGGGGCGGAACCATACTCAAGAGTGGACGCAGCACGGAGTTTCGGACGACCGCCGGCCGCGTTCGTGCCGCCGAAAATCTCCGCAAGGCCAAAATCGACGCGGTGGTTGCCATCGGTGGAGATGGGACGCTGCAGGCCGCCACGATGCTCGCCGACGAGCACGGCATCGCCATAGTCGGCTGCCCCGGCACCATCGACAATGATCTGTACGGGACGGACGAGACCATCGGGTTCGACACCGCTATCAACACGGCGCTGGAGAGCATCGACAAAATCCGCGACACCGCAGATGCTCACGAACGGCTGTTTCTGATTGAGGTGATGGGCCGCGCTACGGGGTTTATTGCGCTGGCGTGCGGAATCGGCGCGGGAGCGGAACTCATCGTGGTCCCCGATCAACTCGACGACATCGAAGGCATCAAAGATCATCTCGCGGAATTGATGTCGCAGCAGCACCGCAGCAGCATCGTGGTGGTCGCAGAAGGGCCGGGCCTGAACGGAGCGCAGACCATCGCCCAGGCGCTTCCGGCCGACGAGCGGTTTCAAAACCTCGACCTTCGAGTGACCGTGCTCGGCCACGTTCAACGCGGCGGATCGCCCACAGCCCGCGACCGCGTTCTGGCGACCAGGCTCGGTGTAGCCGCCGTCGAAACGCTTCTCGAAGGCAAGGCCAACATCATGGTGGGCCTGGTGGACGGCAAGATCGAACACATACCCATCGCCGAGGTCTGGAGCCGCCGCAAAGACATCGACCAGAGCGCGCTGGAGCTGGCGCGGGTGGTGAGCTAGTCTCCGTTTGCAGTTCCATCCCGCCGTTTCGTCAGCCGCACTTCGCTCGTATGGCCGCTTGCCTTGAAACGCACGTCATCGACCAGTTTGTGAATGAGGTGCAGGCCGTAGCCATGCTTGCGTCGTTGGCTGCGGATGTCAGTCAGAGCTGCCAACTGGTGCTGTTTGGGATCGAAAGGTTTTCCGTGGTGGCGCACGGTCACGACCAGGACGTCGGCTTTCAGCTTCGCCTCCACGTCTACGGTACCGTTCGGTTTGCCGCCGTAGCCGTGCTCAATAGCGTTGGCGCAGGCTTCATCGACAGCGCATTGAAGGGCACTTGCCTCTTCACTAGAGAGCCCCGCCTCCGCAGCCCACGATGCGACGGCTCGCCGCACGCGGGCGAGTTGGCTCGTCCGGCTTGGGATGGACAGTTTATGGGGACAGCGGGCCATCAGGCTGGGTCTTCGGAAGTGTCTGCAGATGTGTTTTCGGACGTACCGTTGAACCGCGCCACGGCTTCGTCTTCGGTCTCCACGATGTCAAAGAGTAGCGGAAAGCCCAGCAGGTCGAACACGGTGAAAACACGTGGCTGGAGGCCCGCGATCTTGATGTCACCGCCGCCCTCGCGCGCCATCTCCACGAACGCCATGAACACGCCGAGGCCCGCCGAGGAGATGTACTGCAAGTCTTTCCCTTGCACGACGATCTTGCACTCGCCTTCGGTTA
The DNA here is from genome assembly GCA_022561755.1 of Bacteroidota bacterium. Taxonomy (GTDB): domain Bacteria; phylum Bacteroidota; class Rhodothermia; order Rhodothermales; family Rubricoccaceae; genus JAHEJB01. The sequence goes on from JADFQN010000002.1 coordinate 15,003, forward strand.
CACACTTCTGGAGGGCGGCCTCAAACTCGGCCGCGGTGTGGGCGTCGAGTTCGCCGGTGAGATCGAGGACGCAGACATCGCCGCGGTGACGGAAGGAAACGGAAAAGTTGCTCATAGGAGTCTGTCGGGTTTGGAGGATCGTAGTGAGGCGAGTGGGGAATCGAGATCATTTTTTGATCTTTTGAGGCGCATAGTGGGTCGTCGTAACGAAAAAGATCGAGAAAATGGGCCGATTAACCGCCGCCGCAATAGAGTCCTCCTAAATCCGACAGACTCCATAGACTCGGTCGAACGGAAAGCTGTAAAGAAGACTTACGCGAAAGCGGGGCGGATGGTGAAGGGTTCGGTCGTTTCGGGCAGAGCGGCGCTGCTTCCCACGCCGTTCCACTTGAGAATAACGATGGTCAGATCGTCTGCAAGGCTGTTGCTTCCGGCAAAATCGCGTCGGTCGGAGAGGATGGCCGCCAGTACGTCGGAGGCGGAGTGCTCGCGGAGGTCGTGGATGGCGTCGGTGAGGCGGTCGTACCCGTACTCGTCGCCGTCGGCGTTACGGGTTTCCACGAGGCCGTCGGTGTAGAGGGCGAAGACATCCCCCGGCACGAGGCGGACGACCTGCTCGTGCAGCGTCCGGCGGAAGAGTGGGCCGGGATCGAGGCCGATGCCGATGCCGTCCGCTCGGAGGAGCCACGGGCCATCGTCTGCCCGCGCCATCACAATCGGGCAGTGGCCCGCGCGCGCCAGCGTGAAGGTGCCTTCGCGGGTGTCGAGGATCCCGTATACGGCCGAGATAAATGCCCGGCGGGCCAGTGAAGGGGTCAACGCCTCGTTGGCAAGCGCCAGAAAAGCGCCCGGCGAGCGCGTCAATTTGGCCGAACTCTGGACGATACCCTTCAACTGCGCCATGTAGAACGCGGCGGCGGCGCCCTTGCCCGCCACATCGGCAACGAGGATGCCAAAGCAGCCCTCGCCGAGATCGACCACGTCGTAATAATCGCCTGCAATTTCCTCCGCGGGGTGCTCGGCGACGGCGAGTTCTGCTCCATCCATCTCAGGGAGGCTCTGCGGGAGGAGTCGTTGCTGCACTTCGCGAGCCAGTGCCAGTTCGCGAGCCAGCCTTTCCTTTTCCAACGCATCCTGAAAAAGCGACGCATGAGATAGCGCCAGCGCCGCTTGTCCGGCGAACGTAGCCAGCGCCGTCACGTCGTCGTCCTCAAACCCATCCGTCATCGGCTTGGCCGCGAAGAGCGCACCGTACGATTGGCCGCCGGCCATCAGCGGAAGCACGGCGAGGCTGCCTATGTGGTCGCGGGGTTTGGCGTGAACACGGTGATCTGCTGCAGCCGTGCCCAACAGCAGAGGCGCGGTGCTTCGCGCCACATCTTCGACCAGCGCATCCACGGCTACGAGGCGCAGCACATCCTGTTTTGTAATGCCGGAGGCGGCGGCAACACGCGGCGCCAGTGAGCCGCTTGCCGGGTCAATCAGCGCCAGCCACGCGGACTCCGCGATGCCGGCCAGTACGGGCGCCCCCGATATGGTCTCCACGAGTTGGTCGCGGTCGAGAACTTCAGTGGAAAGCTCCGCCAGTGCTTTGAATGCCCTTATTTCGCCGGTTTGTTGCGCGAACGCCTGCGTCGTGGGGAGGTGGAAGAGGAGCGAAAGAACGGCGGTGATCGTGTACAGAAAGCCGAACACGAGGGCGAATACGACTAGCCCTCCGAGCGATCGGCTGAACAGGTAGAGATACGGGACGCGCTCGCCGGCGAACAAACCCGCCGCCGAGGCGAGGCCGGAGAACTGCTGAAAGAGCACGAGGCCAAGCAGTACGGCCAGCCCTGCCGAGAAGAGCATGGTGAGAAGCTTGTGCCGGAAGGTGAGGGGCACTATCCACCCCAGCCGGAAGGCGCAGTACACCATAGGGACGAGACTGCCAACCACCAACAACGTGGTTAAAATCGGCGGGTCGGCGGTGGGGAGAAGGAGCGCCGTCGAGAGCGCCGCCACGCTCATCAGAGCGAGCATGGCGCGCCATATTTGGCGCGTCCGACGCGTCCGCCGGAAGAGCACCAGCGGCCGTAACGAGTGCAGAACCACTACGGCGAAGAACGTCTCGATAAAGGCCAGAACGATTGCTGAGATGGCCGTCGCGAGGTCACCCGAGAGAGACGTGCGGGGGTTCACGTGACCCTCTCCGACAAACATCCTAAGCACCACCATCACCATCAATAGCCCTATGGCCATCAGCAAGGCACGCCAGAGCGCGCGTAGCGGATCGTACCTCGAGCGCTCGAACCACGGTGTGGCGGCGAGGTACAGGAGGGCTGCGAAACCAATGCTCCCGACGTTTATGAGCACACGCGTGAACGCGGTGATGGGTGCGCCGACCAGGGAAAAGCCTCCGTGGGTCACCGCGAGAACGGCAAAGAGGACCGCTGCTGCTACCATCAGCGCGATTCGCCCCGTGCGCCCCGCCGGCAGGACGGAACGAAATTGGGCGAGCAACGGTGGGAACTGGGGCACGGTGGCGGGGAAAACTCGAGAAGTTCCTGCCTCCGGCTTATCGCAAGAACGGGAGTTCAGGTTACATCGGCGCTTTGCTGCGCCGCGCGGCTGCCGAGAAAGCCACTCGACAATATACTTGGGGCTTGTTCAGCGGGCCTCGGCAGCGGGCAACCTTGGCGGCATTCGCTCGTAAAGCCCTGACGTATTATTCGGCCGCCGGCGTCCTCCCCGTCTACACCATTGCGTCGCTTCTTTTCCCGCTTCCTACTCGTTGCTCTCGCCGGCGTGCTGCTTTTCGCGCTCGTGAGGTTCATCGGCGGTTCCGGCGAACCGGGCGCGCTGGTTTCATTTGGTACCAGCCTCGACCCCAACGAATTGCGCCACAAGGCCTTCGAGGTCGACCGAACCGTTCGGCTTGCGGTTCATGCAGTGGGCTCGTTCGAGGGCGAAGACGCACTTGCGGTATATGGGTGGATTGTCGATCGCGCGTCCGGCGATGTAGTCTGGCAGATGCTGCCGGAAAACTCCGAAGTCGGGCGAGGAACCCTCGCAACGGCCGATGACACCCTCGCTTTCGAGCCCGGCGTGTACGACGCGTGGTTCACTTCGTACGGCGATCCGCTGAGGCGAGTGGAAAATTCCGGCGACGGATTTCTTGACCGCCTCGGGTCGTTCCTTAGCCGCGACGGGCGGATCTGGTACGCCGACGCGGAGCGCTGGCGCTTCCGGCTGAGTTACGCCGAGCCATCCACCGCTGACCTTGTCCACGGATTACATGGCACAGATGGACGGCCCGACGAAAACCTGGCAGAGCCTGATGGGCTCGTGTGGGCAAGCGGCCCTGCCCGAAACCGGAACGACCACTCGTATCTGTTCGAGTTATCCGGTTCGGTTGAATTGCGCTTGCAGGCCACCGGTGAACGAGTGGAAGGGGAGCTTCTGGACGGCGCTCAGATCACACGCATTTTTGATGGTGAAGTGGTTTGGGACATGGCCAACACACCGATGAGTTGGGCCGGCGGATCGATAAAGAATCAAGAGGTGGATACGACGATCACGCTTCCTCGTGGGTTTTATCAGGCCTCGTTCACGACTGACCGCAGCCATGCGTACGATCACTGGACGGGCAATCCTCCACTCAATCCTGTTGGCTGGGGATTGACGATCACGGTCGCCGACTCAGGCGCCGCTACGCACATCGCAGCGTTCGATCCGTGGAGTGGAAGGCTGCCGCGTATTGCGTCCTTCTCCTGCGTGGGCGACGACGAAATGTTGGAGGAAACCTTCACGCTGCCGGATACTACGGTCGTGATGATCTCGTCGGTTGGCGAGATTATCGGGAGTACTTCGTACGACTACGCGGTGCTTCTCCGGCAACCGCCTAACACGATTGGCACCGAAGAGGTCTGGTCGATGGAACATGCGGAAACAAGCCACGCCGGCGGAACCGGCAAAAACCAGCTCGCCGAAGCCATCCTCACGCTGGAGCCTGGGACGTACGTGCTTTCGTACCGGACGGACGGCTCGCACGATTGCAGCGAATTCAACGGCGATCCGCCCGACAATCCGGACCGCTGGGGCGCCACGCTCTTCGCCTTCGACCCCGACTTCGATTTGAGCACGGTCACGCGGTCAGATCCGCGCCCGGACGACATCGGGCACGTGGGCATCGACAGCACCGGCGCGCCGTCCGGTGAGGTACTGGTCCGCTTCAAGCGCGTTCGGAACGATGAGCACCGGCGCGCGACGTTCAGGATGCATGAAGCAGGCACGATTCGCGTCTACGCGCTGGGTGAGATCCTCCCGAGTGGCGCCTACGACTACGCGTGGATCGAAGACGCCAACGGTGAGGCCATTTGGACGATGAGCCGCGGGAACACCACGGTCGCAGGCGGCTCGGCCAAAAACCGCCTTTTCGACGGCTCGTTGGCATTGGCAGCCGGGCGTTACACCCTCCACTACATAACAGACGGTAGCCACGCCTACGGCGATTTTCATCAGCCGCCCAACGACCCGGCCTCATGGGGAGTGGTTATCTACCGGCAGTGAATGGTCCGGATGCGGAGAGGTGCGGGTTGCAATCCTCGTAAGGAGGCCACCGAGAACGAATGGTGGGGATGCATACTAAAGGGAAAAGGGCCATGGGAAAAGTTTGAGGATAGGCGGGAAGGTGGTCGAGGCGGGGAGGCCAACTTGTAATCTGAAACCTTCGAACCTGTAACCTTTTAACCTGTAACCTTCGAACCCTAAAACCTGAAACCCAAGTACCAGTTGGCCACAGAACAGAACCACGCCCGCCGCATCGCCGCCATCGACGTGGGGACCAACACCGTGATGTGCTTGGTGGCGGATGTTCTTCCGGACGGAAGCCTCGAAGTGTTGACCGACGAAGAGCGCTTCGCACGGCTTGGAGAAGGGGTGGATGAAACCGGACGGCTCTCGGAAGCTTCCATGGATCGCGTTGTCGCTCGCCTCGCAGAATGCAAAACCACCGCCGAACGGTTCGACGCTGAGACCATCGTTATCGGCGCGACGAGCGCTTCTCGAGATGCAACCAACACTGAAGAACTCATCAGGCGCGTGAATGACGAGCTTGGTCTCGATTACCGCGTGCTGTCCGGCGAAGAGGAAGCGGAACTGAGCTTCCGGGGTGCATTGGCATTGGTTCCTGGGACCTCTGAGGCCCGCGTGCTCGATGTCGGCGGCGGATCGACTGAGATCGTCGTTGGCGAAGACGGCGCGATTCGATTCCGAACCAGCATGGACGTGGGCAGCGTGCGCCTCACGGAGCAGTTTTTCTTGTCAACGCCGCCTTCAGCCGTACAAATACGAAGGGCGGAAAGGGCCTTGGATGCTGTTCTGGGGATGATTTCACGCGATTCCCTCGCCGGACTGCCGCTTATCGAAGGAGGAGGAACGGCTCGTGTCTTGGCCTCCCTGATTGGAGCCGGCGAGCCTGCTCCGACCATTCCACGTCGCGTGGTCCGCGAGTGGCGCGACCGGCTGCTGACGATGTCACCCGACAAGGTTCGCGCGCTCAACCCGGACATGCTCGGCGGCCGCGAAGACATCGCCGGCGCAACGCTCCTCATTCTCGACGCCGTCATGCAGCGCTTCGGCTTCGAGGCCTTCATAGCCGGGCAGGGCGGGCTGAGGCACGGGCTAGCGCTGCTGAATGGTGAGCGCTGAAGGATGAATGCTGAAGTCGCCGCTCTTCGTTCTTTGTGCTTTGATCTCAGCAGTCTGCTACCAGTGGCCTTCTTCTTTCACCGTTCATCCTTTAGCATTCATCCTTTTTCTGGAACCACGTCTGCCATCTCCCGTCTTCTGCACCCCCAAGCCCACCTTCGCCCCATGTCCATCACTCGCGACGCCGTTATGGCCGCCCTCGGCACCGTTGAGGACCCCGATCTGAAGAAGGATCTGGTGACGCTCAACATGATCCGCGATCTGGAAATCGACGGGTTGCAGGTTGTGTTCACTGTGGTGCTCACCACGCCCGCGTGCCCGCTCAAGGAGCTGATCCGAACGCGGTGCGAAACTGCCATTCACCGCGACGTGGATGACACGGCAGAGGTAATCGTGAACATGGACGCGAACGTGACGATGCCTGGCGCCGACGCCGCCACAGAAGGCGGGAGCCGGGGTGTCCGGAACTTCATCGCCGTGGCGAGCGGCAAGGGGGGCGTCGGCAAGAGCACGATTGCGGCGAATCTTGCCGTGGCGCTGGCAAAGACCGGCGCATCCGTTGGGCTGGTGGATACGGACATCTACGGCCCCAGCGTGCCTGTCATGTTCGGCATCGACACCTCGGTGAAGCCGCGCGTGAACGACGAGCGCAAGATCATCCCGTTGGAGGCGCACGGCGTGAAGCTCCTCTCGATGGGTTTCCTGGTGGATGAAAAGGACGCGGTAGTCTGGCGTGGCCCGATGGTTTCGTCCGCCGTTCGGCAGTTCCTCGGCGACGCCGAGTGGGGCGAACTCGACTACCTCATCCTCGACCTCCCGCCCGGCACCGGCGACATCCAGCTCACCATCGTGCAGACCGTCCCGCTCACGGGCGCCGTCATCGTCTCTACGCCGCAGGACGTGGCCCTCGCTGACGCGAGAAAAGGAGTGGCTATGTTCCGCAAAGTGAATGTACCCGTTCTTGGCATCGTCGAGAACATGGCCTACTTCACGCCCCCAGACCTCCCCGACCGCAAGTACTACCTCTTCGGAGAGGGTGGCGCGCGGCGTTTCGCGGAAGAAGCCGAAGCTCCGTTTCTCGGCGAGGTGCCCATCGAACAGGCCCTCCGCGAGAGCGGCGACTCCGGCACGCCCATCGTAGAGCTCGAACCGGACAGCGCAAGTGCGCGCGCACTCGTCGAAATCGCCCAAAACACGGCGCAGCAAGTCTCCATTCGTAACGCCGAGGCTCCGCCGACGCAGCAGGTGGAAATTTTGCGTCAGTGATGCTGATTACGCGATTACGTGAACCCAGTATTGGGGTCGCCTCACGTAATCACGTGTTCACGTAATCATCCGCAGCTCTTTCGCGGTGCATCCGAACCTCAGCGCCCCGCTCCGCGTTAACTTCCTCTCTGCCTAGCACAGCACTGCCGCATGGCCGACACTGCCCATCCCGACCCCAAAGACCCGCAGCTTCTGAAGCGCATCGAGGAGACCCTCGACACCATCCGGCCGTACTTGATGGCGGATGGCGGCTCCGTGCGTTTGCAAGACGTGACCGACGATATGGTGGTCGAACTGGAGCTGCTTGGCGCCTGTGGAACGTGTCCGATGAGCATGATGACACTCCGAGCGGGCATCGAGCAGGCCATTAAACGATCCGTCCCCGAAGTGACCCGCGTCGAAGCCGTCGCGCCTGCCCAGATTGCCTGAATAGCCCTCAGCGCCCCGTTCCGGAGCGCTTGTCATCTGCGCTCCTCTGTCGAACAAATAACTACCGGGCCTTTTCTGATGGCCGAGAAGCATCACCACATAACCCGGATCGACATCGAGCCCACGGAGAAGTATCCGAAACGGCACCCCACCCACGGCTGGCAGGTTCGGGTTAGGCGCGAAGGCAACCGGCTCTCCAAGTTTTTCGCGGATGCTCGCAACGGCGGTTCCGACGGCGCCATGGAGGCCTCCTTGGTCTACCGCGACGAGTTGTTGGAGGGGCTTCCACCTCCCGCCGCCCGTCCGCGCAAGGCGTGGTCGAATACGGGCGTGGTTGGCCTGAGCGTCCGCGATAAGGAGGAAGGGGAAGGCAAAACCGTCGTGCAGCTGAACTGGGTAGGTTCCGACGGGAAGCGGAAGGGTGCGTCCTATTCCGTCGAGAAGTGGGGGCTGCGCCAGGCGCTTTGGAATGGTTGCCTGCGTTTGCACGAAGAGCGGGAAGCGGCCGGAAAGCCGACAGAAGAACCACATGTGATGTTCGCTCGGGCGCAGGAGCCCTTCGCCGATCGCATTCAGGAAGAGGTGGACGCTGAGAATGCGGAAGAGCGCCGGATTGCCCGCGAAGCCGCCGCCGAGGCCAAGTTCAACGCGCCGGAAGCGAAAGAAAAGCGCGAGGAGAAGGCCTTCGACGATCTCACCAGGACGTTGTTTGGCGGTTAAATCCGTCGGGTTGGGAGGTTGGAGGGCCTGGGATTGGCAGGTTGAAGGGTGGAAGGTTGAAGATTATTGTTGGCGCGACGCAGCCTCGTACCGTTCGAGATAGCTGATAAATCCAGCTAGTTATCGGCTGATGCTGGAGGCCATCTCAAACAGTTTGTCGAACGACTGCTGCGTCACGAACTCTTCGTCCAGCGCGCAATACAGTTGCGAACGTACCCCCCCCGACGACCCTTTGGCGATGAAGAGAAATCGGATGAACTCCCGAGTCGTCTGCCGCTCGAAGCCTTCGGCGATATTGGACGTGATGGAAATGGCCGCACGCCGAATCTGGTCGCGAAGAGCGAAATCGCGTGAGAAAGTGCACGCTCGTTGATGCAGCGTAGATCTGCTTCGTAAGCTCTCAGCCGCTCTGCCATGCCTCGATGTCTTCGAAGCGCGTGAAGGTTGCCATGATGTTTCAGGATGTGTTGAACCGACTCAATAGACAGCCGAACCGACAGTTCATAACCACCAACCAACCAATCGAACCCATTCTAAAGAAATCTTCAACCTTCCAACCTGCAACCTTTAAATATTCTACCCTTCCATAAGCAGGCTCACTTCCCCATCAACGCCCAACCGAACTCCAGCGCAGGGCGCACGCTCTCGGCAAAGTCTGCGACCTGTTGCGTGAAGGCCGGTTTTTGCACGTCGGTCTCTTTGCAGTCCTGCGAAATGATGAAGCCCTTCCACTTGAGGTACTCGGCGGCGGGCGAATCGGCGTGATCCTCGAAGCCGCGCGGCAAGCGCTTGAGCGAATCATGTGTAGTGAGTTTCATACCGGCCTTTTCCGCATCCCGTACGATTCCCAAGAACGTCTCCGGTGTGTTGGCCATGCTCTCGCGGATGCGACTAAGCAAGGTCTTCTCCGGATTCCAGAACCCCGCAGCGAGGAAGCATTTCTTGGGCTCGATGTGGATGTAAATGCCGCCCGGATCGTCTTTCTTGCCCGACGGCGAGAGCACCGCGGCCACGTGCGTCTTGTACGGATCCTTGTTCTTGGAGAACCGGATGTCGCGGTAGATGCGAAAAACCGAGCCCTTCGGATCGCCGTTTAGCGGGAGTCCTCGCAGTCGTACTTCATGCGCCACGTCGGCCACGAGGCATTTGAGCGGCCACATCACCTCGTCGTCGAAGGTGGACTTGCGCGCCTTGAACCACGTGCGGTCGTTGTTCTTTTTGAGGTCGGCCAGAAACTTCAGGGCCTCCTTGCGAAAGCCGGGGAAGGGGGGAAGAGCGTCGGTGGGCACGGTTGATTCAACGTTTCGTGGGGCGTCGGCAGCTATGTGGAATCCAACGATTCTGGTAGATCAGCCCCTCTCTCGGAGCTTTTCTTCGAGAAAACGCAGATCGAGGACATCTTTCTCCCGACCCGTTTGCTTCATCCGAACAAGCAATGATGCGGATGCGAAGGGTATGGGAACGCCGTCTACCTCTCGCCACTCGATCTCGTCGCGGGCATCCTCAAACGAGAGTCCGCATGTCTTCAGCATCAGGTCCACAACGATTTCATCGGCCACACGGACGACCGTATAAGTCTCCAGATCGTCAGGATCCATCTCTCGGATTGCCTTATCGGGTAGGATTTCGAGCGCGCGACGGACGCGCGCAACATTCTCGGCTGAGCCTTCGAGCAGAAGATCGACATCCTCGGTTGCACGCAGGAAGCCCTGTTGGATCATAGCCATCCCGCCCACGACGACATACAGTGCACTCTCCGTGTTCAGCGCCTGGCAGAGGGCGACGAGGTCGGTGCGTCCGGCAGGGCGGGGCGGTTGAGCCGATGTTTCAGAGTCCATGCGTCCAGTTCATCAAAGGTCTTGAACCGGAATACGCCGCGCGGCAGTCCGGCCATCCCGCCGAGTGCGCCGGCCGTTCGTTGGAGCCGCTCGAAACGGTCCCAGATGGGCGGGAGGTTCTTCCCTCCAAGGACTTTGATGGACGGGGATTGCACAGGCAGGCGGGCAGTGTCGGAGCCTCTACGGGTGATAGAGCCACGCGTTCCCGGTGGTTCCTAAGGGCATACCGGCTGCGTTCACTTCAAGTGCCACATTACCTCGTCATCGAACGTCGACTCGCGCGCCTTGAACCACGTGCGGTCGTTGTTCTTTTTAGGTCGGCCAGAAACTTCAGGGCCTCCTTGCGAAAGCCGGGGAAGGGGGGAAGGGGGTCCGTGGGCATACTCATGTAGTTGGTTTTGTTCACGAAGGTACGTGCCAGCCATTCTGCCACGCCACATACGCCATAAACCCGGGCCCGAGCCGTAGTGCTTCTTCATCCACCATGAATCAAGGAGTGCGCATCCTGCTCAAGTAGATATGGGCTCTACCGCTCAGGCCGAATGCGCACCAGTCTACCGGTGGCGCTCATCGTGCCCGCGGTGAGGCGGTAGAGGTAGGTCCCGGACGGCAGTGGATTGCCTGCGTCGTCCCGGGCGTCCCAGATCAACTCGTCAGGCCCGGCTGGGCGGAGGCCGCGCTCTACCAGTGCCAGACGACGGCCCGTCGTATCAAATACTTCGAGAGTGACCTCGGCAGGCTCCAGGAGACGATATGGAAGGAGCACGCGCTCGGGGAAGGGATTCGGGTACGCTGCGCCTATCCAGAGGGTCGGCGTCGAGGGTTCGGTCGGCTCGGATGCTAGAGGTACCTTGCCGAAACGCCAGATCTGCTCTGCGGCGCCGAACGCGAGCGAGTCGCCGAAGAACGCGAATCGATTAACCGTTTGGCCGAGCTCGCCAATGGCGGTCCACGACAGCCCGCCGTCCGTCGTCACATGCGCGGTCCCGCGGCCTCCGTACCACCCGGTCTGTTCCGAGACAAAACCCACGCCCTGCATTGAGCGCGTGGGGGTGGCAACGCGCTGCCAGGTCTGGCCGCCGTCCGTCGTCTTGATCACGGAACCCTCGCCCGCGCCTCCGTTGGTCTCGACGGAAACATACCCGACAAGCGGCGTCGGGAAGTGCAATTTCCAGCCCCATTCGCCGCTGTCGGTACTCAGGAATCGCTCGGTCCAGGTCGCACCACCGTCGTCCGTGCCCAGGATAATGACCTTACCCGACCGCTGGCCTGTCAGGAAGCCGTGCTGCCGGTCCGGAAAGTACACATCAATAAAAAAGTCGGCCTGTGCGGAGAGGTCGAGTGAAGTCCAGCTCACGCCTGAGTCGAGCGTCCGGAGGAAGTGCGCCCCACCGATGATCGCGCCGGCGGCATAGACAGCCTCGCTATCGAGCGCGTAGATTCCGCAAATTCCCTGCGGCAGGGGCCCCGATATCCGAGGTGTTGCCGCCATGATCGTCTCACCGCCGTCGGTTGTTTCGTAAAGAACGTCACCGCCGTCAAGCAAGCCGACCCAACCGTGATTTTCGTCTACAAAAGCCAGACTTCGGAAGTAACGAAACTGAGGGTCGCTATAGCGCAGTTCCCACGAATCGCCGCCGTCGGTTGTTCTGAAAATCTCGCCGCTACCATTCGTAATGAATAAAACCTGCGGCGAGACAGCCTCAAGATCCTCGAACCGGTAACCGTGGGTCGGGGAGTTGGGGAGGAGCTCCCACGTTGGCGGCGTCTGTGAGCCGACGGTGCAAGGCAGGAGCGCAAGGAGCAGAGCGTAGATAAACCGCATGGCAATCATAGGTTAGGACTCTTATGATATACGCCAAACACACAATATGTGCAAAGTCAATTCGAGTGCCCTTTGCCGTGCTTCCACGCCAGAAACGCCATGAACCCCGGCCCGAGGTTCAATTGCAGGCCGTTCAGCTTGCCTCTTGTGGAGCCAGATAGCCCCACGCCTCAAACTTGTTCTGCAATGTTGGGTCATCCCGAAAAGCCATGAAATAGAGGAACTCGGGTGCGAGATCCAATCCTGTAGGCCAGGCAAGTGAGCCGTGCTCCAACCGGACCTGCCGGAATACAGCCAGGTCGCGTAGCGGAGCGAAAACAGGACGCGAATCTGTAGTGACCGTAGAGGCCAGGTCTATGGTTCCTGTGCGACCGTCGTTAAAGGATAGCTGCAGTCGATAGCCGTCGAGTGGCTCGAATTCAGTAAGTGTGAGCAGCGGGGTCATACAAGGGGTTCGATTTTCTCAAAGTGCCCGGTTGTACGCAGACTATCCCAGTTTGCTTCCAGCCCTTCACGATGCATTCCGGCCCACTCAACCACAAGGCTCAACACTTTGGGTGGAAGTTGGCCACGCAATACGCCAAGGGAGTCGATCTCTACGGATGCCTCATAATCATTGTAGCGAGCATGGAAATGAGGTGGATCGTGATCGTTGAAGTACATCGTGATCACGATGCCCAGAAACCGGCTAATCTCAGGCATGAACCGTCCCGTTGAGGAATGGCTAAGGTAAACAGCTAGGCAGAGGTGTTGCCGAGCCTCCACGCCAGAAACGCCATGAACCCCGGCCCGAGGCGCAGTGCATCCTCGTCTATGGAGAATCGCGGGGTATGTAGGCCGTGCGTAACCCCATCCGCCTCGTTGCCGACGCCCAGCACGTAGAATACCCCCGGAAGCCGCTGGGTGTACCACGCGAAGTCCTCGCTGGCGTACCACTGCGGCAGGTCGACAACACGCTCCTCGCCGACGTACTCAATGGCTGCCGAGCGCACGAATTCGGCGGTGGCGGGGTCGTTGGACAGGGCGGGATAGCCGACCAGGATCTCGACCTCACACGTCGCCCCGAAAGCGGCGGCGGTTTGTTCGCAGGTGCGTCGGATAAGGTCATGCGCGGCGAAGCGCCATTCTTCGTCCATCGCACGGAACGTGCCGATGAGCTGTACCTCACTCGGGACGATGTTCGTGGCGCCTTCGGCGATGATCTTTCCAAATGACAAGATGCTGGGCTGATCCGCAGGGCGATTTCGTGAGATCACGACTTGCAATGCGATCAGGATGTGGGCCTGAACCAGCACAGGATCGACGAGCAGGTGGGGCGCCGCGGCGTGGCCGCCCTTGCCGCGGATGGTCAGGTAAATCTCATCCCCGGACGCCATGAATGCGCCGCTCCGTACGCCGAGCGATCCCACCGGCATCTCCGGAAAGACGTGCTGTCCGAGAATACGCTCGGGAGCAGTCTGCCCGTTTATTGCCTCCAGCACCCCGTCTTCGATCATAACCTTTGCGCCGCCGGGGAGTTTTTCCTCGCTGGGCTGGAAAATGAGCCGGATGCTCCCGGCCAGCTCCTCCCTGATTTCGGAGAGGATCATCGCCGCACCGAGCAGCGAGGCCGTGTGGGCGTCGTGCCCGCAGGCGTGCATCTTGCCGGGGTTCTCGGAGGCGAAATCGAAGTCGCTCGCCTCCTGAATCGGCAGCGCGTCGATGTCGGCGCGGAGGGCGAGCGTGGGGCCGGGCTTTCCGCCCTCGATCATTCCCACCACACCTGTCTTCGCTATGCCGGTGATGGGCTCAATCCCCATTCCGCGCAACGTGTGGGCGATTAGTGCAGCCGTCTCGTGCTCCTCAAAAGCCAGCTCCGGCCGACGGTGGATCGCCCGGCGCAGGCGCACGACCTCCGGGAAGATGTCGTCGGCGAGGGTGCGGATGCGGTTGATCATGGAGGTTTGTGCGTAGTGGGTATTGTGTAATACGTGTTTCTTGCTCACTACGCATTACGCAATACGCCGTCGTTTCAAAACAGCCGTCGCCGCTTGTTGAGGTAGGCGACCAGCGCCTCGTCGTACGGCTGCGAGGTGTCCAGTTCTACAAAGTCAACCGCCATCTCGCGGCAGCGCAGACGGAAGGTCTCGGCAAAAGCGCCGACGGCCTCGGTGTACGATTCGCGCAACTGTGCGGGCTGGAGGGCGACTTCCTCGCCGGTCTCCATGTCGCGGAAAACCATTGGGACGTCCGGGAACTGGAAGCGGCGCTCGGTGGCGGCGTCCAACACATGGAAGATGATGACCTCGTGGCCCCGGTACCGCAAGTGCTGGAGGGCTTTGAGGAGATCGTCGTGCGCGGCGACGTTCTCGAAGAGGTCCGTAACTACCACAACCAGTGCGCGGCGGTGGATGCGCTCGGCCACTTCGTGGAGCGCGGCCGCGGCCGCGGTCGCGCTTTCTTTTGAGGGCTCCATGTTGGCGATCCCATCAAGCACGGCGAGGAGGCCTCGCAGGTGCCCGCGGGTGCTCTTCGGCGGACGGAGGGTATGCACCTCCTTGTCAAACGCGATCAGCCCCGTGGCATCCCGCTGGCGGACCATCAGGTAGTGCAGCGCAGCGGAAAGCGTGGCGCCGTAGTGCAGCTTGGTTACGGGGGCCTCACCCTGGTACCGCATCGATTCGCTGGTATCGAGCACGATGTAATGCCGGAGATTCGTCTCCTCCTCGTACTGTTTCACATAATAGCGATCACTCTTGGCGTACACCTTCCAATCCACGTGGCGTAGCTCGTCGCCCGAGTTGTACGGCCGGTGCTCGGCGAACTCAACCGAGAACCCGTGGTAGGGGCTCTTGTGCATCCCCGTAATGAAACCCTCCACGATCAGCCGCGCGCGCAGCTCCATCGAGTCGAGGCGCGAGAGCACCTCGGGCGTCAGGAGTTGGGGGGAAGGGGCGGTTTGGGGCACGGAGGCTATAGGGGTTAGGCGTGTAAGCTAAACGCAGAAGCTTTCGGATTTCGGATATGGGATATCGGATAGTGGATTTCGGATTTCGGATATCGGATATCGGAATTTTAGATTTGGATCTTCGTATTTGGAGCTTGGAATTTGGAATTTCGGGTTTGGGATTAGCGTTGACCACTCACCACCAACCACTGACTTCAGCGTTCATCCTTCCCCTTTCATCCTTCTCACGCCCCTTTTCCCATTACCCTTCGGACCCAGCCTTCCTCGTTCATCCTTCACTCTTTAACCTTCATCCTTCACCCTTCGGATTTCTAACTTCATACCATGCCTCTGCTCGCAACCGACACGGTAAAGGCGCGGTTGATGGACGCGGCCGACGTCGATCGCACGCTCAACCGCCTCGCGCGCCAGATCGTCGAGCATCTCGACGACAACCCGCCCCGTGGCAGCGGGGAGGCTGAGCACGTTGAGCGGCTGGCGCTGGTGGGCATGCAGACGCGAGGCGTCCACATTGCACGGCGCCTGCGGGACAAGATTGAGGCTTTTGAGGGCATTCGCCTCCCTTTTGGCGTGCTGGATGCCACCCTCTACCGCGACGATTACCGAAAGCGGTTGCGCCAACCCGTCGTCCAACCGACGGACATTCCCTTCGATGTGGACGGCCGCCGCCTCGTGCTGATAGACGATGTGGTGTACACGGGCCGAACGACGCGCGCCGCGCTCGACGCCATCATGGACCTCGGCCGGCCGGCGTCCGTGCGCCTCCTTGCCTTCATCGACCGGGGCCTCCGCGAGCTTCCCGTTGCACCGGACTTCATCGGCCGGACGGTGCCGACGATTGCAGGGGAAGAAGTGCGCGTGTGCCTCACGGAAATCGACGGCGAAGACGGCGTGTGGCTGGTGGAACCGCAACCGAAGGATGAGGACGGCGCATGACGGAGGAGATAGCCATCGAACAACTCAAGCACCGCCACCTGCTGGGTCTCGCCGACTACGACGCCGAGGAGATCCGGCTGATACTCAGGACGGCTCGGGAGATGCGGACGGTGCTGGACCGGCCCATCAAGCGCGTGCCGAGCCTCAGAGGCGTGACGGTGGTGAACCTGTTCTTCGAGGCCAGCACCCGGACAAGAATCTCCTTTGAACTCGCCGAAAAGCGCCTCTCTGCCGACGTGGTCAATTTTTCGGCATCGGGGTCGTCCGTTTCCAAGGGGGAGACCCTCAAGGACACGGCGCAGAACATCGAGGCGATGAAGACAGACGTGGTGGTCATCCGCCACGAGAGCCCCGGCGCGCCACATTTTCTCACCCGCTGGATAGACGGCGTGGTCATCAACGCGGGCGACGGCGCCCACGAGCACCCCACGCAGGCGCTGCTGGACCTGCTCACGATTGCCGAAATCGACATTGCGAGCCATCCAAGACTAGCTGAGTTTGACTTTTCGGGATTGAGCGTCTCCATCCTCGGCGACATCACCCACAGCCGCGTGGCTCGCTCCAACATCTACGGGCTGAAAGCGCTCGGCGCGGAAATCACGCTCTGCGGCCCTCGAACCATGATGCCCGTGGAGGTCGAACAACTCGGCGTCCGCGTCACCGACCGGCTCGATGAAGCCCTCGAAGGCTGCGACGTGGCGATGGCGTTGCGGATCCAACTCGAGCGGCAGAGCGCCGGTCTCTTCCCGAGCCTCCGCGAATACCACAACCGTTTCGGCATCCGGCTCGAACACCTCGAACGCCACCCGGACCTGCGGATTATGCATCCGGGTCCCGTAAACCGGGGCGTAGAGCTTGCCAGTGAGGTTGTTGATCACGAGCGCTCCGTCATTCTCGATCAGGTCACCAACGGCGTGGCGGTGCGCATGGCGGTGTTGTATCTCCTCTCGGGAGGATCAGGGAGCGCCGTTGGAAAGTGAAAAGGGAAAAGGGTTAAGGGCGAAGGGTGCTCGACTCTGATATTCCCAAATCCCAAGCTCCCAATCGCAAGCTCCAAATTCCAAATTCCAAGGATTCGAACTCCAAACTCCAAAAATCCCAAATCCCAAATCCGAAATCCACTATCCGAAATCAGCAATCCCAAATCGGTAATCCCATAACCATAGGATGGCGCGAGTGGCTGGCATTGCCTGAGCTGGGCCTGCCCGCCATCGAGGCCAAAGTGGACACTGGCGCAGCGACCTCCGCGCTGCATGCCGAAGACATCGAGCCCTTCGAGCGCGACGGGCGGTCCTTCGTCCGCTTTCGCACGCAGCCCATTTCAGACGTGGATGTTGTCTGCGAGGCCCCTGTGGTCGATCAACGTGAGGTCGCGGCGTCCAGTGGCCACAGCGAGTTGCGATTTGTCATCTCGACGATGCTCCGGTTGGGCGTCCGTTCGGATGCTCCCGCGTGGCCCATCGAGCTGACCCTCGCAGACCGAACGACGATGCAACTGTCCATGCTCCTCGGGCGCGAAGCGATGGCGGGGCGGATTGTAGTGGACCCGGGTACGACACATACTATCTGCCGTGTAGACCGCCCTGAAGACTTTTACTCTCTATAGCTCGGCATCGAGGGCGAGGTAGCTGCCAAACCGGCGGTTGAGGTCGAAATCCCATTCGAGCTGGACGCTGTACACGAAGTGATCCCGGTCGTATGCGTCGGTATCGCCATCCTCGTCGAACGTTCCGGGCGTGAGCCGCGCGGTGTCGATGGCCTCGACTACCTCGCGGCGGGCGAAGAACCGGAGCCCGTTTGAGAAGACGGGGACGTAGTCCCTGAAAAAGGCCTCTTCCTCCGCAAAGCCGACGAGCGGCGTCCACATCCAGTGCGTCTCGATCAGATCGGGCCGCTCCTTCTCGAACAGGTAAGCCGGGGCAGCCTCGTAGCCGAGGCGTGCGAGGGTGGAATCGCAAAGAAGGGCGAGGTCGAGCACGCGGAGATTGTCGCCGTGGAAAAGGAGAAGAGCCCCCATGTCGGCCGCAGCATACGTCATGCGATCCGCCCCGGCAGCGAGGCGGATTGCCTCCACACCCTTCGCGATGCCGGCAATGCTTGATATCGTGATGCCCTCATTCCGCTGCGCATAGGCCGCCCAAACGAGGCCAACCAGGCCGTTTAGAGCCACCGATGCAACAAAAATGCTGCGGATGATCCTTCGTCGTTTTCGTTTAGCGGCCTTATAAATCTGACGTGCCATGCCAACCAGCAAAATCAACAGGGGCGGAAAAGCGATGTAGAACATCCGGTTCTTCGGCCCCCAGTTGTGCCCAATGGCCACGTTGAAAACGATGCCGGCAAGAACGACCAGAACGAGCAGGCGATGCGGATCTGCGGCACTATGTCGGAGCCATCCTCGCAAAATGCGGGAACGCTCACCTTTGTTCGGTCCGGAAAGCAGGATCGCCAACAGGCCGAGCCCAAGAGGAACAAGCGCCAACACAATAACCACGAGCGGTTTTGCGTGCTGGATTGCAGAGGCAACGAGGCCGTAATCCGGATGGTAGGGCGGGTGGCTCTTGGCCAGAATCGTGTTAGGTACCCACGCGCCGAAGTACGCGTGCCTCCAGAGACTCGTGCCTATGAACCCGGCTGCCCAAACGAGATGTTCCAGACGGAACAACCCGCGCGGACCTCGGCGAAGGAGCGTAACTATGACGAAGGGAACCAGGTACCACGCGGCCTCCCAACGCACGAGAAGGAACAACGTTGAGGCTATCAGAAAGATGAGATGGCTCTTCGTACCGTCCTTGTTGTAGGCCAGGATGGCGAGAAGGAGAAGTGAGGCAAGGAGCGGTGTCTCCATCCCGTTTACCGACTCGACCCACGCTATGCTCAGTGTTCCGAACAGCGCGACCACGGCCAAGGCGAACCTCGCATCCAGGTGCAGGCGCGCGAGCCTGTACGTGAGGCCTATTGCCACTGCGTTGAAGGCGAGCCCAAGGATCTTGGCCGTCGTCAGCGTAGCACCTGGACTGCCCGCGAGTGGAGCCAGCAGTGCGTTCAGCAGCATCCACAGGGTAGTCGAGTAGCCCTCGACGATGCTCGAGAAGCGGGTTGGAGCAATCAGCCCATCGAATGCCAGTGTTCGGGCGTACGCAAGTGTGATGGCGCTGTCATCCCAGGTCGTGCTCCAAAAAACTGCCGCAAACACGACGTGAGCGCCCACCAGCAAGGCCAGCAATGGGAGGGCTCGCCGCCTCTCGTCGTTAGTGTGGGAATCGTGTCGCATTCGCGCAGTCGTTGCGGCGCGAAGGTAACCGAGGCCCTAGTCCTTGCCGGTCTTGCTGAGATCAACACGGTCGTTGCGGCCTTATCAGCCTGATGAAAACCTCATCTTACCTGCGGCGGCGCCTCACGCTCGATCTCCGCGTTGTGAGATGCTCGACGAATCATCGATTCGCCTGCGATCTCACGCCTTGATCTCGAACGAGATACACTCGCCTCGGTGACAGAGCAGTTCTTCAACATGCTGCTAGGAACTCAATTCCGCTCGTTTTCCAATTCGTCGTTCGGTTCCGGCCAGCAGGCGCTTGACGTTCGCGCGGTGTGTATACAGGATGAACAACGGAACGACCAGCGTGAATCCGAAGATGGGACCGGGGATGTCCCACCCGAACGGACCACGCTGGATCAGTAGACTGAACGGCAGCGACAGCGTGGAGAGGACAGAGCCCAACGATACAAAGCGCGTAGTGTAGACAAGCACCGCAAAGATTACGATGGCAACAACGATGGCTACGGGGATGAGGCCGAGGAGCATCCCCAGACCCGTGGCGACGCCCTTGCCTCCGCGAAACGTGCCGTAGAAGTACCGCCCGATGAGCGTATACACGTGGCCGAGTATGGCCGCTGAGCCCGCGAAAACCCTGATCCACGCATCCGAATCGGGACCGAGCCACAAAGGCAATCCGTCGCCAAAGCGAAATTGGCTTGCCACAACCGTGGCCAGCAGCCCTTTCAGCACGTCTCCAACAAAGACTAGCGTACCGGCTCCTTTGCCGAGCGCGCGGAAAACATTGGCGGTGCCGGCGTTGCCGCTGCCCATCTTGTGCAGATCAATCCCTCGGACCCTCCCGGCAATAACGCTGTTCGGGATGGAGCCCAACAGGTAACTGATGAGCAGGATGGTGAAGAGGGTGGGCAACGGGCAGGAAGAAAGCGAGCCGGAAAATACGGGCTCCGGCGGGGTCTGTTAACACTCGGTGTGTTGAGATCGGTTCGAGGTTGGTCTGAGGACGATTCTAGGCGCGTGAGGAGTGCGATGCTCAAGCATCGAACAAGCGGCGCAACGCCGAAGCAATCCAGAACGGCCCGAAACGGTCCACCGCGATTGACTGTCAACAGACCCTAAGAGGCTGTCGGACTTAGGGGTTCTTATCGAGGCAGACGAGAAATCGAGAGCAGTTTTCCGATCTGTCGAGGCGTCCCGCAGGCGCGCGGGATGCTACGTAACGAAAAAGATCGGAGAAACGGGCCGATTTGCCGCCGCCGCCGCAGTAAAATCACCCTGAATCCGACGGACTCCTGGTTGAAGCTTCCATTGGGGGATGGGCAAGAAGCCGTTAAGATGGAACCGCAGAGTGAACTTGGTGTTGGGGGTCGCTGCCAAATGAGTATGTTTCAGGCACTACTTTTCTGGATGTGCTCTATTTTGTCATGCGGTAAGAAGAGGATGCCACCTTTTCGAGCCCTCTGCCGAACGCCATGAAACGAGCCATTCTATTTCTACCGGGTGCGTTGGCACTGCTTCTCGCAGCGCCGGCCAATGCCCAGAGTGACGATGCCGGCCGGCAGGTTGAGCGCATCGAGCGTATTGCGCCGGGTGGCCATCGCGCTGCCGATCGTGTGCTGAGGAGCGGCGTTGCCAGCCGGTATGCCCGCTCTCTTCACGGCCGCCGGACCGCAAACGGCGAGCGCTACAACCACAACGCGATAACCGCGGCACATCGGTCGCTCCCGTTCGGTACCCTCGTTCGCGTTGCAAATACCCGAAATGGATTGGCCATCGTCGTCCGCATTAACGACCGCGGCCCATTCGTCCGGGGCCGCCAGCTCGATCTCTCCGGCGAAGCCGCCCGGCGACTGGGCTTCAGTGGACTGGCGCGTATTCAATATGAGATTGTCGATCCGGCTACGTTGCCGAGTCGTCAGCCGCCTCCGCCGAGAAAAGAGCGGCACGTTTGAGCAGAGGCCATTTATTAATTGCAAAGGCCGGACGAGATTTGTCGCCCGGCCTTTCTGTTGATGTGCCGCGGGTGCGCTACTTCAGCAGCGTAATGCGCTGGGAATCCACACGTCCTTCCGATTCCAACCGGACGAGGTAGAGGCCGCTCGGTAGGTGCGTAGCGTCGAAGACTGCCTCGTGCCGGCCGGCCGTATAGGTTCCTTCCGCAACCAGAGCGACCTCACGGCCCAGGGCATCCAAAATCGCAAGGCGGATCTCGGCGTCTGTTTCGAGAGTGAAGCGAAGCGTCGTGCTCGGATTGAAGGGATTGGGGTAGGCAGCTTCCAGCACGAAGGAAAGCGGTACCTCCGGCTCATCAGGCTCCGCAGCGGTCGGCAGGACGTCGATGCGCAAGACTAGGAGGCCATTCGATCCGTCGGAGGCGAGAATCTTCCCGGACGGGAGGTGAGGGTTCATCGTCCAGATCCCGAAGCCGCTCACACCGGTCTCGTAGTAGGCGACCTGCGTCGGGTTCACGGGGTCCGATATGTCGTACACCCACGCCCCCCGGTCATAGTGGGCAAGGTAGAGGAGGTTATCCTTCGTGTGGCAGTTGTGCACCGTCGACTTCGCGTCCACGATGATCTCGCCCACCTGTTCGACGTTGTTGGTGTCGCGGACGTCGAAGATTCGCGTCCAATGCCCCGCAGAGCCGATCTCGTTGCCGACGTAGAGGTACGCTCCGCTGGGGTTCGTACAGAAGTTGTGCACGCCGCTGCCGGGGTAGTTGAAGCGCTCGATGAGGACGGGGTTCGCCTTATCCGAGACATCAACAATGTCAATACCGTCGCCGAAAATGCCGGCAGTGTACATGGTATCGTTACGGACGAGGACGTCGTGGACGTAGTACGGGCTGTAGTTCCCCACGAATGTGGGATTCTCGGGGTCGGCGAGGTCGTAGATTATGACGCCGCTGCTACCGTTCCCATAGAGGTACCCATCTACGATGCTGAGGGTGTGGAAGTCTCCACCAAAGGTGCCAACAGAGGTGGGGTTCTCAGGGTCCTCGATGTCGATGATCAGCGTGGGGTTGCTGTTGGACGTGAGATAGGCGTAGTGGCCGTACGCCTCGACATCGCTCCCGTCTCCGTTCATCGGAACGAACGCCTCGGCGACTGGGACGTCGTCGGTGACGTCAATTACGTTAAGGCCACCGGAGATCCATGAGGCAAGGAGGGCGTACTCCCGACCGTCGGGACCGACGTACGTCCAGACGTCGGAGTACGAGTCACCAGGGCGGGGGTCGAGTTGTCCGACCAGCGTCATGTTGTCGGACTGGGCAAAAGCCGAGACGGACGTGGCAAGAAAGGCGGTGGCAAGAACGAGACGTGCAAGCATGGTATGTGAGGGCAGAGAATGTCGAAGGTTACAAGGAAGGTAGGAAAAGGGCGTGATGCAAGAAGAAAAAGGGCAAAAGCGCCCCCCTTGAGCTATCGGGCCTTGAGCTATCGGGCCAGGATCACTTTCAGCGAGATGTCGAGCGCTTGTACAGAGTGCGTGAGCGCCCCGCTCGAGATGAAGTCCACTCCCGTCGCGGCGATGGCCGGAACGGTGTCCAGCGTCACATTGCCGGAGGCCTCCGTCTCGAACCGGCCGCTAATCCTGCGGACGGCCTCCGCCAGCATAGATGTGTCGAGCCCATCTTCTGTCTTGCGGGCCATGTTGTCCAACATGATGCGGTCCACGCCGCCTACCCGAAGCACCTCGTCCACTTCGTCGAGGGTCCGTGTTTCGATCTCGATGGCGAGAGCGAGATCGTTGTCTCGCAGGTACGCTTGCGCCGCACGAACGGCCGCCCCGATTCCGCCCGCCGATGCAATGTGGTTGTCCTTGATCAGGACCATATCGTACAGGCCCGCTCGGTGGTTGGCGGCGCCCCCGAGCAGCACAGCCCACTTGTCGAGAAGCCGGAGGCCGGGTGCTGTTTTTCGCGTATCAAGGATGGTGGCGGGGCGCGCGGCCTCCGCCATCCGATGCGAAGCCGTAGCGATGCCGCTCATGCGCTGCATCAGGTTTAGAGCGAGGCGTTCCGCAGTGAGTATGGACCGCGCGGATCCCTCGACCTCCCCGAAAACAGCCCCCGCGGTTACGGCGTCCCCATCGGAGGCCGTCCACGAAACATCCAGATTTGCGTCAACGGCCTCGAAAACACGCTCGGCTACGGCGAGGCCCGCCAGCGTACCATCAGCCTTCGCAAGAAACCGGGCCCTTGCCCGTTTGTCGGAAGGGATGGTGGCCAGCGTGGTTAGGTCACCGCGGCCCACGTCCTCCGCAAGCGCCCGGGCAATCAGGGCGCCGAGGTCGTCGGCAACGGAATCGGGGATGGGCAGCATGGTTCGGAGTCTATGGGATATCGGATATCGGATATCGGGTTTGGGATATCGGATTTTGGATTATTGATTTCGGGTATCGGATTTCGGATTTGGGGCTTGGGATGTGGGATTTTGTGCTTCGTACTTGGTGCTTGGAAATTGGTGCTTGGAAATTAGGAATATCAGAGTCGAGCACCCTTCGCCCTTTACCCTATTCCCTTTTCACTTTCCGACAGCGCACCCAGATCATCCCGTCGCGTTGGATGGCATTCATAAAATGAGGGAGGCACTCCACCAGTTCAGCGGCTTCTTTCGTAAAGAGGTGGACGAGGTTGGCGCCGGTGGCATTATCACCGAACGATTCGCGCTCTGGCACCGGATCGACGAGTTTGGCGTAGTTGTCCGGGGCGTTTTCAAGGTGGGCGATAAAGCCCCGTTTGTAGCCGAGTTTCTTTGCCAGGCGCGTACCCGAGTAGCCTGCGGGGCTCACGCCTTGGCCTCCGGCGCACCTGAAGCCTCGGCGGAAAACTCGCTGGAGAAAGCGTCACGGATGGCTTTCGGGGCCGGAATGGGGCGGCCGCGCTCGGTGTCTACAAAACAGAGAACCACGGTTCCGGTAGCGAGCAGGGTGTCCTCGTTTTCCCGCCGAACGGTGTACGAGATGTTGACGCGGACGCGCGGGATTTCCTCGAAGATCGTCTCGATCTCCAGCATGTCATCGTAGCGGGCGGGCGCGAGGTACCGTACCGAGGCCTCCACGACGGGCATGATGATGCCGCTGTCCTCGAGCTCCTTATACGGCAGCCCGATGTCGCGCAGGGCTTCGGTGCGCGCCTCCTCAAAGTAGTCGAGGTAGAACGTGTGGTAGGCGACGCTCATCGGATCGCACTCTCGGTAGCGCACGCGGCGGCGATAGATGTGGCGAATCATCCTTCCACCGGGCGCTCGTCGAAAGCGCCCATCGCGTCGAACTTGGCGAGGCGCTGCTCCAGCAGCTTACCGCTCGGCAACTTGAGCAGGTCGTCGAGGTTGCTCGCAATGGCCGCTCCTACGGTATCAAACGTCTGGTTTGGGTTCTTGTGCGCACCGCCGGTCGGCTCGGATACGATTTCGTCGATGACGCCGTGCGAGATGAGATCAGTGGCGGTGAGTTTGAGTGCTCGTGCCGCATCCTCTTTGTAATCCCACGAGCGCCACAGGATGGATGAACAGCTTTCCGGCGAGATCACAGAATACCACGCGTTTTCGAGCATCAGCACCCGATCGCCTACACCGATGCCTAGCGCTCCGCCGGAGGCGCCCTCACCGATCACCACAATGATAATGGGTACCGGAAGCCTCGCCATAACCAGTAGATTGCGGGCGATGGCTTCAGCCTGGCCGCGCTCTTCGGCTTCGAGGCCTGGGTAGGCTCCGGGCGTATCGAGAAGGGTGATGATGGGCTTGCCGAACTTGGCGGCCATCTCCATAAGCCGCCTGGCTTTCCGATAGCCTTCGGGGTTGGGCATCCCAAACCGCCGCTCCTTGCGCTGCTTGGTGTTGCGGCCTTTCTGGTGGCCGAGGATCATCACCGTGCGGTCGGCGGAGCCGTAGCGATGCCCCTCAAACGTTGCAAAACCGCCGACGAGCGCACGGTCGTCCCCAAACAGCCGGTCGCCGTGGAGTTCACGAAAATCGGTCGTCAGAGCGCCTATATAATCCAGCGTATAAGGCCGGTCGGGGTGGCGGGCAAGCTGCACCCGCTGCCAGCGCGTGAGGCTCCGGAAAATGGAGCTCCGAAGCGTCTCCACGCGCAGTTCCAGCGCGCCGATCTGCTCCGACAGATCAACCGTGCCGTCCTCGGCCTGGAAGGCCCGCAACTCACGCAGCTTGTCCTCTAGGTCTACGAGGGGCTTCTCAAAGTCGAGGAGGTAGGCCATGCGGATGATGTGCGCGTCTCGTATCGCGTCGTCACTACATCCGGCAGCGACGTCTCACGCGTGCGAAAGACTTAGCGTTTGGACGGCAGCGCGCGGAAAAGGATCTCCAGATCCAGCGTCAGCGATTGGTTGCGGGCGTAGAACCAGTAC
Organism: Bacteroidota bacterium; assembly: GCA_022561755.1. Classification (GTDB taxonomy): domain Bacteria; phylum Bacteroidota; class Rhodothermia; order Rhodothermales; family Rubricoccaceae; genus JAHEJB01. The sequence continues at coordinate 40,305 of JADFQN010000002.1, forward strand.
GCCCGATGCGTCTCGACGATGGAATCGGGCGGGTTCGGGATGGTGTCGAGGATGGAGACGATACCCGGCTGCAAGCCCCAGTCTTCCGGCGGATGGTGATGGGCCGTGTCGTAGCCGACCAGCGCCCTTCGCCCGGCCAACACCGACGGCATGCGAGCGGTGACTGACGCAATCGCGCGGAGGCGGCGCGACGAAGTAATACGCGCTGCCAGTTTCAGTGGGGGATGGATGGCCATGCTCACGAGGGCAACGGGTACTTCGAGCAGACGCCGTGAGAGTGGCGAGCGCAACGGCGCTACGGCGCGCTCGGCCGACATGAACGGCACCGAGAAATCCTCAACCGATGCCTTCCCGATTATCCGGTCTCGGCCGGAGGCGAGGATTTTGAATTGAACCGGCAGATCGCGGAGTTGGCGCATGTGGCCGAGAATGGCCGTGTTGGAAAGCGTGTCGGCGGCAAAAACCACGTCATCGGCTGCCTGAAGGCGTACCAGATCGCGCAGGTGTCGCAGATGGCCTAGGTGCGGGATGGAATCGTTTCCATCGTGCCTGGGCTTATCTCCCACATAGCCCAACAGGAGGGTTGAGGGTCTCATGCTCCGCCCAACGAGACGGCGGAGGCGACTGGCTTCGTTCGGCGAGCCCACGAGGAGTGTGCGGCGGAGGTCCTTGGTGCGGATGCGCTGCAGCAAGCGCTTTGCCACCAAGAGCACGCCCGTTCCCGTAAAACCAAGAAGAAGCACGGCCCGCGAAAAGGCAATGTCACGAACGAAGAACGAGATGGTAGCGACGACGAGCAGCGCGCCCGCAAGCCCTGTGAAGACGGGCCGGAGGTGCAGGCGGCGGCCTCGCCGGTAGCCGCCGAAGAGCGCCACGCCCAGAACGGCTGCTATGGTATAGGCCGGAGTTACAACCAGATAGAACGATGACCCGAACCCGGCTGACCACAAGCGTGCTGCCCCGGCCATCATCCCGAAAACGAGAAGGAAGTCGAGCAAGACCGGCCCCACAGTCGTGAAGGCCCGCGTGACAAAGGTGAGCAGTGCGTGGACAAGGATTCCCAGTCGGATACAGAGTGCGAGCAGGCGGGAGCTATTTCGCCGAAGCAACCCAGTTTCGGGGTTGCCGCTGAAGTGCTTCTCCACAAAGCGCAGCATGGCGCCGTAGAAGAGCCGAACGTAACGCAGTTCGCCCTTTTTGGTACTCTCGCCCTTGTAGTGGATGATCTGCGTTTCGGGTGTGTAGTAGATCTTCCAGCCCTGCTGCTGGATGCGGTAGCACCAGTCGAGGTCTTCGCCGTACATGAAGAAGGCCTCGTCGAAGAGACCTGCGCCTTCTTGGCTGAGAGCTTCTGCTCTTCCGTTCCCCCGTTCCGCCATTCTCCCATTCTCGTACAACGCCGCATGCCGCACCATCATGCATGAGCCGGACAGGGCGTCCACCTCACTTTCCTGATCAATGGGGAGGTACGTGAGGTTGTAGCGGCCAAAGATGGGGCTGCGTGGGAAGAAGCGGCTCAGGCCCGTCAGCTTGTAGAACGCGACGGACGGCGTGGGGAAGGAGCGGCGGCTTTCGGGTGCGAACGTGCCGTCCGGATTAAGGATGCTGCACCCGGCGGCTCCGGCGTCGGGGTGCTCGTCCATGAAGCGCACGAGCGTATGGAGAGTGTCTTCCTGTAGAAGCGTGTCCGGATTGAGAATCAGTAGATGCCGCCCCGAGGCCTCGCGGATGGCCTGGTTGTTGGCAGTGGCGAAGCCGACGTTCTCCTCGTTCTCGATCAAACGCACATCCGGGAAACGCTCGCGCACCATCTGCGCAGAGCCGTCAGCCGAGTCGTTGTCTACCACAAAGGTCTCTACGGAAAGCCCTGCGCCTGCGCGCTCGACCGATTCGAGCGCCTGTTCGAGGAACTCCCGCACATTATAATTGACGATGATGACCGAAACGTCGGGCGTCTCGGCGGTCGATTTGGAGACCGCCGCGGTCTGAACGGGAGAGGCGCGCATAGATAAACAAGGTACGGTTGTTACCGTAATGTGTGTGATAAAGAGGCGCGTGCGAATCTGATGACAGCGTGGTGAGCAGCCCACGTACCTTCCTGGCTTCGATTACCCGCTACTGTTGAAGACGTACGATGCCTCAGCTTTACGTCATTCGCCGCGAGGTTCGTGCCACGTTTTTATTGGCAGCGCCTCTTGCCCTCACGCAGCTTGCCCAGATGGCGATGAGCTTCGTGGACGTGATCATGATCGGCCGTCTGGGTACGGTTGCACTTGCTGGAGGTGTTCTCGGCAGCGTGCTCTTCTTTACCCTGCTGCTGGTATGCATGGGTGTGGTGATGGCCGTAAACCCGATGGTGGCGCAAGCCGTCGGCGCGGAGGACAGCGACGAAGTCGGCCGGTCTGCGCGGCAGGGCCTGTGGCTGGCTACCGCTCTCGGCGTCCCGCTCGTGTTTTTGTTCGGTCCGTCCGAGTGGTTCTTGCTGGCCATGGGGCAGGAGCCGGAGGCCGCAAGCCTGGCCGCCGACTACCTGCTGGCCATTCGATGGGGCATCATCCCGAACTTGCTGTTCACCGCGCTCCGGGGTTTTTGCGAGGGGCTCGCGAGGCCACGGCCCGTTCTCATCATCACCCTCATCGCCGTGGTCATCAATGCGTTCGGCAACTGGGTGTTGATGTACGGCAAGCTCGGGTTACCGGCACTCGGGCTGGCCGGGTGTGGGTGGAGTTCCTCCATCGTGATGGCGTCGATGCTCGTAATGCTCGTCGTTTTTATCCGGTGGTCGCCTGACCTGAGGGCGTACCGCGTCTTCGCCGGGCTTCGCAAACCGGATCGGGCTCACTTCCGGACGCTTTTCAAACTCGGTTGGCCCATCGGTGCGCAGTTCGGGCTGGAAGCCGGGCTGTTCTCGGCCTCCACACTGATCATCGGGTTGTTCGGGACGACGGCATTGGCAGCGCATCAGGTTGCACTTAATGCATCGAGCGTAACGTTTATGATTCCGCTGGGCGTAGGGATGGCAGCAACGGTGCGGGTGGGGCAAGCCGTTGGCGCGGGGGATACATTGGGTTCGGCAAGGGCGGGGTGGACGGCCATTGCGATGGGCACCACGTTCATGTTCGGCTCGGCGATGCTGTTCTGGTTCAAGCCGGAGTGGGTGGTGTGGGTCTACACGGGGCAGAATGCGGCTGGCCCGGTTGATGCCGCCGTTGTCCAACTTGCAGCTGGCCTTCTGGTCATTGCTGGAGTCTTTCAACTGTTCGACGGCGCGCAGGCCACGGCTGCCGGCGCGCTTCGGGGCCTCAAGGATACGCGCGTTCCGATGCTCATCGGGGCTACCTCCTATTGGATTGTGGGCATCGGGATAGGCCTGTTGCTGGCGTTTGGATTTGGGCTGGAGGCGAAAGGCATCTGGTGGGGCCTGACGGGCGGCCTCGCAACGGCGGCCGTTCTGTTGAACGCGCGGTTTCGGTACCTGGTGGGTAGGGAGGAAAGTGAACGCAAGGAACTTTCGCCCGGCGGCTAGCCTCCACCTCTCCAGCTTATCCAACGGGGTTTCAAGCTATATTCTCCAGCCCTGCGGGCGGGGTTTTCTACCTTCTGGATCGCCAGCATCCCTCTTCTCACGCGTCTCACCTAGTGGCCCCGGAGGCCGTCGAAAAAATGATCCTACCTGCGGCGGCGGCTCTCGGTCGATCTCTGCGTTTCGAGAATCTTGACGAATCACCAATTCGCCTGCGATCTCGAGCCTTGATCTCGACCGACATCCGCGCGCCTCGGCGACAGAGCATTATTTCGACAACCTCCTGAAAGGGTCGGTTCTTCGCGCCGATGCCGCAGATTTTCCCTCGCAAGGCGAACGCACTGCCCGCCGTCTCCCTGATGGGGGCGCTTGGTGGCGGTCTGGTAGTCGTCCTCGTTGTCTGGTACTTCTTCTCGCCGAAATTCACGGACGTGGGCTATCAGCCCGAGCAACCGGTGCCGTACAGTCACGCACTCCACGCCGGTGAGTTCGCCATCGACTGCCGGTATTGCCACAACCACGTGGAGACCAGCGAGCACGCCAACATCCCGTCCACGCAGACCTGCATGAACTGCCACTCGCAGGTGCGGACGGAGTCGCTGAAGCTCCTGCCCGTGCGCGAGAGCTGGGCCGCCGGCACACCGATTCCATGGGTGAACGTCCACTTCCTGCCGGACTACGTGCAGTTCTCGCACGCCGTTCACGTAAATGTGGGGGTGGGATGTGAGAGTTGCCACGGCCGAATAGACCAGATGGAGGAGGTCGCGTTAGAAGAGCCGCTCTCTATGAGTTGGTGCCTCGACTGCCACCGCAATCCGGAGGAAAGCCTCCGCGATCCTGCTCTCGTCACGCAGATGGGCTTCAACGAGGAAGTCCGCGCCGACGGCGCAACCTTTGCTGCCTACGTCGCTGCCAACACGGCCCGCATCGAGGCCGAAGGCATCCAGCCCCCGCTGAACTGCTCAGCTTGTCACTATTAGGGCTTTGTTCTTGGTTCTTAGTGCCTTGTTTTTCGTTACCCAGGCACTAAAAACTAAGAACGAAGAACTACCTCACCCATGATCGACCTCGACGTTCTCACCCCGTCTGATGTTATAGCGGATGGCGCGCCCACGGTCTGGCGCAGCCGGGAGGATCTGGCTGGTACGGCCGAATACGCGGTGTTCCGCGCCAACGAGTTTCTGCCGGGCGCCACGGATGCCGGCGAGCTTGAAGTTGACGCGGGCCCCTCGCGCCGGACGTTCCTCCAGATCATGGGCGCCTCGATGGCGATGATGGGTCTGGCGGGATGCCGCCGCCCGGCGGAGGAGATCCTGCCGTACGCCCGCAAGCCGGAGGAAGTCGTTCCCGGCCTTCCCAACTTCTACGCCACGGCTATGCCGTTTGCGGGCGCCGTGCAGGCGCTGCTGGTGGAGAGCTACGAAGGCCGCCCCACCAAAATTGAGGGCAACCCCGAGCACCCCGTCAGCCGGGGGAAGTCGGGCCTGTTTGCACAGGCCAGCATCTTAAACCTCTACGACCCCGACCGCTCGCGCACGGTGTACCGCAATGGCTCGGCCTCGACGTGGAATGAGTTTCTCTCGGCCGTTCAGGGTATGAACGCGGACGGCGCTTCGGTCGCGGTGATTGCCGAGCCGTCTTCTTCCACCACGCAGGCGAGCATCCAGCAGCAGTTCGAGCAGCGTTTTCCCGGCGCCCGGTGGATCGAGTTGCACGCCAACGGCGACGACGTTACGGCGCTGGGCACGCAGGCCGCCTTCGGCCGACCGCTCCGCCCGCATTACAAGCTCTCCAGCGCAGATGTAATCGTCTCCTTCGACGCCGACTTTATTGGTTCGGAGGATCCGAACAGTGTCTGGAACAGTCGGGAGTACGCAGCAAGCCGCAACGTGGACGTGCGCGGTTCGATGAGCCGCCTCTATGCCTTCGAGAGCACGTACACGGGCACGGGCGGCATGGCTGACCACCGCAAGGCACTCCGCGCGTGCGACATCGCGCACGTGGCTGCGGCCGTCGGGCAGGGCCTTGGTGTAGGAAACGGATCTCTCGGATCGAGCACGTTTGCCGGCGACCCGATGGTCCAGGCCATCGTTCAGGATGTGCGGGCCGCCGGCGGCAACGCCGCGTTTGTGGCCGGCCCGACGCAGCCCGTGCAAGTCCACGCTCTGTGCGCGGCGTTGAATGCGCAGTTCGGCGGCAACGTGGTGGAGTACCTCGACACCGGCGCTGTCTCGGTTACGTCGCTCTCTCAATCTATGGCGACGCTCGTAGAGGACATGCAGGCCGGGCGGATCCAGCTTCTGCTGATGCTCGGCGCGAACCCGGGGTACAGCCTCCCGGCCAATCTCAACTTCGCCGAAGCCATCGGCAACGTGGGTATGTCGGTCCACGTTGGTCTCCACCGCGACGAGACGGGGCAACTGGCAACGTGGCACGTTCCGGGTACGCATTTCCTTGAGGCATGGGATGACGGCCGCGCATGGGACGGCACGCTGTCTATCATCCAGCCACTGATTGCACCTTTGTATAAGGCCGCGCATTCCAACCTGGAAATCCTTAGCCTGTTTGCAACGGGGCAGTACAGGGGCGGCTATGAACTCGTTCGCGGTACGCTGCGCCCGGCGCTCGGCTCGGAGGATGCTTGGCGCACGGCCTTGCACGACGGATTCGTCCCGAACACGCAGTACGCAGTAGCCGGCGTTGCCGGTGGCGCTCCCGACTTGTCGGGACTTCCGGTGATGGCCGACGATGAGACCGAAGTCGTCTTCCGCACCTCACCCAAGCTCCACGACGGCGCCTTCTCGAACAACGCGTGGATGCAGGAGCTTCCGCACCCGGTGTCCAAGCTCGTCTGGGACAACGCGGCCACCATGAGCCGCGCCACGGCCGACGCCCTCGGTGTGAACATCGCGCTGTCGAAGGGCAAGCACGAGGCCGACATCATCACCCTGTCCGTAAACGGCGTGGACCGCACGCTGCCGGTTTGGGTTCAGGAAGGCCATCCGGACGGATCCATCACCGTGACCCTTGGTTACGGCCGCAACCTGGCCTCCGAGCGGCAGGTGAGCGACCGCAATTTGCTAGCGCGCATCTTCGACCGCGATGTAGATATCTACAGGCCCGGCCCACTCGCCAACGGCGTAGGCACGAACGTCGGCCCGATGCGCTCGCTCGGCAACATGGCCGTGGCTACGGCATCGAGCATCGCCGCGACGGGCGAGTCGATGATGCTCGTCACAACGCAGGACCACGGTTCGATGGAGGGCCGCGCCATCGTGCGGATGACGACGCTGGAGGAGTATCAGAGCGACCCCGAGGTTATCCAGCACCAGCAGCACATCCTCGACAACACACCGTGGGAAGACTACCCGCCGCTCTGGACCGAGCCGCGCGCGGCCTCGGACGACCCGCGCATCGCGAATGCGATGTATTCGAGCGAGCAGTGGGGGATGAGTATCGACCTGAATACCTGCACGGGATGCAACGCCTGCGTGGTGGCCTGCCAGAGCGAGAACAACATTCAGGTGGTGGGCAAGGATCAGGTGTCGCGCGGGCGCGAGCTGCAGTGGCTGCGTATCGACCGCTACTACACCGGCAACGAGGCCAACCCCGGCATGGTCGTTCAGCCGATGATGTGCCAGCACTGCGAGAACGCGCCGTGCGAGTCCGTTTGCCCGGTTGCGGCGACGAGCCACAGCCCGGACGGCCTCAACGAGATGACGTACAACCGCTGCATTGGCACGCGGTACTGCTCGAACAACTGCCCGTACAAGGTGCGCCGCTTCAACTACTACAACTGGGTCAAGACGCTGCCGATTGAGGTCCGGATGGCGCAGAACCCGAACGTGACGATGCGGTTCCGCGGCGTGATGGAGAAGTGTACGTACTGCGTGCAGCGCATCCGCCGGACGCAGCAGTATGCGCACATCGAGGACCGCCCGATCCGCGACGGCGAGATTTCGACGGCCTGCCAGCAGGCGTGCCCGTCGGACGCGATCACGTTCGGCAACATCGCCGATCCAGAATCGGCGGTGGCGAAGAGCAAGCACAATCCGCGCGGCTACGACGTGCTGGCCGAATTGGCCGTGAAGCCGCGCACCAGCTACCTCGCGCGACTCCGCAATCCTCATCCGAGCCTGGCCGAAGCCTGATTATGGCGACGACTTCAACTTCTTACGACGAATCTTCGCTCGCGTACCCGGCGGGCGTTCCGAAGACGCTTGAGGATGCGCCGCTGGTAGGCGGCAACCTGTCTTTTCACGACGTAACCGAGCTCATTGCGGGGCACAACGAGAAGAAGACGCCCCTCTTCTGGTTTTTCGGCTTCTCCGTCGCCCTCTTTCTGCTGGGGATATTCGGCCTCTCCATCTCCTACCTCGTGTGGAACGGCACGGGTACGTGGGGTGTGAACAACCCGGTTGGCTGGGGCTGGGCCATCGTCAACTTCGTGTGGTGGGTTGGTATCGGCCACGCGGGCACACTGATTTCGGCGATTCTCTTCCTCTTCAGGCAGCGTTGGCGAACGTCCATCAACCGCGCGGCGGAGGCGATGACGCTCTTCGCCGTGGCCTGTGCGCTCGTCTTCCCGACGTTTCATACCGGCCGGCCGTGGCTCGATTACTGGATGATGCCGGTCCCGAACCAGATGGCGTTGTGGCCGCAGTTCAAGAGCCCACTGATGTGGGATGTGTTCGCGGTTTCCATCTACGGCATGGTTTCGCTGCTCTTCTGGTACACCGGCCTCATCCCCGACCTGGCCACGCTGCGCGACCGCGCTACGGGCCTCCGCCAGAAGATCATCGGCATTATGGCGTTGGGCTGGACGGGTTCCAACCGGCACTGGAGGCACTACGACCGCGCCTACCTAATCCTTGCGGGCCTCGCTACGCCGCTGGTCCTCTCGGTACACTCGGTTGTGTCGTTCGACTTTGCGGTGTCCATCGTGCCCGGCTGGCATACCACCATATTCCCACCGTACTTCGTTGCGGGCGCCATCTTCTCCGGCTTCGCGATGGTGATGACGCTGCTGCTCGTGGCGCGCAAGGCTTACAACCTGCAAAACCTCATCACGCTCGACCACCTCGAGAAGATGAACCTCATCATTTTGCTGACGGGCAGTATCGTCGGTTTCGCGTACATCACGGAGTTCTTCATGGCGTGGTACAGCGGCGTGGCCTACGAGCAATATGCCTTCCGCAACCGTGCCTTTGGCGACTATGCGTGGGCGTACTGGATTATGATGAGCTGCAACCTGCTCCTGCCGCAGCTTTACTGGGTGAAGAAGTTCCGCCGTAGCATCCCGTTGATGTTCACGATCGCCATCGTCGTGAACATCGGTATGTGGTTCGAGCGTTTCGTGATTGTGGTATCGAGCCTCCACCGCGACTACCTGCCGTCCAGCTGGGATTACTACTCGCCCACCATCTGGGACGCCGGGATCTACCTCGGCACCTTCGGCCTCTTCTTTACGCTGTTCTTCCTGTTCCTTCGCTTCTTCCCGATGGTCGCCATCGCCGAAATCAAGGGTGTGCTGCCGCAGGCGAATCCTCACTATTACGATCATGGGCAAGGCGACGGGCATGCGGGAGAAGCGCCGAAAGCAGCCGTTTCCGCTAAAACCGATGAGGTGGGTTGATGTTTAGCGCAATCAAGAACAGGCTGGCCGACCATGCCAACCAGCACGTGGGTTTGCTGGCGGAGTTCTCCGACCCTGGATCGCTGATGCAAGCCGTCAAGGCGCTTCGCAAGCGAGGCTACTCGCGGCTGGACACCTTCTCGCCGTTCGCAATCCACGGGATGGACAAGGCGATTGGCCTCGGCACGAGCCTCCTCGGCTACATCGTTTTTATCGGCGGACTTGCCGGCTGCGCGCTGGGCGTCTGGCTTCAGTGGTGGACGAGCGCGGTAAGCTACCCCATCAACATTGCGAACAAGCCGCTTTTCTCCGTGGAGCCGAGCATGCCCATCATCTTCGAGTTGATGATTCTATTCTCTGCGCTGACGGCCGTGGGAGCGATGCTCGCCCTGAACGCGCTTCCCAAACCCTACAACCCGCTCTTCTTCTCGAAGCGGTTCGCACGCGCCACGGATGATGGCTTTTTCCTCCACATTCAGGAGACCGACGACCTGTTCGACCGTGCAGCCACGGCGCAAGCGCTTTCCGAAGAAGGCGCACTGGCTATCGAGTACGTCAGCCACGAAGGCGCTGAAGACGTGACCGCACCCGATTCCATAAACGAGACCTGAGTATTAGTGCGTAATGCGTAGTGCGTAATTGGCTCTTCCTTACGCAATACGAAATACGAAGTACGATTTCCATGACCCGCTTCTTCCACATCTCGCTTGTTGCCGCTATCGCGCTTCCGCTGGTCCTTTCCGGTTGCCGCGGGATGAAATCCGAGCGCACGCCGATCCATCCGAACCCCAACATGGATCATCAGGAGCGGTTTGAAGAACAAGAAGCCAATCCATTTTTCGCCGACGGCTCTTCCATGCGGATGCCCGTGCCCGGCACGGTGGCTCGCGGCCACCTCCGCACCACCGCCAACGCGCCGTTCGAGTTGGGCCGGGAAGCCTCCGGCCAGTTCGTAGCAGCGAACCCGATGGATGTGAATGCAATGCTGCTGGAGCGTGGGAGGGAGCGCTTCAACATTTACTGTACGCCGTGCCACGGCTATGCGGGCGATGGTCGTGGGATTATCATGGTCGGCAACGGCGGGCAGGGCTACGGCTTCGTTCCGGCGCCGACGTACCACTCTGACTTCCTCCGCAATGTGCCGGACGGCTACCTCTACGGCGTGATGGCCAACGGTGTCCGCTCCATGCCGAGCTACGGGCACGAGATTGCCCCGGCCGACCGCTGGGCCATCGTTGCATACATCCGTGCGCTCCAGCGCTCGCAGGACGCGGGGCCGGAAGACGTGCCGGAGCCCGAGCGCGACCGCCTGGCGACCTACAACCCAAACGTGAACGTGACCAATTGATCGTATTTCGTATTGCGTAAGGGATAGCCCAAGTACGCACTACGAAATACGAACTACTCAAACCCCCGATGGCGAATCCTCTAACTCGTCTCTTCCTTGACCCCCTCGACTCGGATCGCGAGCGGGCCCCGCGGAAGTACCAGCTTTCGGGCGATTTCCGCTGGTGGGTGGTTCCGCTGGGCATCGGCGTCGCGTGCTTAGCCCTGTCGTTGCTCGGCCTCGCCGGCGACTCGCAGCGCTTCTGGTACGCCTACCTCGTCGGCTGGATGTTCTGCGTGTCCATTTCCGTCGGCGCGCTGTTCTTCGTGATGATTCAGCACATCGTGAAGGCGTACTGGAGCGCGTCTCTGCGCCGCATCCCCGAGCTCCTCGTTGCCAACTTTCCGCTGCTCTTCCTGCTGGGCCTCCCGATTCTCCTTTTCGGGATGCAGGATCTCTACCACTGGACGCACGCCGATCTTTACGAGGTCGGCGGCGAGCACTTCGATCCGATTCTCGCGGGAAAACAGAGTTATCTGAACGTTCCGTTCTTCATCGCGCGCGTCGTCCTGTACTTTGCGCTGTGGTCGTACCTGGGCCTGCGCATGTACACGCTTTCCGTCCGGCAGGACACCGAGCCGACGGTTGAGAACACGCTGAAGCTGCGCAAGGTGAGCGCGTGGGGCATCCCGCTGTGCGCCGTGGGCACGTCTTTCGCGTCGTTCGACCTCCTGATGAGCCTCGACCCGCACTGGTTCTCCACCATCTTCGGCGTCTACTTCTTCGCGGGCAGTTGGCTGGCCTCGTGCGCTGTGCTCGCGCTCATCGGCCTGGCGCTCCGCCTCAGCGGCTTGCTGAAGATGGAGATCACGACCGAGCATTATCAGGACGTCGGCAAGTTCATGTTCGGCTTCGTCGTGTTCTGGACGTACATCGCCTTCTGCCAGTACATGCTGATCTGGTACGCCAACCTCCCCGAGGAAATCCAGTGGTACGCCGACCGCCTCTCCAACGGCTGGGAGACGTTCACCTGGGCGCTGATCATCGGCCATTTCCTCGTCCCGTTCTTTCTGCTTTTGCCGCGCATCACCAAGCGGGTGCTTCCGTTTTTCGCATTCATGTGCGTCTGGGTGCTGGTGATGCACTGGATCGACCTGTTCTGGCTTGCCTTGCCCACGATTGCCGGCGAAGCCGCGCACACCGCCGCTGCTCAGGCCGCTGCCCAAGCCGCCGAGGCTGGGCATGCAGTCGCTGCCGGCCTGGATAACGTGGTGGGTCTCGCCGATGTATCCAGCTCGCAGCCGGCCGGTTTCAGGATGGTGGACTTCACGGCGTGGTTCGGGATGTTCGGTATTTTCCTCGGCGCCACGTTTTGGCGCGCAGGACGGCATAGCCTTACGCCCTACAACGATCCCTACTTCGCCGACTCGCTGCGCTTCGAAAATGAGTAATAACTAATACGTATTCCGTATTCCGTATAGACCACTCGAACCCAGTGAATACGCATTTCGCCTTTCGCAATAGACCCTCGATTCACCGCACTTTTGCAGTAGCATTGAAAACAGCGGCTCTGCCCGCGCGTTAGACCGCTCAGATGGAAGAACACACGCCCGATACTCCACAGACGCCCGATTCTGAGACATCCGCGGAAGGGGGTCACGAAGCGGATCGCCACGATGTCCGCGAGTTGGGCATCGGAGTAGAGGAGGAGGGCGTCATTGTGTCCGACCTCTTTGGAGTCATGCTGGCGTCGGTCATGTCCATTGCCTGCAGCGCCTTCGTACTGTATTTCGTGTTTTTCGTAACGCGCCGCGAACATGCGCGCGACGTTGCGGCAGACGTTCCGGCCGCTCGCTATGTGGAACAGCGCGAACTCCGCGCCGAGGCTCAAGACGCCTATGCCCACTACGCGCTCAGTCCAGACGCCGAGGGCCGTTATCGCATTCCCATCGACGCTGCTATGAAGATCGTGGAGCGGGGCGCCACGGGCGGTATCGCCGCTCCGGCCTCGCGAACCGCATACAACCTTGCGTGGTTGAACCTCCACCCGGCCCCTGCCATTCATGGCGCCGGTTCGGTCGGGATGCGCGAAGAAACAGCCCCTGTCTTATTGGATTCAACAATCGTGGCGGACGCGGAAGTAGCGCCCGAGCCAGCCGAAGAACCCGTAGAAATGGAGGAGGAAACACAATAACGTGGTCCACCGTGCCCTGACGATAGGCCTCTTCGTCGCTGTCGCCGTGCCGGCGATGGGCGGTAGGGGCATGGCCCAGCCGCTCGCAACCCAATCGCTCGAAGCGCAGCCCATCGAACCCGACGCCGGTGTACCGGAGGTGACGGTGATTGAGCACCTCGGCGAGCAGATTTCGCTCGACACCGAGTTCGTGGATAGCAAAGGGGAGACGGTGAGGATGGGCGATTACCTCGGGCGTGGCCACCCGGTGATCCTGAACTTTGCGTACCACTCCTGCCCGATGTTGTGCAGCCTCGTCCTGGACGGGCTCTCGGAAGCGCTCAGGGAAACGGACCTGGAGCCGGGCCTGGATTTTGAAGTCGTCTCCCTGTCCTTTAATCACCGTGAAGGCCCCGAGCGTGCTGCCGAGGCAAAGGCGATGTACGTGGAGCGGACGACTTCCGCGAAGCCGGACATCGCCGAGAGCTGGCATTTCCTGACCGGGCAGGAGGAGAACATTCGCACGCTCGCGGACGAAGTGGGCTTCGGTTTCGTGTGGGACGAGGCCACCCAGCAGTACGCTCACAACGCGATTCTCGTCTTCCTCAGCGCGGATGGTACCATCACGCGCTACCTCTACGGCATCCAGCACAACCCACGCGACTTTCGCCTCGCCACCGTGGAGGCCGGGGAGGGCGCCGTCGGCTCCACGCTCGACCGGTTTCTGCTCACGTGCTTCCGCTACGACACCACCACGCGGTCGTACACCCCCTACATTCTCAACATCATGAAAATCGGCGGCGGCCTGTCGTTGCTGGCGCTCGCCGCTTTTTTCTTCCCGAAGTGGCTGCGCGAACGCAAGCGAGGCAACGAACCCGCTGGACTCGGTCTCGACCCCGGATTAGCTGATTAACGACGTCTGCAATGTTTCTAATATCGGTGTTTTTGGCTATGCAGGACGCGGCCGCCCCGGAAGGGCGCACCGAGTTCTGGACGGACGGCGGTTCGCTGTGGCTTCCGCCCCAGAGCTCGACGACGGCGCACATTATTGACAACGCGTTCTACTTCATTCTCTACGCGAGTACGATCCTCACCATCGGCGTAACCATTGCCATGGTCGTACTCGCGTGGAAGTACAGACGGAAGTCGCACGCCGAGCACCCGCGCCCTGTCCACGAGAGCAAGCTGCTTGAGATGTCGTGGACCATCATTCCCACTATCCTCACGATGATCGTGTTCTTCTGGGGCTTCCGTTCTTACATGGACACGAGCATCGCACCCAGCGATGCTTACGAGATCCGTGTAGTAGCGCAGAAGTGGTTCTGGACGTTCGAGTATCCAAACGGCATGGTGGTGCAGAACGAGGTGGTGGTGCCTGCCGGGCAGCCCGTCAAGCTTGTAATGAGCGCCAGAGATGTGCTTCACAGCTTCTTCGTGCCTGCGTTCCGCATCAAGCACGACGTGATCCCAAACCGCTATACGTACGTTTGGTTTAACGCGCCGGAAGAGGGCGTCTACCAGGTGGTTTGCACGGAATACTGCGGCACGGGCCATTCAAACATGGGCGCGAAGATCCGTGTAGTGGGCCGCGATGCATTCTACGAGTATCTCGCAACGGGTGGGGCCGGAGGGGAAGACCTTCCGCCTGCCGAGTGGGGCGAGCGGCTTTACAGCAGCCGGAATTGCAACACGTGCCACACCATTGACGGTTCGGCGGGGACGGGTCCAACCTGGCTCGGTACTTGGGGCCAGACGCGTGCGTTCGCCGATGGATCCAGCGCCGTGATGGACGACAGCTACGTCCTCGAGTCACTCTACAACCCCGGCACCCAAATCGTGCAGGGCTTCCAGCCCCAGATGCCCTCCTACGAGAGCCTCATGTCCGACCGTGATGTGCGTGCCATCGCCGCCTACATGCGCCTGATCAACGGAGTTGCGACAGCCGCCGACACCAGCTTGGCTTTGCCCGAAGCCGCGGTCGATTCAACGGAAATTGAAACAACTCCGGCAGGCCCGGACGAATAAGTATTAATTCGTAATTCGTATTGCGTAAGGTTCCGATTTTGACCCTTTATGCAATACTGAATACGCAATACGGAACACGCACTATTCCCTATGGCAATATTAACCCAACCGGCTCCCATCGTTCCGGCAACCACGGCCTACCCGCCGGGGCACGAGCCCGTCCATAACTACCTGCGTGAACCCGCTCCGGGCCCCGATGTGAAGGGCTTCGCCCGCTACTGGTTCTACTTCAAGGGGTGGATGACCACAAAGGATCACAAGCGGATCGGGATCATGTACCTGATCTCCATTGCGACGTTCTTTGGGCTGGCCGGTATTCTCGCACTGGGGATTCGACTTGAGCAGTTTACGGTAGGCGAGACGTTCATGACGGCCGACACGTACAATCGCGTGTTTTCGATGCACGGCATCGTGATGGTCTTCCTGTTCATCATTCCCAGCATCCCCGCCGCACTGGGCAACTTCAACCTCCCGCTGATGATCGGGGCGAGGGACGTGGCGTTCCCGCGGCTCAACCTGTTTTCGCTCTACCTCTACTGGATCGGCGCCGCGTTCATTCTCTACTCGATGACGACCTATGGTGTCGACACAGGATGGACGTTCTACACTCCCTACTCGAAGGAGACGGGAACGGCGGTGCTTGCCGTCGGGCTTGGTGTGTTCATTGCCGGTTTCTCATCGATCCTGACGGGCCTGAACTTCATCGTCACCATCCACAAAATGCGCGCGCCGGGCATGACGTGGAGCCGGCTTCCACTCTTCCTGTGGTCTATTTACGCGACGGCACTTGTCCAGGTACTGGCGACGCCGGTCATCGGCATCACGATGGCATTGCTGGCACTCGAGCGCTTCATGGGCATCGGCATCTTCGACCCGGCCCTCGGCGGCGACCCGGTTCTGTTCCAGCACTTCTTTTGGTTCTACAGCCATCCGGCCGTGTACATCATGATTCTCCCCGCGTTCGGGATAATCAGTGAGTTGATGGGCACCTTCAGCCGTCAGAGGGTATTTGGCTACAAGCTGGTTGCGCTGTCGTCTGTGGCTATTGCCCTTCTCGGATTCCTCGTATGGGGCCACCACATGTTTACCAGCGGCCAGAGCCCGATATCAAGTGTCGTTTTTTCGATGATCACGTTCCTGATCGGCATCCCGTCGGGTATCAAGATTTTCAACTGGATCGCCACCATGTACAAGGGCAGCGTGTGGCTCCAGACTCCGATGCTCTACGCCCTCACGTTCCTCTTCCTGTTCACCATCGGCGGTGTGACCGGCATCATGGTTGGTGCGCTCGGAGTGGACATTCACCTGCACGATACCTATTTCATCGTCGCCCACTTCCACTACGTGATGATGGGCGGAACGGTGATGGCCATGCTCGGCGGCCTGCACTACTGGTGGCCGAAGATGACAGGCCGCCTCTATAGTGAGCGCGTCGGTAAGATGTCGGCGCTGCTCGTGTTCCTCGGCTTCAACCTGACGTTCTTCATCCAGTTCATCATGGGGAGCCAGGGGATGCCGCGCCGTTACTACGACTACGCGGACATGCCGTGGCTCGAGCCGCTGCACCAGATTTCTACCGTTGGCTCGTGGGTGCTGGCCCTCGGATTGTTGCTGGTACTGATCAATGGCATCCATTCACTTTTCCGCGGGAAGCTTGCACCCGGCAACCCGTGGGGTGCGGTCACGCTCGAATGGAGCGCCTGCTCTACGCCGCCACATCCGCACAACTTCCATGCGACGCCGCTCGTGACGCACGGTCCGTATGACTTCTACGCCATCTACAGCGGAGACGGCGCCGTGGCCGCCGGTGAGCCGGCGCCCGTCCCGGATGTAACCATCGGCGCATCGCAGCCGGACAAACCCGGCGACGAAACGAGTTGAAGTCCCTTTTTTCCGAACTATGACAGACCACGCAACAACGGTCGCTGAAGAGCACGCGCATGATGCCGCGAACGGCCATGAGCATCACGACGTGATGCTTCGCGGCTACGACGGGGATCTCCATCCGGCGCACCTTCAGCATTACTTCGCGACGCCTCAGCAGCAGTTCGAGGCCTCGAAGCTGGGCATGTGGCTCTTTCTCGCCACGGAAATCCTTCTATTCGGTGGGATGTTCGTGGCCTACGCCATCTTCCGGGCGTGGTACCCCGAGCTCTTCGCCGAGGCCAGCACCCAGCTCAACACCATGATGGGCGCCTTCAACACGCTGGTGCTCCTTGCGTCGTCGCTGACGGTGGCGTGGGCCATCCGGGGCGTGCAGACGGACAACCAGAAGGTGCTCTTCTGGAACCTCATCGCCACCGTCGCGCTCGCCGGGACGTTTATGGTGGTGAAGTACTTCGAGTACACCCACAAGTTCGATCTGGGTATTTTCCCCGGCGAGCACTTTGTGATGCCCGATGGATCGACCATTGGCGATCTGGGTCCGCTTGCCGATGCCGAACCGCTGCTCCTCCTGGAAGAGGACGCAACAGCCCTTGCCGACCACGTACCTGCTGAGGCCGAGCACGCTCCGGTGCGGGGTGAACAGGCAGCGGCAGATGAGCATGTAGGCGAGGCGCACGGCCCTGGTTCGCACGGCCTTACCAATCGACGGTCCGGCCTCTTCTTCTCTCTCTACTACGTCATGACGGGCATCCACGGCTTTCACGTGCTTATCGGGATGATCGCCATCAGCATCCTTGCGTGGCAGTCGCGGCGCGGCAAATACTCCAGCGTCTACTACACGCCGGTCGAGAACGTTGGGCTCTACTGGCATGTGGTG
>JADFQN010000055.1 GCA_022561755.1 Bacteroidota bacterium
TGAATATCAGGAAACCGGGGAGCCCATCTATCAGCAGACCGTCATACATGTTCTCAAAAAGTGAGATCCTGCCCCGATCCGATAGCAGCCCTCGCGCCGCCTCCAGCGCGTCGACCATGGCCCGTTGCGAGCCGGACCAGCTGGAAAGCACCAGGTGGTGCAACAACCAATTGAAACAGATCAGATCGAACTCGCCGGGTGCAAAGAGCACGGCCAGTCGTTCCACCGAATCGTTGACCAGAGTTTTCCGGTCGTGCGGCCGGTTGCCCGCCAGTAGTCGCCCGGAGTTGTCCAATACTGTGCCTGTGGCTCGCGGATAGCGCTCCAGCAGTTGATCAGCGAACCGGCCGGCGCCTCCACCAACATCGAGGAAACGAAAATCGCCCGCCGGAAAATCGCTGTCGATACGGGCTGCTACCAGGGGCCATAGGCGGTCGTCCACAAACTCGACGTCGAAGGCCGCCAGCTGGGTATCATCGAGGGTTTTCATTGCAACACGGGCTGATTGCCACCACTATTTTAACGGCCAAAAACTAACACCGCTAACCGATTGAACGGCAGCGCTATTTAACCGGCCGGTAATTTGCGCCCACTGCGAATATCACTATCTGGGCCTTAACCTTTTCTCCAGCGCCACATCTAATGGGCGACGAATCAAATCTCTAGCGTTCTTTGTTTTGACACTGGTAACGAAAACTAATTTGGAAGCTGAGCCATGTACCCAACACTGCGACAAGCCATTTTCATTGCCATGACCCTCACGGGACTGCTGCTAGCCCAAGGCCCTGGGCCCCGCAGTCATGGAACAGGAATGGCTTTCCGATCTCGTCCGTTTCGCTCTATGCACGGGACTGCGCCGGGGGGAATTGCTCAACCTCCGGTGGCGTTTTGTTGATCTTACGGCTGCGGATGGTTGGATAACTGTTCAGAGCTACAGCGGGTTCACAACGAAGTCAGGCCATGGACGAAGAGTTCCGCTAGTTCCAGAAGCCCGGCGCGTGCTCGAAGAGCGCTACGCTCTTGGCTACTCGCCGGAAGCCCTCGTCTTCAGCGACGATCAAAGCAAGCCTATAGCCGGTGACCGCGCTAGCAAGGCTTTCAAGAAGGCGGTTCGCCTGGCCAAACTTGACGAGGCTCTCCACTTCCATTCGCTGCGTCACACGTTCGCTTCTTGGCTCGTGATGGACGGCGTATCCCTACCCATCGTCGCCAACCTTCTCGGCCATTCAACAACACAAGTCACTGAACGCTACAGCCACCTGCTGCCGGACTCAGCGGCCAACCCGATGCAGCGAGTACTAGGCTCCATCTCGTTTGGACGAAGACCCGAAGTCCCGGTGATTCAGGAAGCCGAATTGCTTGCCGCTGAGTAGTATTTGCGGACACGTCCGCACAATGTCCGCACGAGGTTTCCGTCGATGTCCTAGAATGGCCAGAAATGGCCGTTTCCACTTTTGGGCCGATTTCATGCCCTCCACAAACGAAACCGCGCCCAACGGTACGTCAGACGCGGTTTCTCTATGCATGCCCGACAGGATTCGAACCTGTGACCTTCTGATCCGTAATCAGATGCTCTATCCAGACTGAGCTACGGGCACATCGGGAACTGTTAGCTCCTCGTGGGCACCAAAGATACGAGCGGGCAAAAAGAGGCCACAAGTGAAGATTGCCGCAACCATTAGTCGAGCGCCGGAACGGCCTCGTTTCCTTCCAGAAACCAGAAGGGGTTGGTCGGACCGCGCCCCTGGCCAATCTTCAGGGAATGGCGGATGGCCTCGGTGAGGTACGCCTTAGCCCGTTGGATGGCGTCCCGCAGATCGTAGCCCTTCGCAAAGTTGGCGGCGATGGCGGAAGCGTACGTGCAGCCCGTCCCGTGGGTGTCGTTGGTTTCGATACGCTCGGCGCGAAAAAAGGCCTCTCCTTCCGAGTCGGTCAGCACGTCTACGGCGTCTGCTTCCCCTTTGAGGTGCCCCCCTTTCACGAGGACGGCCGTCGGTCCCATGGAGAGGATGGCCTCGGCCGCGCGGCGGGCATCGCCCAACGTGCCCACAGGAAATCCTGCCAGCACTCCCGCCTCGTGCGTGTTGGGCGTGAGAAGGTCGGCGAGGGGGAGCATCCGTGCTTTCAACGTATCGACGGCATCCAGCTTTAGGAGCATATGCCCGCTCGTGGATACAATCACCGGATCGACGACGACCGGGCCGAGTTTGTGGCGCTCGATGCCGTCGGCCACCGCGTTGATAATGGCCGCGGAGGATAACATCCCTGTTTTTACTGCGTGGATGGCGAAATCCTCCGCCACCGCGTCGATCTGAGCGGTGATGATCTCGACCGGCAAATCGTACGCGGCCTGGACTCCCAATGTGTTCTGCGCCGTAACGGTAGTAACGACGCTCATCCCATACACGCCGTTGGCCTGAAACGCCTTGATGTCGGCCTGCAGGCCCGCGCCGCCGCCGGAATCGCTTCCGGCAATCGTGAGGGCCGTTCGGATGGAGAGATCGTTCATAGCACGCCGGCCTCGTGGTAGGATGCCAATCTCTCCACAGGATTGGCGGCATCCAACAGGTCAGAGAGAACGGCTACGCCGTACGCGGCTGCACGGAGGCATGCCTCCGTGCGCTCGGGTGTTAATCCCCCGAGCGCGTAGACGGGAAATCCTGGGACGGCTGCACAGACCTCCGCGAGCGCCTCAATTCCAGCGGAGACCGCTTCCGGATGGGTTCGCGTGGAGAAGATCGGTGAGAAGGTTGCATAGTCGAAACCTGCGCTGGCGCGGTGGAAGCCTTCGAGCGAGTGTGCTGAATAGCCGACGGGTTCGCCCCTCCCCCCAACCCCGATTTTCCCCGCGTGATCCACGCCGCAACGCAGTGCGTTGCCCCCGCTAGGGGAGGGGGAGACAAATTCCGTTGCTCCTTTCATTCGTTGTTTTCCGATGTGCAGACCGCAGCCAAGTTCGTGCGCTGTGCGTGCTCTCGAGTTTATGGTAATGATGACATCCTCTTGCATAGTGCGTAGGCACTCAACGAGATGTCCGGCAGTCTCCTCGAACAAAGACGCTGACGCCGCGTGGTCCCGGAGTTGCACGAACGATAACCCGGCTTCGACAAGCGCGACAACCTGACGCTGAACCTCGCCGGCCATCTGGTTGGCTCGGCCCGAGGCAAAACCGTCTGCTATCAACATCAACTTGGGGAGAGCGGGTGTATTCACAACCGCGTGTCCACGTCGATGCGATCCGTGTCTGGCGTGGAAGCCTGCGCGTAAAGCCTCCGGGGAATGCGCCCGGCGCGGTAGGCAAGCCGCCCCGCTTCCACGGCCTTTCGGATCGCCTCCGCCATCATTACAGGATGTTCGGCTCCGGCGATCGCCGTATTGAGGAGCACACCGTCGTAGCCGAGTTCCATCACCCGCGCGGCGTCCGAGGCCGTACCTATGCCCGCATCCACGACGAGCGGGGTGTCGGGCAGGAGTTCGCGGATGATGCGGAGGGCGTACGGGTTCACGAGGCCCATCCCGCTGCCAATGGGCGCGGCCAGAGGCATCACAGCGGCGCAGCCGAGGTCGGCCAGCTTGCGGGCGGTAATGGGGTCGTCGCCGCAGTAGGCGAGCACCTTAAAACCGTCGTTAATCAGTTCTGAGGCCGCTTTGAGAAGTTGCACTGCGTCCGGGTAGAGCGTTTCGTCGTCGCCGATGACCTCCAGCTTTACGAGGTCGGTTTCGAGGGCCTCGCGGGCGAGTTGGGCCGTAAGAATTGCTTCCTTTGCCGTGTAGCAACCGGCGGTGTTCGGTAGCACATGGACATCCCGCTGCCGCAACGCACCCAGCAGGCTCTCCTCCTCGTTCGCATCCCCGAGGTTCACGCGACGAATGGCCACAGTGATCAACTCGGCGCCGGAGGCGTCCAGCGCATCCAACAACGTCTGAAGACTCGGATACCGGCTCGTCCCAAGGAGCACACGCGACCGCAGCGTCAATCCTGCAAGATGCCATTCGTCCGGCGGTTGAGGCCGAAGCACCGCATCCACGGCCCCATCACCTTCTCTATACGGCGGCGCAAGCCTTCCATCCTCCGTCCTCCGTCCTCCGTCCTCTGTTCTCTGTTCTCTGTCCACCGAACTATCCTCCCTGCGACGCGGTAATGATCTCGACGTGGTCGCCTTCTTTCAGCATCGTCTTCGTCCAATTCGCCCGACGGACTACCGTGTCGTTCACAGCCACGGCAACGCCGGGCATCTCGGGATCGCGGCCGAGGTGGCTAAGGAGGTCGTCGATGGTGACATCGACAGGAACCTCACGTGACTCGCCGTTGACAACGATTTGGCCGACTGTACCAGTGATTTCCAAGGGGAAGGGCTTAATGCACGAGAGAAGCGTGCGGCGTTAGAAACGGTCGGGCAAGAACGGAGTGAGCCACTCGGAGGTTTCAGAACGCTCGCCGAGCTTTGCATCAACTTCGAGTGCCACTTCGTCGGCGGTAACAGGCGCGAGGAGGATGCCGTGGCGATATTGGCCTGTCGCCGCCATCACGTTCGGGGCGACCCACCCGATGAGCGGCGCGTGATCGCGAGACGCTGGGCGAAACCCCACGCTCGTCTCGATGAGTTCCAATTCCTCGATGCCCGGAACAACTTCCACAGCGCCTTCAAGCAGACGGTAAACACCCCCGGCCGTGACCTCTGTATCGAATCCCTGTTCCTCGCTCGTCGCGCCGACAACAAGGCGGCCGTCCGCTTTCGGAACGAGGTACGCATCCGGGCCGCGAACGACGTGCGTCAGCTCAAACGGCTCTTTCATCCGAAGCGACAAAATCTGCCCCTTCACCGGGCGGACGGGAAGCCGTGGCTCGATTCCTCCGACTTCCCTCGACCATGCTCCGGCTGCGAGAACCACCACTCGGGCTTCTACCGACGAACCGTCCTCCATCACAACCACGGAGACATCTCCCCGGCCATCCACAGCACGCACTTTACTGCTTTCACGAACAGTACCACCATCCACCTCGTGCAACACTTTAAGTAGCGCCTCCACCACACCTCGATTATCCACCTGATGATCGTGGGGGGAGAAGATGGCAGCGGGGAGTCCCGGCGCGAGGATCGGCTCGATCTCCAGCGCCTCGGCCCCGGCCAGCCATTCGACGGGCACACCCTGCTCCTGCTGGAAGCGATACAACCGCCGCAGCGCCTCCGTATCATCTCGGTCGACGGCCACAACGAGCGTGCCGTCATCTCGATAGCCGACGGACGATCCGGACGCACGCTCAAGCTGCTTCGCAAACTCCGGCCAGCGTCGCAGGCTCTCACGCCCCAACCGGTACAGATCCAGTTCCTCAAATCCGATCTCGGCGGCCGGAGAGAGCATTCCCGCCGCAGCCCACGACGCGCCGCGACCCGCTTCTCCTTTCTCAAGAACCGTTACGCTCCGGCCGCGCTCGGCCAGCCGCCACGCGGCGCTGAGGCCGATGATTCCACCACCTACCACAGCAACGTCTACGATCTGTTCGTCCATACGACTGTCTTCCAGTGATCTGCGGAATCAAAGCCTCCCCTCAAGGGAAGTACCCCGCGTAGCGGGGCAGGAGGGTTGCCTCGGTTTACCATGCAGTTTCCAGCCAAACCGACATCCCCCGCCTTCGCTTTGCTCAGGCACCCCCTTGAAAGGGGGACTATATAAAGTCTCCCCTCGAGGAGAGTACCCCGCGCAGTTGGGGGATAGGTACTGTCGCACCATCGGCAGCTGCTGGGGTAGGCTGGGCTTCGCTGCGATCGGGCTCGGCCCAGCACGCGGCGAGAAACAAAAACAGAGAACACGAAACGAGACGACGCATGGTGGCAAAGACTAGCTTCGGCCAAGATACCCGACTATCCCGGATCCATCGTGCGGAACGACGTCGTTGTTGTTGGAGGTGGCCTCGCCGGAGCATGTGTGGATCTTCACAACTCTCGGCGCCAAAGGCCTGATGACGGCGCCGCTGCTGGCCAGAAGCCTTCCGGGCTTTCTGGCCGATCCGGTGACCCTGCCTGTTGAGGTGCGCCCGCCGGGTTAAGAATGCGGTAGAATCCACTTCTGAAAACACTATTTGCCGAAAGGAACAGTCTTTGGACTTTATATTTCTTTTCCCACCCCGAGTTAATCCAACGCATCCCTCAGATGGCCGAAGTCACCACCTCCCGCCTCGAAGAACTCCTCGGCGACGAAGCCGAGTCCCTCCTCGGTTTCAGCACGCCGGCAATCTCGAAAGACCGCCTCCACCTGCCCGGCCCCGACTTCGTGGACCGCGTCTGGAAGGATTCCGACCGCCCCACCCCGGTTCTGCGCTCGATCAAGACGCTGTTCGACCACGGGCGTCTCGGCGGAACCGGCTACCTCTCCATCCTGCCGGTGGACCAGGGCATCGAGCACTCGGCGGGCGCGTCCTTCGCCCCAAATCCTGACTACTTCGATCCGGCGAACATTATTGAGCTGGCCATGGAGGGCGGATGCAACGCGGTGGCCTCCACACTTGGCGTTCTGGGCTCGGTGGCACGGCGCTTCGCGCACCGGATCCCATTCATCCTGAAGCTCAACCATAACGAGCTCCTCACCTACCCCAATACGTTCGACCAGATCATGTTTGCGCAGGTCGATCAGGCGCGCGACATGGGCTGTGTGTGCGTAGGCTCGACCATTTACTTCGGCAGCGAGGACTCGAACCGGCAGATCCAGGAGGTGACTGAGGCTTTCGCGTACGCGCACGATCTCGGCATGGCCACCATCCTCTGGTGCTACCTCCGCAACAGCGGCTTCAACGTGGACGGCACCAACCACGAGGCCAGCGCAGACCTGACCGGGCAGGCCAACCACCTCGGCGCGACCATCCAGGCCGACATCTTGAAGCAGAAGCAGCCGACCAGCAACAGCGGCTACGCGGCTCTCAACCAGAACGGGCAGACCTTCGGCAAGTACGACGAGCGGATGTACTCGGAACTGGCCTCCGACCACCCCATCGACCTGACGCGCTACCAGGTGGCCAACGGCTACATGGGCCGTTGTGGCCTCATCAACTCGGGCGGCGCCTCGGGCTCCGACGATTTCGCGCAAGCCGCCCGCACGGCGGTGATCAACAAGCGCGCAGGCGGCACGGGCATGATCTCCGGCCGCAAAGCCTTCCAGCGCCCCCGAGCCGAAGGCATCAAGCTGCTCAACACGATTCAGGATGTGTACCTGAATGACGAGGTGACTGTGGCGTGAATGCCATTGTGACAATTGCGTTTCTGAAGCAAACTCTTTGCTTGTGTTATTTCCGAACTACGTGCTAGTTGCTTGAATCCGAATGCCGATTATGCCACATGTGCCTCCCGGTCTTGACGTAGCGGCATTTAATTGTCCGCACTGCCACGCTTTCGCTGTACAAAGTTGGGGCCAGTTACAGCGGGCAGCCACTCCACAGCCTGGATTTCAAGTCGCAGAATGCGCTCACTGTAAGAAAGCGAGCATATGGGAGGGCCAAGAGATCGTATTTCCGATGACCTTGACTTCTCCAGATCCAAACCCGGATCTTCCCGACGACATAAAGCGCGACTACGAGGAAGCTCGGCAAATCCTGGCCTCATCTCCCCGAGGATCCGCCGCCCTGCTTCGGCTGGCGATTCAGAAACTTTGCGTTCATCTTGAGGAAAAGGGCGAGAACATCAACGAGGATATTGGGGCACTCGTCGCTAAGGGGCTACCGACAATGGTTCAGCAAGCGTTGGATCTTGTTCGCGTTATCGGTAACAATGCCGTTCATCCGGGCCAAATAGATCTCAACGACGACAAAAAGGTGGCAGACAAACTCTTCCCGCTTGTGAACGTGATTGCGAAGTAATGATTTCGCAGCCTAATCAGATCAAGACACTATATGAGTCTGTCCTGCCTGAATCACAGCGAGAAGCCATTGAGCAACGGGACGACACTTGACTCGTCGAGAACCTAGGCTATCGACAAGTAGGCACCTTCTTCCACGACCGTCATTTCCAACCCGATGGCGATCCATTCCTCGAATGAGCAAATTGCACTAGGATGGGAAGCTGAATCGTCGAATAGGCCCCCGCCATCTCCTGAGTGACCTGCTTTGAGTTACTCCGCCCTCTCAAACACCAGAAAGTGCTGCAACGGCAAGAAATCACGATTCTCGACGAAGCGGAAACCGACGGCTTCCATTTCAAGGCGAACCTGCGCCTCGCTCATCTTGTGGAGTTCGAGGATGGGCACCGTCGGGTCTTCCGCGCGGTACTCGATGAGCACGAGCCGGCCGCCGGGCTTCGTGGCGTCGAAGATGGCCTGGGCCATTTCGCGGGGGTGCGAGAACTCGTGGTAGGCGTCCGAGATCAGCGTCAAATCAACCGACTCCCGCTCAAGTTGCGGTGAGATTTCGGTTCCAAGTACTGTTTCCACGTTCGTCACTCCATCTACGTCGGCGCGGCGCTCGATAATGTCGAGCATGGTTGGTTGGATGTCCACGGCCAGCACCCGCCCTTCGGGTACCTCCGGCGCCATCCGAAAGGTGAAGTAGCCGGTCCCGGCCCCAATGTCGGCGATGACGGCGTCCGGCTCCAGTTCGAGGTTGCGCACGACGGCTGCGGGTAGCTCCGTGCGCTCGCGCTCTGGCCGCTCCATCCACGCCGCTCCGCGATGGTCCATGACGCAAGCCAACTCGCGCCCCATGTAGTAGGTGCCCGTACCGTCCTGGGAAGCAGGCCCCGAGGTGTACCACTGCGGGCGCAGCCCTCCCCCATCACCCGACTGACCGGTGAGCGAATCGGGTGTTTGCGATGCTGCTTCCGGCAACACAGTCAGTGCTGTTGCCAGGGCGAGCAGTGCGGTAACTCGGAGAAACTGTCTCATAGACGGACGGCCGATACGGCGTTCATGAAGCCGCGCCGGGGATACACAACGTCACATATTAACGTGGTGGGAGACCGCCTGGTTCGCGGGCTCGATATCGAAGGGCGCATCTCTCAAACGCTCCAGATGATCCTCAGTAAAATAGAAGATGTTGACGGGCCTTGCCCCGCGTTTGCGACGTCGAAGCACGCGGGCCTCGGCATCGTACCACCAAGCCGCGTATCCACGGGATTGCATGACTTTTTCAATGGAGGCGGCGTCGGAGGCCGGGTCGTCAGGGTCGTCGGGCAATTCCAGCAGCCATGCAGGCGATAGTTCCAGCAATCGCGATGCCCCTGCAAGCGCAGTACGCTCGTGTCCTTCCAGATCCAGTTTTACAAAACCGGGGGCTTCTTCTAGCTGCGAAGCGAGGCTATCCAGCGTGTCGGTTTCCACGGAGACCCTCTCGCCTGATACTTCGCTTCTGTCGAGGCTGGCGCGGTAGAAATTGAGGGCATCACCCATCTCGGGAATTGTCATCTCGGCAACGCCCTTGCGATCTGAAACCGCCGCATTCACGCACAGGACTGCCTGCAAACGGCGATAGCGCACAACGGCTTTCAACAGCCTGAACGTGCGCGGAATGGGCTCGATAGCCAGCACCTGACCGCCGGGCGCCACGCACGATGCCATTTCATCGGTGTAGCTGCCGTAATTAGCACCGGCGTCGATAGCCGTGTCTCCCGGGCGAAGAAACGCGCGTACAACCACAAGATCCGGTTCGTCCGAGTCGGACGCCCTCGGCAATACCCAGATCGGGTAGTACCATCCCTGCAGGCGGTCCACAGCGAACGATGGAAGCACGCGCTTGGCCCAGCTCCGAAATAATGTGCGAAACTGCTTGGGCATCTGCTATGCCCCCGGACGATTAAGCGGAACTGGTCGCCGGATGGACTCGGGCACGGCGTAGGGCTCGCGGAGTTCCAGCGGCGGCTCGGATCGGCGCTTGCGCAGGTTCAGCATCTCTACGAGGAAGGCGAACACCATTGACGTGTAGATGTACCCCTTGGGGATGTGGACGTCGAGGCCCTCTGCAGTCAGCGTAACCCCAATCAGAATCAGGAACGCCAGCGCGAGCATCTTCACCGTTGGATGGCGGTGGACGAAATCGGAGATGGGCGTGGCGAAAACCATCATTGCGCCAATGGCCGCGACGACGGCGATGACCATAATCACGATGCGGTCGGCCATCCCCACCGCCGTAATCACAGAATCGAGGGAGAAAACGATGTCGAGCAGTGCCATCTGGACGAGCACGCCTCCAAAAGATACTGCCTGTGCACTCCGCTCCGACGTGTGAAGGGCGTCGCCCTCCAGCTTGTTATGGATCTCGTGTGCGCTCTTGCCGATCAGAAAAAGACTTCCGCTCAGGAGGATTAGATCGCGGCCGGAAATGGCCTCGCCGGCCACCTCAAACAAAGAAGCCGTCAGGCCCATCACCCACGTGATTGAGAACAGTAACAGGATGCCCATGATCATGGCCAATCCCAGGCCGGCGGTGCGGGCTCGGGGCTGCTGCGCTTCGGGCAACTTTCCAGTCAGGATCGAGATAAGGATGATGTTGTCGATACCAAGGACGATCTCGAGCGCGGTGAGGGTGGCGAGTGCGGCCCACGCGTTCGGATCGGCAATCCAGTCGAACACGATTGAGAACGGGCTAGGAGCCTGTTGAAATACGTCATCCTACCTGCGGCGACACCTCTCGGCCGATCTCTTCGTTGCGAGATGCTCGCCGAATCACCGATTCGACTACGATCTCGCGCCTTGATCTCAACCGAGATGCGCTCCCCGACAAATCGGGGCAGGCTGTCTCGGCGACAGAGCACGTAATTCAACAGCCTCCTTAGGAGTCTATATTACTCTGTCGCCGCGAAAACACCGGACGGAGTTCGCATCTTCTTTCGTACGCATTCCCCTTTCCTCTCGCTGCCCCAATGCCCCAAACGACCATCGAATCCGGCCTCGCACACTACCCCGAGTGGGCCCAGCAGCTTGCTCGGAAGTACTTCACGAAGACCATCAACCAGTTCAACCTGCACGGCAACGTTCGGGATCTCGTCCCTACCGAACTGGAAGACGGCACGAAGGACTACGTTTCGTTGCGGTCCTTTCTCGCAGAAGACCTCTTCGCAGGGCGGGACGTCGTGCTTTTCTACGACCGGGCGGACGGCATCCACTTCATCGACATGGAGTCGAAGAAGGACTTCAACCGGGCCATTTCAGGGTACGATACCATTTTCGGCACGGAGTACGCGAAAAAGCTCCCCAAAGACCCCGTGCGGGTTTTTGCACTGTTAGACAACTACTTCCGCCTGCGCCTGCACGACGGCAAGCGCATCGCCTGCATCATCGACTATGCAGAGACGATCGTGCCGATGGCGGAGGCCTCCTCGTACTCGGCCGAGGACCGAGGCGCGGTCGTGTACCTCCAGAAGTGGAGCCACGACTCGTTCCTCCTCCAGAGCGATTTCACGTTGACGCTCATCTCGGAGAACCTGACGGACCTCAACCGGCAGTTCATCCAGAGCCCGTACAACGCGGAGATCGAGTTGCCGCTGCCGGAGGCAGACCTTCGCGAGGCGTAC
Organism: Bacteroidota bacterium; assembly: GCA_022561755.1. Classification (GTDB taxonomy): domain Bacteria; phylum Bacteroidota; class Rhodothermia; order Rhodothermales; family Rubricoccaceae; genus JAHEJB01. The sequence goes on from JADFQN010000055.1 coordinate 11,493, forward strand.
ATCGACTGGTTTTTGAGCCGGGGAAAACGGAAGGAGCAGTTCGAGAAGCTATCAGACGTAGAGACCTTCACCCTCGCCCAAAACACAGCCGGCCTGGGGTATGTACAGCTCCGCACCATTCTGGCGGATGTCGTTGAAAACGAGGCGCGACTGACGTATGATGCGTTGTCTGATAAAAAGAAGGAGTTGATTGAGGCGGAGGCGTACGGACTTCTAGAGTTCGTAGAGACGGATTACAACCTGGATATGGTAGCCGGGCACACTGAGGCCAAGACACACCTGCGCAACGCCGCCGAGGCCATAAAGAAGGGCCGCCCGGACGTGATGCCGATGGGCTACCTGATTTCCGGCCCCGTGGGCACCGGCAAGACGTTTATGATCACCACCTTTGCCGGGGAGATCGGCATCCCGATGGTGAAGCTGAAGAACTTCCGCAGCCAGTGGCAGGGCGTAACCGAGGGCAATCTGGAAAAAATCCTGTCGCTGCTTCGCGCTATGAACCCCGTTGCTGTGATGATTGACGAAGCCGACGCTGCACTGGGCAGCCGCCATAGCTCGGGCGACAGCGGGGTCTCCAACCGTGTGTTCGGGCAGATCGCGCAAGCGATGAGCGACACGCGCTATCGCGGCAAGATCATCTGGTTCCTCGTTACCGCTCGCCCGGACCTCATGCCGGTTGACCTAAAACGACAGGGGCGCGCGGAAGAACACCTCGCCCTCTTCTACCCATCTACGCGCAAAGACCGTGAGGAACTGCTGAGCGTAATGATGCGGAAGACGAAAACAAACGCGCGAATGGAAGACATGCCCGAGACGCTCCTCGACGGCGAACGAACCTACTCGGGGGCCGACATGGAGGCGCTGCTCACACGCGCCAAGTTTCGCGCCACGACAGGGAACGAGGAGGAGGCAAAGGCGCACGCTCCACTTGAAGCGGAGAAGGGAAAGGGAAAGGAAGATGCAGCCGAACCGGCGCCTTCCACCACAGCAGCCAGCGCCGATTCGGCGCACGCGCCCGCGGCATCTACCAACGGCGAGGCCAGGGCTGCCGGCGAAACAGTGACGGGGGCCGTCACAAAGGCGATAATGAAGGAAGTTGTGGATGACTTCATCCCTCCCTCCTACCCGCTGCAGGTAGAATTGCAGACCCTCGCGGCCGTCATGGAATGCACCAGCCGCTCTATGCTCCCGGAGAAGTTTCGCAATCTCGAGCGCGAGCAGGTTGTCCGCCGAATCGCCGAACTCAAACGGCTTATCGGTGAGCGGTAAAGAAGGGCCCGACCAACGGCCGCGCCCCTAAAACGAGCATCATTACATGCCGTTACTTCTTACGCTTACCAGCTCCGATGAGCGACAAGTACTTCTTGTATGAAACGAGAACAGCGAGGGGTTCGTTGTTCTTCTGAATCATGATTCCTTCGAACTTGGCCGCCTCGTCAATAAGTTCCGACGTTCTTGCGCGGAGCTCTGTGATGGTAGCGATCGCTTCGATGCCTTTGGTGGTGTACATGGTAGATCAGACTGGTGGATGGGAAAGAGTGAAAAAGCAGGGGAAGCCGTGGTGGTGATACCTCCCTGCTAACTGTTTAGCAATCTAGTAATTTCAACCCCAAAGATGCAAACACATCCACAATCATTTCACACACCGAGCATTCGTACGCGTTCTCTCACTGCCTCTCAACTGAACTCGGGTTGCCCGAAGCTTGATGCAACTGCACAAACTCTGGGCGTCTTTTCCTCACCATGCGTCTCTGCAAAATCACCGGAACTGTCGTTTCTACACGCAAGCACGAGCGGCTGCGGCTGGCCAAACTCCTGTTGGTCCGCCCCATTGATCTTGACGGCTCGGTGCTCACCAATGCTGCCGACGAAGTTGCCCTCGACCCCAGGTTCGACGCGGGTGTGGGCGACGTGGTGCTGACGGCCAAGCAAGGAACAGTCGTGGCCCAGCTTATGGACGCCGACCTTCCCGAGGGCGAGACCGGTACGCCTGCCAACGTCATCATTATCGCCGTCGTAGATGACTTTGTGACGCATGATACGTGACCCGTGAGGTGGAGCGAGTGACGCGTGATCCACATCAAAGCACGGAGCTTCTTTGATAAATCGCCTGTCACGAGTTACGAGTCACTCCCACTTTCCCTGATCTCTTCAACGCTGTTCGAAAACACGCACGGCCCCGTGTCTGTATTCTTGCCCGCCCCATCATCCACCCGATTCCCCTCATGGCTAACGCGACCTACGACGTCATCGTTATCGGCTCCGGCCCCGGCGGCTACGAAACGGCCATCCGCACTTCCCAGCTCGGCCTCAACGCGGCCATCTTGGAGAAAGACAAGCTCGGCGGCGTGTGCCTGAATATCGGCTGCATCCCGACGAAGGCCCTCCTGAAGAGCGCTGAAGTGGCCTACATCACAGCCCACCTTGCAGACTATGGTCTGACGCTGGACGGCACCATAACGCCCGACTTCGCTGCGGTCGTCAAGCGCTCGCGCGGCGTGGCCGATAAGATGAACAAGGGGGTCGAGTTCCTCATGAAGAAGAACAAGATCGATGTGATCATGGGGAAGGCTACGCTCCTCGGCGATGGAAAGATCAAGATGGAGCCCTCCGAAACGATGGACGGTGACACCGTCGGCGAGGACACGGAGGTCTCGGCGCAGCACATCGTCGTTGCTACGGGCGCGCGGGCACGCGAGCTGCCCTCCCTCCCCATCGACGGGCAGAAGATCATCGCCTACCAGGAGGCCATGCTGCAAACCGAGCGGCCCGACTCGATGGTGATCGTCGGCGCCGGGGCCATCGGCGTGGAGTTTGCCTACGTCTACCACAACATGGGTACCGAGGTGACCCTCGTGGAGTTGCTGGACCGCCTCGTGCCGGTTGAGGACAAGGACGTCTCGAAGGAACTCGTCCGCGCCTTCAAGAAGATGGGCATGAAGGTGATGACCTCCGCGGCAGTCGAGAACGTAGACACGTCGGGCGATACGTGCGTCGTCACGATCAAGACCAAGAAGGGCGACGAAACGGTGGAAGTGGACCAGGTACTCTCGGCCGTCGGCGTAGTAGGCAACGTGGAAAACCTCGGGTTGGAGGAGTTGGGCGTCGAGCACGAACAAGGCGCCATTAAGGTGGATGAGTTCTTCCGCACAAACGTACCGAGCGTCTACGCCATCGGCGACGTGATCGGTGCTCCCTGGCTCGCTCACGTAGCAAGCCACGAAGGCATCGTCTGCGTAGAGAAAATTGCCGGCCTCGATCCTCATCCGGTCGATTACAATAACGTGCCGGGCTGCACCTACTGCCTCCCACAGATCGCTTCGACCGGCTATACGGAGGAGGCAGCAATAGAGGCCGGCCACGAGGTGAAGGTGGGCAAATTCCCGTTCGCGGCGTCAGGCAAGGCCGCCGCCATCGGCGACCAGAGCGGCTTCGTCAAGGTGATCTTCGACGCCAAGTACGGCGAGTGGCTCGGCTGCCACATCATCGGCCACGACGCCACGGAGATGATCGCCGAAGCCTGCACGGCGAGGACGCTGGAAACAACCGCGCACGAGATTATGGAGACCATGCACCCACACCCGACGCTGTCGGAGGCGATGCTTGAAGCCGTGCGTGATGCGTACGGGATGGTGATGAACGCGTGAGGGACGGCCTGGAAGGACCCACACTGCGAGAAGGGGCGTAACGAGATGAAAGCGGCTCGAACACTTCTGGCTATCGATTCCTCCGTCAATCTGCTGCTTGGCGCGTTACTTGTCTTCTTTCCGAAGCCGCTCGCTCTTGCACTCGGCATCCCCGTACCTGCGAGCGCGTTTTATCCAAGTATTCTGGGCGGTGTTTTGTTCGGCGTCGGGATTGCGCTGGCGCTGGAATACTGGAGACCCCACGAGCGGCTCGGGGGCCTCGGGCTTGGCGGCGCCATAGCAATCAATCTATGCGGCGGCCTCGTGCTCGCAGGATGGTTGATTGGCGGCTCAATGAACGTGCCGATTCACGGCTACGTGCTTATGTGGGCATTGGCCGGTTTCCTCGTCATAATCAGCGCGGTCGAGTTAATCGTTCGCGCTCGTAACGAGGACGACCGCTCATCATAAGATGAGACCATGCGATTCCTGATTCTCACGCTCAGGTTCTCGGACCGTTCGTCACCACGCATGAACGAGCGTTCTGGACGCAAGGCGGTGAAGAGCGGTCGCAGGCAAGCGTTGCCGTGTACGAAGTTCGAGACGGACGGATTTTACGGTTGTGGTACTACCCTGCCGTTCAGTGAATGCCATACGCACTTAGTCCAGGAGTAGCAGCTCACGCGCGTTAGATCGCTGTCGGATGTGTTTCGGCATAGCGGATGGGGTTGAAATGGGACGCAGATCCCCCACATAGACACCCCAGAGCCTTAATTGTAACCTTGCCCTAGAAACTGAGCCATGCGCACTATGTGTCCGGCGGGCGTGTCGCCACCGTGGCGCCTGCGGAAGCCGCCGCATAGATGCAGCATCGACGAGTAGCCTCGTTGAACATCAAAAGCTGACCTGGGATACTCTCAGGGGCATCACCTTCGATTGAGGGTCTTATGCGCTTCACTACGATCATTATTCTGATTCAGTTATCCACTAGCGTTGTCGTTTACAGTATGATTGCAACGTTCTATGTCTGGCCGCGGTTGAAGAAAATGGAGTTGGAGGACGCCCTGGTTCCTTTGCTATTCGTGCTCTCCTTTCGCCATCTAGGACTCGTTTTCTTCCTCCCTGAGATTCTCGGCAACCCACTCCCACCTACATGGGCGACCCCGGTGGGCCTCGGTGATATGCTAACCGGCGTTCTCTAACTTTTTGCCATTCTCTCACTGCGATCCCGCAACCCGATCGGCATACGGCTGGCCTGGATTGTGGGCGTGATAGGAACGTTGGACTTTCTCTACGCCTACATGGTGGGGATTCCTATGAAGGTTCAGATTGGAGGACCCGCCTATTTCATTCCCGTCTTGTTCAATCCGGCAATGTTCGTCGCCACGTTCATGATTTTCAAACTCCTGATTTCCGACAAAGCGCGTGCCCGCGTGAGTTAAGCTGGGTAGAGCGCTCGCTATATTGCTATACCAACGCCGAGAGACCTCTACCACTGTGGATCGAACACGACATGACCTGACTTCGGGAGCACAAGGCACATCTTTCCACGCATCGGTAAGGTGAACTGCGGCACCGCCTAACAAGCGATTGCTACAGTCGCGGAAGACTCGGGAGGGTCGCATACTTCGCTTGCGCTCAGCATGTTTGCCGCGCAGTAGAATCGCGAGACGTTATGCATCTCTAAACCGAGGGAGCGAGAACCTACAAAACGGAGAAGCTATTTTTTTGTTGACTTCGGTGCCTTTCGGGTCTGGGCTTCCATAGAAGAAGTTGGCCTAGTCGGAAAGGATGCCGGCCGGGGTGATGCCGGAAAGCCATCCGCTTCCATGTCCTGATAGGTGAGCCTGTAGATCAGGGTGAGTCTGCCGGAGTGGACTTTAGTTATGTTCTTTTCCGAAAGACGCGGCGCTTGACTGCCTCACTGAAACGAGTCGACCCACACCTGGGACTACACGATGAGAACTCGCCCCGCCATCTCAGAGCTTCACTACCAAGATGTGCTCAGATTCATACCTGCCCTCGTCCTAGGGCTTGTTTTCACAGGATGTACGCCCAACCATCAGGTAGGAGTTGAAGCGGAGGACGAGATTGAAGAGGCTGAGCCTCCTTCTCGCCCCGTCGCGCTAGAAAACGACAAATTCCTGGAGGATGATGGGATCTTATACTTGTGGGCCGGCGAAGACGACTCGCAGCACTTCGTAGTCGACAACCTCATTCTCGAACCCGAGCAATTCCACTATGGAATCGGCCGAGAGGAGTTCCCTGCGCTTATTGACCCAGACTTCGTGTCGGCCGAAGAGGCGGATAGTTGGCTGGCCGATAGCGCGCGCGTTCTCGGTCTCCGGATCGGAGATGAGATAAAGGCCTACCCCATCGAACTGCTAACGCGGCATGAGGTGGTCAACGACGTTGTTGGGGGCGAGCCAATCTTTGCTGCGTATTGCATTTTAGCCGATTTGGGAGCCGTCTATGATCGCCGTATCGACGGACGCACTCACACCTTTGCACTTAGCGGCTACACGTACTTCGATCCTGACGTGTGGGACGGAATGGACGGCTTTGTGCTGTGGGACCGCGAAACCGAGAGCTTGTGGTGGCCCCTGATCGGCGAGGCGGTGTCGGGTCCACTCCTGCACACCCCCATGCAGGTGTACGATCAAACTGCGTGGTCGCAGACGACCTGGGGGGAATGGAAGGCGCAGTATCCGACCACAGTGGTCCTCGAACGCGATCAGGATTTCGAGCGCCCCGCGACGTGGCCCCGGTACGAGATCCAGCCATCAGAAGAGAGCGAAGATCCAGAAATGGGAGTGGCTCCGAGATGGGGCGACAATGCGGGGTCTCTATAGGCTCATGATGGAAGCCCTCACATAGCAAGCGCTGCTTCATCGCTAACTATCCGTTCTTGCCAACCACTCCCTATTCCAGCATCCGCCTCAGCCCTTTCCACCACTGCTCGAGCGTCTTATCCACGCGGCGGCGGAGCCATAGGCCGCGTTGGGCTCGAACCTGGCTTCCCACTCGTCCGTCAGGCGTAGTCCTATCCGGGGCAGTAGACCTTTACTCAGATCGCCCACATGCCGGATTTCGTGCGCGACGGTTTCGCCTTGCCTGGTGATGGTGTCTCCATGCTGTACATTTGAGTAATTGGCATCCGCGAGAGGTGAGTAAGATGTTAGGAGATGACGTGTTCGACAGGCGCATGCAACGTTATCAGTGAGTTTTGGGAGGCTGATTTTTTTGCCATTTACCGGCACAGAACGTATCCTTACCGTGAAACAGCAAGCGTCACAGACGCGCAAGCCGTTTTGTTCGTTCGACGTACGTGATAAGGCTTAGCACTATGAACTCTCCGCCGGTGAGTACATACACTGCACGTTGCCAAAATCGCCTGTTACCCGTCACCGTGATCGGTAATATGGAGTAGGGCTTATGATTCAAAACCATAATACTTACTACTTCTTAACCACATGAGGAGGTATCATCGCCATGCTACAAACCGCGTTTTTTCGATGCATACTATTTTTATCGATAGTGTGTTTTCTGGCGTGTTACGCTACCACGCACGCGCAAGTTAATTGGACGCAGTATTCGGGTAACCCGGTTATCGATTTGGGAGAGGACGGGACATGGGACGAGGGCACTGCCTTTTTGCAAACGGTCATTCAAGCAGGTGACACGCTTAAAATGTGGTATGCTGGGAGTACCACCAGTCACATTTTTGATAACAATTTTTCGATTGGTTACGCATGGTCAACGGATGGTATAGACTGGACGAAATATAGTGGTAACCCTATTATGTCAGGCAGGCCCGGCATGTGGGACGAGGTTGGCGTGGGTCATCCGATCGTTATTCAGGATGGAGACACGCTTCGAATGTGGTATGAAAGTTATACGGCTTCGACGCCGGGTACGCCCGGGCACATGATCGGTTACGCCACATCGGTCGATGGCATCAATTGGGAAAGGCAAGACACGCCTGTGCTACTAAGAGGATCGACAGGCGAATGGGACGATTCTTATATCGTTACTGGTCAGGTAATAAAGGAAGGCAGCACTTTCAACATGTGGTATTCAGGCGGGACTGGTACGTTTCCAAATGCCATCATACAAATGGGTCTCGCCACCTCCACCGATGGGATCAACTGGACAAAATATGATGACCCGGCAACCACGGACCCACCATTTCAATTCAGCGATCCGGTATTACCTCTTGGTAGTAAAGGCTCTTGGGAGGCGATATGGGCCTGGTCTCCCTCCGTCCTGACCACTCCCTTCGGATACGGGATGTGGTATGAAG
>JADFQN010000056.1 GCA_022561755.1 Bacteroidota bacterium
GGCAACGGTCGCGGGCACCAAGTCATTGTCGGTCAGTCCGAGTCCGATGAGGTCCCAGTCGCTGGGGTCGGCGACGGTGAAGTCGATACTGATTCCCACGGCTGCGTCGCGGGTGGACTGGGTGATGGTGATGCCGTTGGTAGGATCGCCGTCTTCGTCGAGTGTCTGAAGAAAGATCAGGAGGTTCAGCACCTCCGTGTCGGCTGGGCTGGTCGCATCGGGAACCAGTTCCAGCGGAGTCAGCACCGGCCCCGCCAGCACCGAGCCGAGTACGATGTCTCCGAGGAAGAACGTGACCGTTTCCCCGGGCTCGTAATCGTAATGGCCGTCGGCATCGGTGATGCCGCTGTGGGTGGGCGTCTCGTACTCGATGCCTCCCACCGGGCTGTCCAGGAACACACCTTCTAGCGCCGTGCTGGGGGCTGTAGGGGCCGAAGGTTCGTCAGCGCTGGGCTCGTCCGAGCCGGGATTGCCCTTGGTGACGATTTCACTATCCCCGCCACAGCAGGCGAGAAAGAACGGCACTGCAAGCAGCAGAATCGAGCGAATTAATTTGGACTGAATTTTAGCCATGGTCCCCCCGGAAATTGGCTGTGTCTCACGCCCGTTAATTAGTTGAACTTGCCCTGCATGTCAAAGAAATTTCGTGATCCGGTCTTGCGGGCCGCTGAACGTGGCGCCGGCTGCCGGTCCGCCCCAACAAAAACGTGAGCCAGGAATCGCCTAACTCCTCCTCCCCTACCGGAGGCCCGCCGTCTACCCCGTCGACAATCTGCTGATCAGCAAATGGGGGCGGCCGCGTTCTGGGAAACCTCCTCTTCCACCCCCAGGACGTGTTTTCGCCCCTCGGCGTCTACGCGAGATGGGCATGGACTGGTGGACGGAGCAGGCGGAGGCGCTGCGGGGGCTAGCAGCCCACCTGCCGACGATCCGGCTATCGGTCACCGGCGCTCTCCCCTGGCCCAGTGCTAATACAACCCCGGCTTGCGCGTACGGCGAAACATTCCCGAACGAAACAGGGCTAAACCTTATGAGGCCGAAAAACTGGGAAACCGCGGTTCCTTCATTCACCTGCCCCATGGCGCCAGTAAGTGGATTACCCGCATCACTTCGGTCGAGGTTGGGATAAAATCCAAGATGTAAACCAAGAGCAGCACTCCATTGCTCAGAGAATTGGTAGCCGGCTTCGGCCCCCAATCCGGAGCCCAGGTCACTCAAGAGCCAGCCATAGTTATCGCGGTTTCCGGTAACAGGATCGGTACCCGTACCATCAAGCTCACCACCGTACGCGACGGCACCCAGTTCGAGAGAAACGAAAATCGTATTGGTGGGGCGAACTGGCTGAGCGTTGGCGAACGTAATTAGGAGGCATAAAACGGCCACCGCCGGAGGGGCGACATGGCATGTCACTCGGTTTCTCATCTCGAATTTCCTTGTTGGTGGCTAGACGCGAATTGTTCTTCTAAAACTTACGACACGAAACGCGATATGTGTGCTGGACGTGCCTGTCCGGCCTCAGCCGCCGAAGTTGTTGCCCGCTTCGCAGAAGAAGAACACTCAGCAAGTAAACAAAGAAAGGGCGACCCCGCTGATAAGCGAGGCCGCCCTTGGTTTCTAAGACCGCGAGGGTCCGATGATTCCTGTTTAGTTGAAGCTGCCCAGGCGCGAGCAGTCAACAGGGATGGAGTCGGCGCGGCGTGCGTTGCGGTCGCCCGGTCCCGGATCTTCCTTCGAGTTGGAATCCGGATGCTCACCGAGGCCGCGTGCCACGATCCTGCTCTCATCGATGCCGTTGGCAACGTAGTACGCCTGTACTTCGTCGGCACGGCGCTCGGAGAGGCGCAGCTTGTCGCGCTCCTGATCGTCGGCATAGCCGTTGATCACCACGCAGATGTTCGGGCAGCGCGTGAGAACCTCGATGTTCTCGTCAAGGCGGCTACGCGCCTCGCTACTGAGCGAACTCATCTCGTAGTCGAAGTAGACCGTGTTAAGCTCGGTCACTTCGTCGCAGAATACATCGCCAACCGTCACGGTACACGTGGTACTGTCACTGCCGGAGGCATTGGTCACCGTAATCGTGATAGTGTAAGTGCCCGGGTCGCTGTAGCTATGCGTGGCCGGTAGGCTGTTGGCTGTGTTTCCGTCGCCGAAGTCGACCAATACCTCGAGTGGCTCGGAGCCCGAAACGTCGGCGTTGACCGTAACCGTCTGGCCGATGTCGGCGCGGCTCGGGGAGACGCGGCAGTTGGTGACCGAGAGGACATCAATGACGTTCACCAGACACGTGTCGGTGTCTGAGTTATAAGGCCCTTGAGCCGTAACGGAAACGGTGTACGAGCCCGGCGCCGAGAAGGCGTGAGAGGCCGTCATGCCGCTTGCGGAGGATCCGTCGCCGAAGTTCCAGGCGTAGGAGATGGGGCCTGTGGCGTCTGCGTTACTCGAAGCCGTGAACGAGCCCGATTGGCCTACGTTTAGCTCCGACACACAGTCGGCCATAACGTTGACGTTAACACCAGGGCCACGGAAGAAGTACCGGAGGCCGCCGCCGTAGAGATTCAGGTTGTCGTAATCGGCGTCATCGCCGCCTGTAGGGAAAAGCGTGCTAGCGCCAGGGTTGGAACTATCAACCGCATCATCGGGGAAGATAAACGCGGTTGACGCCTCCAAGAATAGCGAGAGACGACGGCCCACCTGGAGGTCGAGACCACCCCCGAGGTGCGGGCCATATCCGGTGATCTTATCACCGTTCTCGTCTTCACCCTGTCCACGAGTTACAACCCCTCCAAACTGGATGTAGGGCGTCAGCTTAGACCCAGGCCATGGCATGTAGCGGAAGAGCGCCTGAATCTGAGTAGTGGCCTCGCTCGAGTGCAGGCTACAACCCATTCGAAGAGGCGTATTGGTACCGGCACACTGAGGGAAGTTCTCGTTGAAGGCGTCGTCACGGTCGAGGTTGGCGTACTGGCCGTAGAGGACGCCGAGGGCGAACCCGAGGTGCTGGTCGAACTGGTAGCCGAGTTCGCCGCCGACCGCGTAGCCGAAATCGCGGGTGAGCCAGCCGAGTTCGTTGTCCGGATCACCGAATATGACACCGGTGCCATCGAGCTCACCACCGTAGGCGGTTGCCCCGCCACGCAGAGTGAGGAAAATAGTTTTGCTGGGGCGCTGAGCCTGGACTTCCGTCATGAAGACGAGAGTCAACAGGGCAAGACATCCGAGCATGAGCGAAGATGGTAGACGCTTGGTCATAGTCTTCTCGTTTCGGTTCTGGGGCATGGAGAGTGAGGGGTGAAAGTTGTTGGCGTGCTCAACCCCACCAGGCAAAACCCGGCAGAACTTGTACACGTTGGCGGGCTGAACGGAAAGACGTGAGCAAGGGGCGATCAAACCCGCCGCGTAGTATGCAAAATAAAACGCAAACTTGCAAGAAGAACAGGCGGAACCGATTCCTCCAAACACACGAAAGAGAAAGACCGCCACCTCCTCAACCAACGCCACAATCAGAATCTTCTCGATCAGTTCAGCTTCGGAATGCCAAAAAACACGTGAGAGGACCAGAAATCGGCCTCTCCTTTATTGCTGTGCTCAGCCGAGCGAGGTAACAAAGCGTTCCAGGCGGCTCTTAATGTTTGCCGCTTTGTTCGGGTGGAGCAAGTGCTTTGTGGCCAGTCGATCGAGCTGCGCTTTGATCGCATTCAGTTTCTGATCGGCTTCGTCACGAGACGTCGTCTCTCGCAAGTCCTTGATCATAGAACGGACGCGGGTGTGATGGTAGCGGTTGCGCAGGCGGCGCCTGGCAGCCTGGCGGACACGCTTCGCAGCTGATCTGTGTTGTGGCATGGGCTGATTGATCGGCTGGATAGGGTGCCGGATGAGGCTAAGGTAACTAGGCGGCCCAGTGTAGGGCTAGTGGTATTGTGCAAACACACGATTTTTGCCTGCTTCACCACGAATGCGCAGCAGCGCCGCGCCAATCCACTAATTTAAGAGCGCTGTCTGTGCAGATACCACGAAAGAGCAACCTTCGAGGTGGCCTCGACTTGCCCTGCAGAGGTGCTGCGTTTGGGCGGCGTGCTTGTCCTGTTCGCAATTCTGACGGCCACAATTCTTGAATCTCCTGTTTCTCCGTGATCTGTTTGTTCGTCCTGGAGCCACCAGGACGATAGTTCTGCTCGAGCAGGACACGATGGCCTCGCCAAGGCAGTACGAGGTGCAGCCCCGGCGGCTTCTTTTTGCGGTCGGCCTGATCGCGCTAGCGGCCACGCTTCTCGTTTTCGGCATCTTTTTCTTTACTCCAGTTCGGGGTCTATTTGGGGGAACCGACCTGGAGAACTACCGGGAGGTGGCGGAGATGAACTCGCGGAGGGCGGCAGCATTCGAGGACTCCGTGGCTATGCAGTATCGCCAAATCACTCAGCTTCGGGCGTTGATCACGGGTGACCTGGATAGCCTGATTACTACCGTGCCCGTCTCCGAGGATCCTTTTCTCCCCGAAACAGCCGAGGCCGAGGCGATGCTTGGAGTTACGTTGGACGAGCCCGCATCGGACAACCAGACCGGCCACCAACAGCCGGCCATTCCTTTTCGCTGGCTCGATGTAAGTGGTGATGCCGATCCGCTGCCTGGCTCCGTGGCCGAGGCCTACCTTACCAGCCTGCGCCTCCCGGCCCTCCCACCAACCGAGGGGCTTTTCACGCGCGGCTTCGATGCGCGCATGGGGCATTTCGGTGTTGATATAGCGGTTGATGAAGGGTCGCCCATCCGAGCCGTCGGAGATGGCTACGTGGTCTTTGCAGACTGGACGCACGAGGGTGGATACGTTGTGGCCGTTCAACACGCCGATGGTTACCTTTCGGTTTACAAGCACAATGCCCGCCTCCTCAAACGTGTTGGAGACCGCGTAGGCAGCCGGGAGACGGTCGCGCTCAGTGGCAACTCCGGCGAGATAACATCAGGCCCGCACCTCCACTTCGAACTCTGGCGAAACGGGCTCGCGCAGGACCCCCGTACGTTTTTTGTGACCCCATAATTTTTGGCGGCGTTTGGATTCACCCACGTTTAGCCGTAATTAACCAGTTCGCCTCATAGCATATCCCCATCCCCATGGCTCGAAATACACCTCCCCCAACGAATCCTGCCGAGCAGCATAACATCCTGGGTAAGGACACCGTAATCGAAGGCACGTTACGCTCGAGCGGCAACGTACATATTAGCGGTACCGTTAAAGGCAACGTAGAGGTGCAGGGGCGTACCGTTATTATGCCGGGGGGAGTTGTCGAAGGTGAATTAGTTTCGATCACCGCCGAGATCGGTGGGACGGTGAATGGACAGATCTCCGTGAAGGAGCGGTTGGTTCTCAAGTCCACAGCCGTCGTTGATGGCGACCTTCGCACGGCCAAGCTGGTTATTGAAGACGGCGCTACGTTTACGGGTCGGTGCGACATGAGTGGCTCGACGAGCCCAACTCGATCTGAGCAAGCAGAGATCGCTGTCGATGTCCCGCGGCCGACGCGTCGGCTTGGTAGCAGCCCGGATGCCCAGAAAGGCAGCGTTCGGGCTTGATTCAGAATGCCGGAGTCCTCTTCCGATTCGTCGCGCGAAGCACATCCCCCGGATAACTGGGACCACGATCCCTGGAAGGACGACGACGCGTGGGCGCGAGACGATTGGAAAAATGCAGATTGGAGTGAGCCCGTCGCTCCCCGGGTGACGCCGCCGCCCGCTCCACCACGGGGTGCGATGGCCTCGTATAGCCGGGGGATGATGGAGGCAGGGCCGTACCTCACGCTCGGTATGCAGATTGCGTTCGGGATGGCGCTGTTTGTGGGCATTGGGTACGTCGTGGACCAGTGGCTTGAGTCGACGCCGTGGGGGCTGATTCTTGGGGCGGCGCTGGGTATGGTGGCGGTGTTCACGCTTGTCATCCGGATGGCGCGCGAGGCTGATGCGAAGCAGAAGGCCAGGCGTCAGAGAGGAGAGGGCTCTGAGGGGGCGTAGACGGCCCGATCTCCGACCGCTGGTAAGAGGCTGTCGAATTACGTGCTCCCCGTAGTACTGCGGGGCAACGCAGAGATCGGGCACGAGGTGCTGCCGCAGGTAGGTGGAGTTTTTCAACAGCCTTTTGAGGGAGGATTGGCGCGCATGCTCTCGCCGCAGGCTTCTTTGCCGTTCCCAATCTGCCGGAGCCCTTTCTACCGGAATTCACCGACCCTTGCAAACGCCTCAATAGGGGCCGATTTAACTTTGCGGCCCTTCCGTTCGGGGGCCTGTCTTCATGGTTTCTCGGCGGCTGTCTTTCCCTTTTCGTGCACACTATTCGCGCACCCTGATGGAAGCTGCCATCTGGACGAGTGTCGTCCTCGGCGTTGCCCTCGGATTGACGAATGCGGCGGCCAGCTTTCTGTTGTACAGAGTAGCGCGCAACAAGCCGCACGGGGCGTTCATGGCGATCGTCTTCGGAGGGATGGTGGCAAGGATGATGGTGGTGCTGGCATTGCTTGCTCTCGTAATTGTCTTCCTGCCCGTCAACCGCCTCGCCTTCATCGGCGCGTTCTTCGTCACGTTCGCCGTGGCCATGACTGCGGAAATCATTTTGTTACACCGTCGGGCTTCGCCGCCCGCTTCTTCTTCCACCGAAAGCCCGCCCCGGTCAAACGGGGGTTGACGCCCGTGTTTCTTGCGCCTCGTATGCGGACCCTTCCGGCATTCCTGCTCAGCCTTTTCGCCTTCGCGTTCCTCGCCGGGGCCGTAGCCGCTCAGGAGCATGATGAAACCGAGGAAGCAGCCGCGCACGGAGAAGAGTTGGACGCTCTGCATCACTCGGCCGACGGCTTCTTTCTCGACTTCGAGCCCATTGGTAAAGTAGAACTGCCGCGCATGTTTGTTGTGCGCAATGAAGAAGGCGGCCTCGGGTTTGAGTTCTTCCTGTCTACCTCCGCAGCCGTCGCATCCGGCGAGTACGTAGCGGACGCAGGGGGGCACGGCGAGGAAACGGAGGCGCATCCGGTGGACGACGATGCCCCCAGCGAGGCGGCAAGCCGTGGGGGCGACGACGCTCTCGCCGACCCGCTTGAAACAGGCATCGTTCCCGCGCACGGCGAGATCGTCGCCGACCTGTCGTTCACGCGGCACACCATCTTTATGCTGCTGGCCGCGCTCCTGTTACTTGTCGTGTTTCTGCCGCTTGGGGCAAAGTACCGCAAGGGCATAGGGCGCACGAGCGCACCGCGAGGCCGCCTCCAGAACGCGATGGAGGCGACGGTTATTTATGTGCGCGAGGAGATTGCCAAACCGACGCTGGGCGACAACTACGCGAAGTACATGCCCTACTTGCTCACGGCGTTTTTCTTCATTCTGTTCGGCAACCTGCTCGGGCTGTTCCCCTACGGCGCGGCGATGACCTCCAACATCGCCGTAACAGCGGTGCTTGCCGGGTTCACGTTTGTCATCACGCAGTTTGCCGGCACGAAAGATTACTGGGGCCACATCTTCAACCCGCCGGGCGTGCCCTTGCTGGTGAAGCCCATCATGATCCCCATCGAGATCATGGGACTTTTCACCAAGCCGTTCGCACTTGCCATTCGTCTGTTTGCGAACATGACGGCAGGCCATCTCGTGATCTTGAGCCTCCTCGGGCTGATCTTCGCCTTCAACAGCATTTTCGGGCCGGCAGTGGGCTGGGGCACATCGGTAGCGGCGGTACCGATGACGCTCTTCGTCTACTTCCTGGAATTGTTGATCGCCTTTATCCAGGCGTACGTATTCACGATTCTATCGGGCCTCTTTATCGGGATGGCAGCCGCCAAGCACGAGCACCACAGCCACGACGACCACCACGATCAAACCGCCCATGAGAAGGCCGTACAGGCGTCGGCGCCCCTGGTAGCCGGAAGCAAGGGTAACGTATACCACGAAGAACAGAAAACGGTCGGTACCGAAGCGGCGATGGCCTTCAGTACCTCGTAGGCCTTCTTCTCGGCTTCTCGCCATCTCCCACATCCCTGAACAACCGATGGGCCCAGCGCTCGTCTCCTAAACCAACCACCGCACTCACTCACCGACACCCTCCATTATCATGGATCCTCAATCACTCGGATATCTCGGCGCCGGAATCGGCGCAGGCCTCGTTGCTATCGGAGCCGGCATCGGCATCGGTCTTCTTGCGGCATCGGCCCTTGAAGGGGCTGCCCGCCAACCAGAAGCGCATGGTGAACTTCGAACCACGATGATTATCGCCGCTGCGCTCGTCGAGGGCGTCGCTCTCTTCGGCCTGGTAATCTGCATTATCCTGGCTACGAAGTAAGTGGATCGGGGGATGGCGCAAACCGCCGTCCCCCATTTGCTTCTCGTCTTTTCTTACTCCAATGGTAGGCGGGCTCATGACTCTTCTCCTCGCTTCGTCCCTGCTCTCGCCCCACGCGGGGTTAATTTTCTGGACGCTCATCGTTTTCGGACTGCTGCTGTTCGTCCTCGGGAAATATGCCTGGAAGCCAATGGTGAGCGCCCTCGATGAGCGCGAAAAGACCATCGAAGAATCGCTGACGCGCGCCGAAAGCGCGCTGGAAGAGGCCAGCCGGATGCAGGAAGACAACGAGGCTGCCCGCCGCGATGCCGAGCGCCAGGCGCAGAGCATCCTCCGCGACGCCCGCGACGCTTCCGATCAACTTCGTTCCGAGGAGGTCGAAAAGACGAAGGCCCAGCTCGCGCATTTGCAGGAGCAGGCCCGCGCCGACATAGAGCGCGAGAAGACGCAAGCCCTCGTAGCACTCCGCGCCGAAGTGGCCGACCTTGCCATTGGCGCAGCCGGCAAAATCCTCGACGAGAACCTCGACGATGCCCGCCAGCGCAAGCTCGTGGACGCGTTCCTCGACGACCTGCCGCAGAAGTAATTTCTATTGCGTAATGCGTATTGCGTAACAGTGCCGATTTCGCAGCCTTTACGCAATACGCACTACGACATACTCCCGCCCTATGAGCCACCCCGTCGCCCGTCGTTACGCCCTCGCCCTCTACCAGGAGGCGCAGGAGAAGGGCGTGGCCGATCGCATCGACGAGGACATGGACGCGCTCCGAGAGACGCTCGACGGCTCGCGTGAACTTATTTCACTCTTGCGAAGCCCTATCGTCCCACGCCCGAAGAAGGAGGCCGTGCTCGGACGCCTTTTCGAGGGCAGGGTGGATGATCTGACGATGCGGTTCATCAAACTGCTCGTCGAGAAGGCGCGGGAGGAGCTTCTTCCGGCCGTCGTCGCTGCGTACAGCGCGCTGAAAGACGAGCGCCTTGGTGTTGTGGAAGCCCACGTGCGCACCGCAAAACCACTCGGCTTCGACGAGGCGGAGTCCCTCCGCAAAGCCCTCGAAGCCAACTCGGGCAAGAAAGTCCGTATGAAGATGGACGTGGAGCCGTCGCTCGTCGGCGGGCTCGTCGTCCGCATGGGCGACAAGGTCTTCGACCGCAGCGTCCGGCACCAGCTTCAAGTCCTCAGCGCGCAGTTTCAGGAGCGCGCCTTCCTCAGCCAAAATTAGATGGTGGATAGTGGTTAGTAGTTAGTTGTCTCTGCATCGAGACCTCTGCCAACCATTAACTACTAACAACAAACCACTGACCACGCCATGTCAACCGCAATTCGCCCCGATGAAGTCACCGCCGTACTCCGCTCGGAGTTAGGTGGGTTTGAGTCCGAGACCGATGTGTACGAAGTCGGTACCGTACTTCAGGTCGGCGACGGCATCGCGCGCCTCTATGGCCTCGCCAATGTGCAGGCCGGCGAGCTCATTGAGTTCCCCGAGAGCGGCGTGACGGGCATGGTGCTCAACCTCGAAGAGGACAACGTGGGGGCAGTGCTCTTCGGCGGGGCAGACTCCGTGAAGGAAGGCCACGAAGCGCGCCGCACCGCGCGCATCGCTTCGATCCGCGTTTCCGAGAGCATGCTCGGCCGCGTCATCGACCCACTGGGCAGCCCGATTGACGGCAAAGGGCCGCTCACGGGCAAATCGTACGAAATGCCGCTGGAGCGCAAGGCGCCGGGCGTGATTTTCCGCGAGCCGGTTTCCGAGCCGCTCCAGACGGGTCTCAAGGCCATCGACTCGATGGTGCCGATTGGCCGCGGCCAACGCGAACTCGTTATCGGCGACCGCCAGACGGGTAAGACGGCGTTGCTCGTCGATACGATCATCAACCAGAAGCGTACGCACGAGGAAGGCGAAAAGCCAGTCTATTGCATCTACGTAGCTATCGGGCAGAAAAACTCTACGGTGGCCCAGGTTCATGGTGCACTGGAGAAAGCAGGTGCGATGGACTACACGGTCATCATCTCCGCGCCCGCATCCGACCCGGCGCCGCTTCAGTTCATTGCGCCGTTCGCCGGCGCGTGCATCGGCGAACTCTTCCGCGACACAGGCCGGCACGCCCTCTGTATTTACGACGACCTCTCCAAGCAGGCCGTGGCCTACCGCGAGGTGTCGCTGCTGCTCCGCCGTCCTCCAGGCCGCGAAGCCTACCCCGGCGACGTGTTTTACCTCCATAGCCGCCTGCTGGAGCGTGCCGCGAAGATCAACGCCACCGATGCCATCGCGCAGCAGATGAACGACCTCCCGGATTCTATCAAAGGCATGGTGAAGGGCGGCGGATCGCTTACGGCGCTTCCGGTGATTGAGACGCAGGCGGGCGACGTGACGGCGTACATCCCGACCAACGTGATCTCGATCACGGATGGCCAGATCTTCCTCGAAACCAACCTCTTTAACTCGGGTGTGCTTCCGGCAATCGACGTGGGTATCTCGGTTTCCCGCGTGGGTGGGAACGCTCAGATCAAGGGAATGAAGAAGGTCGCCGGCACGCTCCGCCTCGACCTCGCCCAGTACCGCGAGCTGGAGGCGTTCTCCAAGTTCGGCTCCGACCTCGACCCGGTGACGCAGCGTCAGCTCAGCCGCGGCGCGCGCCTCGTGGAGATCCTCAAGCAGCCGCAGTACGCGCCGGTTCCGGTTGAAGAGCAGGTGGCACTCATCTATGTGGCGAGCAAGGGCCTGATCGATGCCGTACCCGTTGCCGACGTGAAGGCGTTTGAGGCCGAGTTCCGTGAAGCGCTGCGCCTCAAGCACGCCGACGCCCTGGCGTCCGTAGTCGAGACCGGCGAGTTGACCGACAAGGCCGTGGCCGCCTTCGAGCAGGAGGCCAACGACCTCGCCGCCCGCTACACCGAGGTGACCGCCGCGTAACCGTAAGGGCGACCCATGTGGTCGCCCCAAGTACGGTGGCTTTCGTCGTCGCCCCATGCATGGCGACCACACGGGTCGCGCCCTACACCCAATCCACCAAGATGGCTTCTCTCCGCGACATTCGCACCCGTATCGGCTCGGTTAAGAACACCCAGCAGATCACCCGCGCCATGAAGATGGTGGCGGCAGCCAAGCTGCGGAAGGCGCAGGAGCGCATTTTCACCGCTCGCCCATACGCGTTCAAAATCCGCGAGTTAATCGGGCATCTCCGGCAGCGCCTGGACCCGCTGAGCCACCCACTGTTCCGCCCGCGGGAAGAGGTGAACGCGGTGTTGCTGATTGTCGTCACGTCGGATCGTGGCCTCGCCGGGGCCTTCAACACAAACATCATCAAGAAGGCCGAGGAACGCATTTCCGAGGCCTACGCCGACCACAAGGCCGCCGGCAACTTGCACATCCTCGCCATCGGCCGGAAGGCGCACGAGTATTTCGCCAAGCGCGGCCACCAACTCGTGGGCGACTACCGGGGCGTCTTCAACGACCTCCAGTTCCCCATAGCAGGCGAGATCGTGGACATCGCCGTGCAAGGTTTCGAAACCGGCGAGTGGGACCACGCGGAGGTGGTGTACAACGAGTTCAAGAATACAATTACGCAGAACCGGATTGCGGAGCAGTTGCTGCCCGTCCCGACCGGCTCGTTCATCACGCCCGTGATGGAGGCCAGCGCCGATTACGGCGACGTGGCCGAAGCTGAAGGCGAGGTGGAGTACATCTTCGAGCCGAGCCCGGAGGTGCTGCTGGAGCGCCTGATCCCCGAGTTCATGCAGTACCAGCTTTGGCGGATGCTCCTCGAATCGAATGCCTCCGAGCAGGGCGCGCGCATGGTGGCCATGGACAACGCAACCACGAACGCGGGCGAGCTCCTCAAGGACCTCCAACTCACGTATAACCGCGCCCGTCAGGCCGCGATTACCACAGAGATCATCGAGATTGCCAGCGGCGCGGAGGCGTTGAAGGTGGGTTGATTTAGGAGGCTGTTGAAATACCTCATCCGGCCTGCGACGGTGTCTCACGGTCGATCTCAGCGTTGCGAGATGCTCGGCGAATCACCGATTCGACTGCGATCTCGCGCCATGATCCCGACCGCGATTCACTCGTCTCGGCTGCAGAGTAGGTAATTCAACAGCCTCCTAGGAAGGGCGTGCTCGCCGAGCGCGCCGCGTTGTAGATGTTGCGGTGTTGTATACCAGCGGACGCCTCGGCGAGGCGTCCCTACCCTCGATACACTACCCCAGCACCCCCAGCATATCCTCGATCCGCGTCAGCTTGACACGCGGGCGGCCCTGCTTTTCGCCTGCCGTGGATTCCAGATCGTTGATTCGCAGCCAGTCGGCGTAGGAGAAGCACTGAGGCTGGCGCTCGCGGATGAGGGATTCAGCTGCTTCGCCTGAAGGATGTTCGGGCTGGAAGTGGCGGTCGTTTTCCGCGTCCTCCAGCATGTGCCCAACCGTCTCCTGCGCGTCCGGTTTGTTCGTTCCGATCACCCCCGAGGGTCCGCGTTTAATCCAGCCGGAGACGTAGAGGCCGGGGACAGGATCCCCGTCCGGTTCTTGCAGAACGCGGCCCTCCTCGTTCGGAACGATCCCCCAATCTTCTCGGAACGGTACGTCGGGCAAAGGCACACCTCGATAACCAACCGAGCGGAAGACGAGGCCGCACGATAGCTCCTCGGTTTCCTCAGTGGCGCGCGATCGTAGACGACCATCCTCCGTGCGATACAGTTCGTTGCGCACGAGCCGTACAGCGCCGACATGGCCCGTCTCATCATCGAGGATTTCGGTAGGGGAGACGAGGAACCGAAGTACGATCCGCTTCGACTTGCCCTCAGGCGTGCGCCCGGCAACGTCTTGCAACAATTCTACCTTCTTGGTGAGGAGGCGGTCGCTAGCCGCTTCCACATCTTCTTGACTGAGAGCATCCAACTTGGCTTCGTCGGGGCGTACGATGAAGTCGGCATCCTCCATCTCGCCCAATTCCTTGACCTCAGGGTTGGTGAAGGCCGCCTGCGCTGGACCACGACGCCCGAGCATGACCACCTCACGGATCTTGCTCTCGCGCAGCGCCTCCAATGCGTAATCCGCTATGTCGGTCGTGGCCAACTCTTCCGGTGTTCGGCAGAGGATGCGCGCCACATCCACGGCCACGTTGCCGACGCCCACTACGACAACGCGCTCGCAGGAGAGATCAAAAGTGCGCTCGCGGAAGTCGGGGTGGGCGTTGTACCACCAGACGAACTCTGTGGAGGAGTGACTTCCCTCCAAATCCTCCCCTGGAATGCCCAGGCTGCGGTCGGTCTGCGCGCCTGTAGTAAACAGCACCTGATGGTAGTGTCGTCGGAAATCGTCCAGACTCACATGTTCCCCAAAACGGACGTTGCCGAAGAACCGAAAGCGCGGGTTCGCGGCCACCTTGTCGAACACCCGCGTAACGTTCTTGATCTTCTCGTGGTCGGGCGCTACGCCGCTGCGGACGAGCCCGTACGGTGTGGGGAGCTCATCCAGCAGATCCACCTCGACGACAACGTCATCCTGTTTCAGCAGTGCGCCGGCAGCGTAAAAACCGGCCGGACCTGCGCCAACGATGGCGACGCGAAGGGGTGCGGCGATTGTTCCGATTGGGGGCATGGTAGACGGCGCGTGGTGAGCGAGTCGGCGGAAGGATACGGGTTAGGAGTCTGTCGGATTTAGGATGACTCTACTGCGACGGCGGTTAATCGGCCCATTCCCTCGATCTTTCTCGTTACGTAGCCCCACTATGTGCCTCAAAAGGTCGAGGGAATGACCTCGTTTCCCCACTCGTCTCGCTACGATCCCCTAAACCCGACAGACTCCTCGCGTGGAAACACAGTTTTCTGGATCGCGTACATCGCAACTCGCTCGCGTTCGGACAATTTCCACTTGGCCCGGCGTGGCCTCACTATCTATTTTCCCTGCCCCGGAGAGGTGGGTGAGTGGCTGAAACCACCGGTTTGCTAAACCGGCGTACTCCGATTAGGGGTACCGAGGGTTCGAATCCCTCCCTCTCCGCAATGAAGGATGGCAACGCGAAGCGCTGTGAACAGATCGAGGTGGCTCTGAGCTTGCTCAAAGAGCCACCTCGATCTGTTCACAGGTGGGCGTAAGCCGGCGCCATCCTACGGTGCAGGATCCCCCCACTGGGATAGACGTCAGCCAATCCCGACCTGACGACAACGAGCTTGCTCAGATGGCCGCTGTGGATTTCGCATTCTGGCGAAGCCATAGGTCTTTGTGATGCAGGATCTCCCTCACAGGGATGGGCGTCAGCCAATCCCTGTTGTCGATTTCCCCGACCTCGCGCGAACGATTCGAGCTTGCTCAGAGGGCCACCTCGGACTGTTCATTCGCGGACGCTAGCCCGTGCCTCCTTCGATGCGGGATCTCCCCCACAGGGACGGGAGCAAACCAATCCCCCTATCGGGCAGACCCACAAGATTCGACCGTCGCAGGTGTACATTTTGAGTAGATAGGTGGTGCAATGACGCTCGTTTCGGCTTTTCTGCTTCTTTTTCTGGTGATGGACCCGGCCGGGAACATCCCGCTGTTCATTGCGACGTTGGCGCCGGTGGAGCCCTCGCGGAGGCGAAGGGTAATCATTCGCGAGTTACTGATCGCCCTCGGGGTGCTGGTTCTGTTTCTCTTTGCAGGGCCTCACGTGTTGCACGGGATAGGAATCTCGGAGCAAGCCCTTTCCATCTCTGGGGGAATCATTCTCTTTCTGATTGCTCTGCGGATGATCTTTCCGGGCCGAGGCAGCCCGATGGCCGAAGACATCGAGGGTGAACCGTTTGTCGTCCCCTTGGCGATCCCCTTTCTGGCAGGCCCGAGCGCCATGGCATCGGTCATGCTCATCATGAGTAGCGACCCAACGCGATGGCCGGTCTGGCTATTGGCTGTGCTTTTAGCGTGGGCAGCCTCAGCAACGATTCTGTTGTTGGGTAACCACCTGAGTAACTTCTTTGGCCGCCGCGGGCTCATTGCTATCGAGCGACTAATGGGAATGGTGCTCACCGCCGTGGCCGTTGAGATGTTTATGAATGGATTGCATGCGTTCGGTACGGGCTAGGGGCTTGTCGGTGTTCCCAGGTTGGTTCATCCCCATATCTTCGACCAAAAAAAAACAGGCCGGCTGTTCATTTCTGGATGTGTGCAAATGGCAACCCTCGGTGTAGGGGCAGCGTTCGCCCCTGCCAAAGGTCAGTTCGGCCCCTATCTTTGCCGCCCGTGTCCCTTGCGCTCCGATTGAAGCCGGCGTGTCGACTTCCCCACCGCAAACACCTTCACACTTCTCGGTCCACTCCATCGTACCGGCGATGAAGCAGCGGCCTGTGACGGCTGCGGTGCTCGCCGGCATCGTGCTCATAACTGCCCTCAGCGCGGCGTTCATGCTCCGTCAGGATGATCCGGTTGACGAAGCCGAGTTGGCGCGCCGCCAGGCTGCGGATGAGGTAGCCTACTCTGCGGCGTTGCGCCAATCGCCCGTGTATCTGGGCGGGGAACTGGCAGCCGGGGCGCTGGAGCAGGGCGACGCGGTCAGCTACAGCGACCATCTTGAGGATTACTACTACTTCGAAGCCCCGGATTCGAATGCGTTCACGATCGTACTTACCTCGGCTGCCTTCGTCCCGGACCTAATGGTGACCACTCCAGACGGGCAGCGGCTCGCGGCTTCGACGCTAATGCAAACGAACCACCGTGCGGAGGTTGTAGGTTTGGCCGGTTCAGGACGGTACGAAATCACCGTTACCACTCGTGGCCAAGGCCCTGGCGGCGCTTACGAACTGTCGGCGGGGCTCCCGCCGGAGGCCGTCGTCGTTAACGTCCGGAGTCCCACTCACGAGGACACCCTGGGGATTCGAGGCGTGCTCCGAGCCGGCAGGTACGAACACAGTTATCTCATAGAGGCCCGTCCCAACGAGCCGGTTATCCTCAGTGTCCACGCCAGGGATTTCACGCCAAAAGTGCATCTCCTGGGGCCCGAAGGTGAAGTTGTAGAGCCATGGAGTTCCGTAGAGCAGCGCGTGGACGACGATAGCACGCGCGTTACCGTGCTCCGCTTCCGGCCCGGCAGCGAAGCCCCGTATCTCCTCCTTGCCACGTCGAGAGAGCGTGCCGCGCAGGGTTCGTACATCCTCAATCTCGAAACCGTTCGCGTTCTCGCCATCCGCGCCGACGGTCGCGAAGTAAGTGCGGAGCTTGGCGAGCGATCTTGGTTCAATGACGGCAGATATGTGAACACCTACCGGTTCAACGCCGGGGCAGGGGACCAGGTCGTTATAGCTGTTCGTTCGCGGCACTTTGCGCCGAGGCTGATTCTTCGGCGTGGCGAGCGCGAGGTGGCAATGGCGGAGGGCGGGCAGACGGCGCGCATCGAGCGGATGCTGAGCACGAGTTCAGCGTACGAATTGGACGTGACCAGTATGGAAGAAGCGGCAAGCGGCTCGTACATCGTATCTGTGACGATTGAGCAGCCGGAAGGCCCGAGAACGCAGTCGTTCAACACGGAGGTCCGGCGTGTGGGCACCTCGTTCCGCGACCACCGGTTTGAGATTACCGTCACTTCGGTTAACGTCTCCCACCTTTCGGGAGGCCGTGTCCGGGTTCGGCTGGATGTACAGGAGCGGTCGCTTGATTTCGAGGGCGAATGGGATGAGTGGACGCGTCGTGCGCGCCATTCGTGGGTTACCGACGATACCGGCCGCCGGTACGATGCGGCGCCCTCGGAAGCACGAGGCGGTGCCGGTGATGTTGTGACACCAGGTGGAGCCCGCAGCGGCCAACTCACCTTCTACGGTGCCTCTGCAGGTGATACGCCGAGGAGCATAACGCTGCATTATCCTATCGGCGCCAACAGGGGGACTGTCGTATCTGTGCCGATTTCGTTGCGGCGTTAGGAATAGGAGTCTGCCGGATCTCAAACTGTGCGGACAGCTCGGTCATCGTTCGGTCTTTCTTTAGTCCTCCCAAAGCCACTGTGGCCTTGAAGGCAGCATGTGTATTCTGCGTTTGCGTCTCATCGGAATGACTCCGTTTTGGGGTTGATAGGATCGCAAGACTCCACCTTGATCGCGGCTCATCCCGTCGCAAGAACCCAGGCCACCTCTAACCAGCCCTACACTCCCGTGGAACTCGTTGCTTTTATGGACAGCCTGGAGGACCGCAATCCAGGCCAGACTGAATTCCTGCAGGCCGTCCGAGAGGTGGCCGAAAAGGTCATCCCATTCACTCGGGAGCATCCGGAATACGAGGAGGCCCAGATTCTGGAGCGCATCGCGGAGCCCGATCGCGTTATTCATTTCCGCGTAACGTGGGAAGACGACAACGGGGCCATCCACGTCAACCGCGGCTACCGTATTCAGGCGAACAATGCCATTGGGCCGTACAAGGGAGGGCTGCGTTTCGATCCGTCGGTAACGCTCTCGGTGCTCAAGTTTCTCGCGTTCGAGCAGGTCTTCAAAAACAGCCTGACCACACTCCCCATGGGCGGCGCCAAGGGCGGCAGCGACTTCGACCCGAAGGGCAAGAGTAACGCCGAAGTGATGCGGTTCTGCCAGTCGTTTATGACGGAACTCCAGCGCCACATCGGCGCAGACACGGACATTCCGGCCGGCGATATCGGCGTTGGAGGGCGTGAGATTGGCTTTTTATTCGGGCAGTACAAGCGCCTCCGAAACGAGTTCACCGGCGTGCTTACCGGAAAAGGTGTGGGATGGGGAGGCAGCCTGATTCGATCCGAGGCCACCGGTTACGGCACCGTCTACTTCGCGCAGGAAATGCTCAAACACAAAGGCGAGAGCATCGAGGGCAAAGGGTGCGTGGTTTCGGGTTCCGGCAACGTCTCGCAATACACGGCCGAGAAGCTGCTGACGCTGGGCGCTACCGTGCTCACCCTCTCAGATCGATCGGGGATGATTCACTTCAAGGACGGGTTGACGGAAGAACAGCTTGCAGCCGTGATGCACCACAAGAACGAGGTGCGAGGCACGCTGGCCGAGTTCGCCTCAACCAATGGCTTCGTTTTCCACGCCGACAAGAAGCCGTGGATCGTGCCGTGCGACTGCGCTTTCCCCTCGGCCACGCAGAACGAACTGGACGATAATGACGCGAAGACCCTGCTCGACAACGGCTGCGATGTGGTCAGCGAAGGCGCCAACATGCCGAGCACGCCGGAGGCGGCCCACCGCTTCGAAGAGGCCGGCATCCTTTTCGGGCCGGGCAAAGCGGCTAATGCAGGCGGTGTGGCTACATCCGGGCTGGAGATGAGCCAGAACAGCCTTCGCCTCTCGTGGCCACGCGAGGAGGTCGACGAGAAGTTGCGGGGCATCATGCACTCCATCCACGAAACCTGTGTTCAATACGGTACCGAAAACGGCCGCGTCAATTACGTCACGGGCGCCAACATAGGCGGGTTTGTGAGGGTGGCGGACGCGATGCTGGCCTACGGTGTGATGTGATCGAGACCTTCGACGTTCAGGGGCATCGGGGGGCGCGCGGCCTCGCCCCTGAGAACACGCTGCCCGCATTCGAGGTGGCGCTGGAGTTGGGCGTCACCACGCTGGAACTCGACACGGTCATTTCAGCCGATCACGAAGTCGTTGTCTCACACGATCCGTGGTTCGCCAGCAAGATTTGTTCAAAGCCGGATGGAGAGCCCGTCACCCCTGAGGAGGAGCAAGAACACCTCATCTACCAAATGGCCTACGCCGAGGTCGCCCGGTTCGATTGCG
>JADFQN010000172.1 GCA_022561755.1 Bacteroidota bacterium
CATCGGCGGCGGCGACGGTAGGGCCCAGGTCGTTCAGGAGGCCGTCGGAGAG
Organism: Bacteroidota bacterium; assembly: GCA_022561755.1. Classification (GTDB taxonomy): domain Bacteria; phylum Bacteroidota; class Rhodothermia; order Rhodothermales; family Rubricoccaceae; genus JAHEJB01. Next base: position 53 of record JADFQN010000172.1, read on the forward strand.
CTCGTAGATCCAGCCGTGGATCGACAGCGTCTGTCCACCTCGCCATGCTTCGCGCACTATCGACGTCCGGCAGACGTTGGCGACCTGCTCGATCACATTCAGTTCGCACAGCCGCCGGAAGCGGGCCGCGTCGTCCAGGGCGTCGAGCGCCCGGCGATGCTTCCGCCAAACGTCCTTGACGTGCAGGAGCCAGTTGTCGATCAGGCCGAGGCGCTGCTCGTTGAGTGCAGCCCGCACGCCGCCGCAGCCGTAGTGACCGCATACGATAACGTGCTCCACCTTCAGCACCTCGATGGCATATTGGAGCACCGACAGCGAATTGAGATCGGTGTGCGGAATAACATTGGCGACATTGCGGTGGACGAACATCTCGCCGGGGTCGAGGCCGGTGATCTGGTTGGCGGACACTCGGCTGTCAGCGCAACCGATCCAGAGGATGCGGGGTGCTTGTTGTTCGGCCAGACCGGTGAAAAAACCTGGGCGTTCACGCTCGACGCCTTCGGCCCAGTTGCGGTTGTTCTCGAACAGGTGGGTAAGCGTGCGCATGCGGGATCGGCGTCGGACGAGAGCGGTACCTTCCGTACCCAAGCTACCGAACTCATGTTTACCGGCATCATCGAAGCAGTCGGCCGGATCGAGCAACTTGAAGAGTTGGGCGGCGGGCGGCGGCTCACCATCTCCTGCCCGTTCGCGGACGAACTCTCTGTGGACGAAAGCGTGGCCGTGAACGGGACGTGCCTGACGGTGGTGGCTCAGGATGGCGCCGAATTCGAGGCCACGGCTGTGGAAGAAACCCTCGCCAAGACCAGTCTCCGCGACGTCTCGGAAGGCGATACCGTCAATATCGAGCGCGCCATGCAGGCGAATGGGCGCTTCGACGGCCACGTTGTGCAGGGCCACGTGGACACGACGGGCGTCGTCGAAACCATCGAACAACTCGCTGATTCGTGGCTTGTCGCCATCCGTTATCCGGAGTCCTATTCCGCCAACCTGATTCCCGTCGGCAGCATCACCATCGACGGTATCTCGCTGACGGTAGCTCGATTGGCAAAGGAGTCGTTCACGGTCGCTATCATCCCTCACACGTGGGAGAACACCACGATCCACGACTGGCAGCCCGGCCGCCGCGTCAACCTCGAATTTGACGTGATCGGGAAGTACGTGGCCCGGATGCTGGAGAAACACTCGGGGCTATAGGAGGCTGTTGAGTTACGTGCTCCCCGCAACGAGCGCGGGGCGGGCTGTCGCCGAGACAGCCTGCCCCGACTTGTCGGGGAGCGCATCTCGGTTGAGATCAAGGCGTGAGATCGTAGTCGAATCGGTGATTCGGCCCCGCAGTACTGCGGGGCAACGAAGAGATCGGCCGAGAGTCCCGCCGCATGGCGGGAAGGCAGGATGACTTAGTTCAGCAGCCTCATAGGTCCGAAACGGACAGCGTCGATACGTGGACGTTGACGTGGTGGTTGAGGCGGAGACCCAGCACGCCGTCGGTATGGACGCTTTCGCGGGGCAGGCGCGTCACCTCGGCGTCGTTCACGAAGAACAATACTTCCTCTTCGCGGATTTCGACGGCCAGCTTGTTGGCCACCGTGTCTTCCGTCTCCGGGCCGAAGATGGCTACGGCCTCATGCGCCGTCCACGGGTGGATGACGGACGTTTCGTCACCCGTCCATCGCTTGACGATGAACTCGCCGTTGTTCCGGACGAGGAAGTAGTCGTACGTGATGTCGTCGCCCTCGAGGTTCTGTCCGCCGAAGAAAATGCCGTAGGCCTCGAGGCGCTCGCCGGGATCAAAGAAGTAGATGTTCGACTCGATACGCTGGTTGCCTTCTACCGTGCTCGCCGGATGATAGAAGATGGCGGCCGGCCCTGTGGTGATGTGCCAGCCCGGCTTCATGTTCACGAACCAGACATCCACACTGTCTTGCTCCGAGCCTACAGTCGCCGTGCCCGGATGGTCGAAACGCACCGTCCACGTAGGCGGCGTGGTCATGTTCTCGCCCTCCGGGTTCTCAGGATCGGGGCGCTGGGTGAGCATGTCGTCCTGCGCGAAGGCAGGCGCTGCGGCAAAGAGAAAGGAGAGGAGAAGGGAAAGCGAACGCATGGTGTGATTGTCAAGATGAATGGCAAAGCTACTCGAAAGGGCCCGTTTTGTGCATCGGACAGGATTTACCTGCCCCGGTACGCCTTGCTCGGATGGGCGATGCGGATAACATGGACGACGAGCACATCGTCCTGAATCTCGTAGATCACGCGGTACTGGCCGACGCGGATTCGCCAAGCATTATCCTCATCCGTTAGCTGGCGGGTTCCACGTGGGCGTGGCTCCTCCTGCAGATGATCAATTGCATCTCGAATGCGTTCCTGAACCTTCCGAGGGAGCTTACTGAGCGCCTTTTCAGGAGATCATTTGAAGATGATACGATAGCGTTTCACAGGTCGAGATTCTTCTTGACCTCTTCCCACGGTACAGATTCGTCGTCCTCATCAGCGCGGATGCGCCGTACCTCACGCATGTCTATTTCATCTTCCAGCGCCTCAAACACGCGATCCAGGAGTCCCAAAGCCTCAATCGGGATGATGGCAGCAACGGGCTCGCCGTTCTGAGCGAGCACGACGTGTTGCTGTTCATCAGTCGCGTGCCGCAAGACATCGTCGAAGTGAGCACGCAGTTCCTAGACGCTATAGACCCGGTTGGTGTACGTGGGTGTAGTGTGCATAGCAGTGTGGTCTGGCGGCGTTTCCTACGCCGTGAGTGAGATCGGGGTCCGTTCCACCGAATCTGTGCTGCGAGAGCGAGTTGGCAGCGGTAGTTTTGAGTTCGAATTTAATGAGTTGTAATGCAGCCCATCACAGACCTCGACGTCCTTCAACCCGAGCCTGCCCCGGACTCCGATCCGGGGTCCGCGCCGGATGTAGCGGAGGGGATTGACGAGCCGAAAACGCTGGCAGCGACGAAGGATGCACCCAACGGGCGGCGCGTCTACATAGAGACGTACGGCTGCCAGATGAATGTAGCCGACTCGGAATTGGTCGCTTCGATTCTCCAGCAGGATGGCTACGGACTGGCCGCCACGGAGGACGAGGCCGATGTTATCCTCATCAATACGTGCGCCATCCGTGAAAAGGCGGAAGACCGCGTGCGCGGGCGACTGGCGCGGTTCCGGGGGCGGAAGGTTAAGTCGCAGCCCGATCTCACCATCGGCGTCCTCGGCTGCATGGCCGAGCGCCTCCGCAGAAAACTGCTGGAGGAGGAAGCGCTGGTGGACCTCGTCGTCGGGCCGGATGCTTACCGCGACCTCCCCCGTCTCTTGGCCGAAACAGCAGAAACTGGGCAAGCCGCCGTCAACGTGCACCTTTCCCGCGAGGAGACCTACGCCGACATTGCGCCCGTCCGGTACAACACCAACGGCGTCACGGCCTTCGTGTCCATCATGCGCGGGTGCGACAACATGTGCTCGTTCTGCGTCGTCCCGTTTACGCGCGGCCGCGAGCGCAGCCGCCCGGTGACGAGCATCCTCGCCGAATGCTCGCAGCTCGTGGACGCGGGCTACAAGGAGGTCACGGTGCTCGGCCAGAACGTGAACTCGTACCGCGTGGAGCAGGACGGTACCTCGGTGAGCTTCGCCGAGCTGCTTTATCGCATCTCGCTGCTCTCGCACGAACTCCGCATCCGCTACTCCACAAGCCATCCCAAGGACTGCTCGGACGAGCTGCTGCACGTCCACCGCGAGCAACCCACGGTGTGCGACTTCATCCACCTTCCCGTGCAGCACGGCAACACCAATGTGCTCCGCCGGATGCGGCGCACGTACACCCGCGAGCAGTACCTCGACCTCATCGGCCACGCACGTACCATTCTGCCGGATCTTGCCCTGTCTACCGACATCATTGCCGGGTTCTGCCACGAGACGGAAGAAGAGCACGCCGACACGCTCTCGCTGATGGAGGCCGTCCGGTACGACCACGCCTTTATGTTCGCCTACTCTGAGCGGCCCAATACGTTTGCTGCCCGCAAATTTGAGGACGACGTGCCGGACGATGTCAAGAAGCGCCGCCTCGGCGAGATCATCGAAAACCAGAACCGCGTCTCGCGCGAGAAGAACGAGCAGCGCGTCGGCAGCCGCGAGGTAATTCTGGTGGAAGGTCCCAGCAAGCGCTCCGACGAGCAACTCTGCGGCCGCACGGACTCCAATCACATGGTGGTCTTCGATAGGCCCGAAGGCGTCTCGAAGGTGCCCAGCTCCACCGAGACAATCACGAAGTACCCGAGTCCGATCGCCGCGCCGCCCAGCCAGCAGACCCCCGGGAGCAGCCGCTCCGGCGGCCGCTCCCGCAGCCGCCGGGATACGGCGACGAACGCTCCACCGGCGCCGATTCCGAGCAGCGCGAGTCCGATGATCAAATAGGTGTAATAGGAAGAGATCTTGAACGACAAAACCCGCGTGTAGCTGATCTCGAGCAGCAGACCGGCAAGCGAAGCCAGGAAGATCTCGAGGGTGAAGGTCTTCGGCCTCATGGCGGAATCGGTGCGAGTGGAGGCATCCGTGGGGCGGCTAGGCTACCGGATCGCCCATCGCTTTCCAACGACCGGCGGCCTCTCATCGGGGGTTGATGGGCCGCAAGACCAAGCGCATCATGCTTGCGGCCCAGGTCTTCGATGAACGAAAGCGACGCCCGGCGAATCTCGGAGGCTACCGCGCTGACCTGGGGCCTGTTGGGCGCCAGCGTCTGCGCTTTCATGATTCGCTTCGAGCCGAACCTGCTCGAAGAGGGGCTGATCCTCCACGTCGCCCAGCGCATGGTTCACGGCGAGGTGCTCTACCGGGATGTCGCCAGCTTCACGGGGCCGCTTCCCTTCGAGCTGCTGACGGCCCTGTTCCGGATCTTCGGTGAAGAGATCGCCGTGGCCCGGGGCGCGGTCGTGGTGCTCCACGGCCTCGCCTGCGCTTCGGTCTATGCCGTGGCGCTTCGGGCCGGGGCCGGCGCCCTCGCCCACGCCGCCGCCGCCTGCGTTGCCAGTGCGCCGATCCTGCTCTTCCCCCTCGTCTCTCTCTTCTTTCACACCACCCTCGCCTTCCACCTCTGCCTGATCGCCGCCTATCCGGCGGTGAGGGCCACCCGATCCGTCGCCTGGGCCCTGGTGGCCGGCGTGGTCATCGCTTTCGCGGCGCTGTGCAAGCAGACCGTCGGCGTCGTCCTGGCCGCGGGCCTGCTCGCCGCGGTCGCTTCCGGTGCACCTCCGGGCCGTCGGATCCGCCAGGCGTTCTTCGTCGCCTTCGGGGGCGCGAGTATCGCGTTGATCACGGTGGCCGCCTATGGCCTCCGCGGCGATCTCGGCGCCCTGGTGCA
>JADFQN010000057.1 GCA_022561755.1 Bacteroidota bacterium
TCGACTTCCTCATTGAAGCCAACCGCGCCGGCGCGCAGGTGGTGGGTTACGGCGCGCCCGGAAAAGGGAATACGCTCCTCAACTACTGCGGCATCCGAGATGACCTTCTCCAGTACACTGTAGACCGCAACCCGTACAAACAGGGCACCTACCTGCCGGGCACGCGCATCCCCGTGCATCCGCCCGAGATGATCGAAGAAACGAAGCCCGACTATGTGCTGATTCTTCCGTGGAACCTGAAGAATGAGATCGCCGAGCAGATGTCCGTCATTCGCGAATGGGGCGGGCAGTTTGTGGTGCCGATACCGGAAGTGTTGGTGTTTTAGGTGGATACACTGAAGCGCCGAACGGAAGTGGGGATGCACCTTTCTGCGGCGCGTGTCTACGCCTCCAACAACACTCTCACTGGCAGCGCGAACGGCCTCCTCGCCTGGGGTGCTTACGGCGGTGCTAATCTCTTCCTGTGGGAGAATACAAGTGAGGATGGCGCGAGCGCTCAGGCGTATGGACGCACTTGCGGCAACGCGAACGATGGAAGTGCTAGGTGACGACCGGCGCGAGGCGCCGTTATCGTTCCGCTTTCGCTTGCTGAGCGTAGCCCAATTCGTCTCTCGGTGCATGATGTGCTGGGCCGGGAGGTGATGCTCCTTCACGATGGACCACTTGCGGTTGGTGCATACGAGCTTAGCCTCGACACAGCGGTTCTTTCTCCAGGGGTGTACATTATTCGTGCCTCCGTTCGCTCTGGTACTACCGAGCGGGCGTTTGTACGCCGCCTCACCATCATTCGCTGAACGAGGGCAGCCTGGCATCGTACAAGACGACACGATGAAGCACTTCGCGAGAATCAGGACCCTGATTGCTCTGTTACTGCTCGTTGGGCTTGCACCGGGAGTAGCAGGAGGGCACGCACAGCCGGACGCCCTCGTCTGGGAGCGCGTGGGTACGTTGAACGATGTGCTCGGCCTCTTCTACTATGTTGATACGCTCTTCGCAGGGACCGTTTCTGATCCATCCCAGGTTTTTCGCCCTGGTGATACGGACTGGTCGCAGGCATTCCCCTCCAATGCTTCGGCGAAAGACCTCCTCATTACGCCCGAGTACATCATCTTCGGTCTTGCGCATTCCGCAAGTGGTCTTGGTCGATCTGTTGACGGAGGGCAGACGTGGCAAGACGTTGAGGAAGACGCCTTCTCACTGCCCGTCGTTACACCAGAAGGAGCTTTTGCACTGGGTACCAGAGGCAGCGTTGAACACGGCGGCACGGTCGCGGCTCGGTCGGAGGATGGCGGGACCACGTGGAGCGATCACGGCTTCGCGGTAGGCAGCGGTGCCGAAGGCGGCGCGCTTGGGTCCACAGCCATCCTCGTCATGCCGCCTTCGCCGTCCCTCCCCGGAGGCCGTCTCGTTGCTACCGGATTCGGCGGCATTGCTTATTCCGATGATGACGGCCGGACGTGGTACCCTACTTCACTCTACGGCGACCTCGCCTTCGTCGCCTTGGGATCGGCCCGCCTTGTTGGCGGCCTGTACGATGGGCAGTTGCTCGCTGTAGTAGACGGTGCAGTACCAGCTTTTTATAGATCTTCGGATGGCATCGAGTGGAACGCTGTCGCCGAGGTACCGACGGCAAACCGACACGGTACACGCCTTGCAGCGGTGCCGGGCGGTAGAGTCTATGCTTACGACACAGTTCCAGCAAGTGCGCCGGTGTGGTACTCCGATGATGGCGGCGCGACGTGGGAGGATGTGGGCCCGGTGTGGACTGCATGGCCTGCCACGGTAGAAGAGATCGTCGTTGGCCTGGACGGGCGGCTATATGCGGCATGCTCAGGAACGTTCGCGGGGCACGACGGGGGCGTGTTCCGCACAGTGGAACCGGTGATTGTGGTCGCAGCGGAGCCGGCTGTACCCACGGAAGAGACCGGCCTTCGTGTCTACCCCAACCCGTCGTCGGGAACGCTTACTATAAAGGCGGAGCACGATGCAAGAGAGGCGGTGGTCTATGACCTGCGGGGGCGCGAGGTGCTGCGGGTAGGGCTCGTTGCCGGGCAAGCCGAGATGGACACCGGAGGGCTTCCGGCCGGGGTGTATGTGGTGCGGGCGGGTGCGTTCACGCAGCGGATTACGCTGCTAAAATGACGCCTTGGTCTCCCCTTGCGCCGGGCGTTTACGCAGTGCGTGCGGGAAGCCGGACTCAACTGACTACAATCCACTAATCAGCCGATTGCCGACCGCCCGAAGTGTAAATTGCGCCGAATTTGATAAGCCATGGATGCATTTCCAACCCGCCCCCATCCCCGGCGTTGTCGTCGTTCGGCCCGAGCGGTTTGAGGACGAGCGCGGCTATTTTGCTCGCGCATGGGCGAAGGATGCGTTCGAGGAGCAAGGCCTGAACACCTCCATCGTGCAGTGCAGCAGCTCCTACAACACGAAGAAAGGCACGCTGCGGGGGATGCACTACCAGGCTGCTCCACATGCCGAAGCCAAGTTTGTCTGGTGCACGCGCGGAGCGATTTACGACGTGACCGTTGACATCCGCCCTGATTCGCCAACCTTCAAGCAGTGGTTTGGAATCGAACTAACCGCCGAGAACGGCGTTGCGCTCTACATCCCCGAAGGCTGCGCCCATGGCTTCCTGACGCTGGAGGACGCCACGGATGTTTTCTATATGATTACTGCGCCGTACACTCCGGAAGCGTCTCGCGGCTTCCGCTACAACGACCCGGCCTTTGGCATCGACTGGCCCGGCGAGGCCATCGTTATCAATGAAAGGGATGCGTCTTATTCTGACTTCAACGGGTAACCTATGAGTCTGTCAGACTTAGGATGATTCTACTGCGGCGGCAGCAAATCGGCTCATTTTCTCGATCTTTTTCGTTACATAGCACCACTATGCGCCTCAAAAGATCGATAAACTGCTCTCGATTTCCCACCTGCCTCGTTACGAATCCCTAAGTCCGACAGACTCCTAGCATGCTTTCGTGGCCCCAGTTGCCACGATCACGCGACGCCGGCGCGGATAGAACAGATGCGCGGGGAGGATCGGATCGGCTTTTGCCTATCTGGCAGCGAACAACTACGTAACTCATGCCCGCCACTATCTACCCTCTAAGAACTCCAGTGAAGCGCGAGAAGACGCCCGAAGATGTCGGCGCCTCGCTGTACCGGTGCGTCTCGGCCCTCTACCCACTACATCGGTGCATCACGGGAGAGGGCCTGCGGGCGACGCTTCAGATCATCGGCCAGAAGATCCCGCTGAAGATCCACGAGGTGCCGACGGGTACGGAGGTGCTCGATTGGATCATCCCCAAAGAATGGGAAATACGCGAGGCGTGGATTGCCAGAGAGGACGGTACCCGCATCGTCGATCTGGCGGATTCGCCGCTCCACGTGGTGCAGTACAGCACGCCGGTGCACGCATGGATGACGCTCCGCCGGCTCCGCCCCAACCTGCATACGCTGCCCAAACAACCCAACCTCGTTCCGTACCGGACAAGCTATTACGACGAGGCGTGGGGGTTTTGCCTTTCCGAGCGCGTACTCGACAGGCTTGCTGCCGAAGTTGGAGAAGATGAGGAGTTAGAGGTACACATCGACAGCAGTTTGTACGATGGCTCGCTCACGTACGGCGAGTGTGTTATTCCGGGCAAGACGGACGACGAGGTGCTGTTTTCCGCGCACGCGTGTCATCCGGCTCTCGCCAACGACAACGCGTCGTCGCTGGCCGTGGCTCTGGCGCTGGCCCGGCATCTGGAGAAGCGCACGAACCTCCGTTACACCTACCGTTTCCTTTTTGCCCCCGGCACCATCGGCGCCGTGACGTGGCTGGCCCGCAACCGCCGCGGCGTCGATAGGATCAAGCACGGCCTGGTGCTGGCCAACCTTGGCGACGCAGGAGACTTTACGTACAAGATGACCCGCCGGGGCACGTTGGATGCGCCACTGGCCGTGGACCGTGCCGTGTCGTGGTCGCTGCGCGAGACGAATCTGGACGTGCGGCCGTTCGAGCCCTCCGGCTACGACGAGCGCCAGTTCGGCAGCCCCGGGTTCGACCTGCCGGTCGGCCGCCTCACGCGGACGCCTCACGGCGAATATCCCGAGTACCATACCTCCGGCGACAACCTCGACCTGGTTCAGCCGAAGGCCCTGGCCGAGTCGCTCGAGGCCCTCATTCGGTTTGTGGATATTCTCGAGGGCGACACCGTGTACCAAAACACGCAGCCCTTCGGTGAACCCATGCTGGGCCGGCGTGGGCTCCACGCATCCTCCGAGGGGTCCGAAAGCCGCCGAGCTCTGCTCTGGGTGCTCAACCTCTCGGACGGCGAGCACAGCCTGCTTTCCATTGCCGAACGGTGCGGCCTGTCCTTCACTGCCGTTCGCGCCGCCGCCGACCGCCTTCTTAAAGAGCGCTTGCTGGAGGCCGTCTGACTTATGCCATCCGACGCTGCCATCACCTTGCCTACTCCCGTTATCAAGCTACCCACGGAACTGGGAGCGCTCGACAGCGACGCGTTCTCCGGCTCCGTCGCGCACCAAAAGAAAGCCCACCGCGTCATCCCCGGCGGCGCGCACACGTACGCCAAAGGCGACGACCAGATGCCGGAAGCCGCACCCCTGGTCGTCGAAAGGGGCTTGGGCTGCCGGGTTTGGGACGTGGACGGCAACAGCTTCGTCGAGTACGGGATGGGCCTGCGCGCCGTTACCCTCGGCCACGCCGAGCCTCGTGTAACCGCGGCCGCGATGCGCGCGCTGGAAGGCGGTACGAACTTCACCCGCCCCGCAGCCGTCGAGTTGAGAGCCGCCGAGGCGTTCCTCGGGCTGATTGACGGCGCGGAGATGGTCAAGTTTTGTAAGGACGGCTCCAATGCCACGACCGCTGCCGCCAAGTTGGCGCGGGCTGCCACGGGCCGAGACAAAATCGCCCTGTGTGCGTCACATCCGTTTCTCTCGCAGGACGACTGGTTCATCGGAGCCACTCCGATGGACGCCGGGATTCCGCAGGCTGTGAAGGATCTCACGGTGCGTTTTCCGTACGGCGATGCCTCTGCTCTGGAGGCTCTGTTCGCTCTCCATCCGGACGAGATCGCGTGTGTCATCATGGAGCCCGCTCGCGGGGTAGAGGACGCCACGCACTATCTCCTGGAAGTCCAGCGGATCTGTCGCGAGCACGGGGCGGTCCTTGTGTTCGACGAGATGCTTACGGGCTTCCGGTGGCACCTCAAAGGCGCACAGCACCTCTACGGCGTCACGCCCGATCTCTCCACGTTCGGCAAAGCCATGGCGAACGGCTTCTCCGTCTCCGCTCTGGCCGGCCGCCGCGATCTGATGGAGCGGGGCGGCCTTCACACCGAATACGAGCGCGTTTTCCTGCTTTCCGGAACGCATGGCGCCGAAACACACGGCCTCGCCGCCGCCATCGAAACCATGCGGATCTACGCCGAGGAAGACGTGGTCGGGACGCTCTACCGGCAGGGCGCGCGCCTCCGCGACGGCGTCAATCAGCACATCAACCGCCTTGGGCTGAGCAAGCAGTTCGCCGTCCTCGGCCGCGACTGCAACCTGGTCTTCGCCACGCGCGATGCCGACGGGCTGCCTTCGCAACCCTTCCGCACCCTCTTCCTGCAGGAGCTGATCCGCCGAGGCATCCTCGCACCGTCCTTCGTGGTCTCCGCTGCGCACGACAACGATGCCATCGACCAGACGATCGAGTCCGTCGGCGAGGCCCTCGAAGTGTATCGCGATGCACTGGACGGAGACGTCAACCAGTTTCTCTCCGGAAGGCCAGTGAAGCCTGTTTTTAGACGGTATGTGTAGCTTCGCATCTTGAAGCGAGCCACCTGCCTGCCGATACTCCAATCCCGTTTGCCCCACCTCAATGAAAGTCGTCCTGTTCTGCGGAGGAGAAGGCATGCGAATCCGAGACCACTCGGGCTCCATCCCCAAACCGATGGTGCACATCGGCTACCGGCCCATTTTGTGGCACGTGATGAAGTACTACGCGCACTACGGCCACAAGGACTTCATCCTGTGCCTCGGCCACGGTGCCGATCATATCAAGGACTACTTCGTCAACTACGACGAAACCGTTTCGAACGATTTTGTGATGACCAACGGTGGGGAGGTGGACCTTCTCACATCCGACATCCACGATTGGCGCATCACATTTGTAGACACGGGCCACAAGGCGAGTGTCGGCGAGCGCCTGATGGCGGCTCGGCCGTTTCTTGGCGATGACGAGGTATTCCTGGCTAACTATACGGACGGTGTATCAGATGCGCCGTTGGACGACATGATCCGGTTCCGGGAAGAGACCGACAAGGCCGTGGTTTTTGTCGGTGTGGGACCGAACTACACTAGCCACGTCATCCAAACGGCCGACGATGGTACCGTCACAGCGATCAAGCACGTCACCGAGATAGGCATGCGCATCAACGGCGGTTTCTTTGTGATGAGCACCCGCATTTTCGATTATTTGAAAGAAAGCGAAGACCTGCTGAACGAGCCATTCCAGCGCATGGTCGCCGCCGGCGACGTGTCGGCGTTTGTGTACGATGGCTTCTGGGCATGCATGGACACGTTCAAAGAGAAGCGGATGCTCGACGACATCTACAAGATGGGCAGCGCTCCGTGGGAGGTATGGAACGGGGAGGCTGACGCTGCTGGGGATGGGGTGATAGGTACCAAACCACGCGTGGACGCGTCCTCGTAATGCTGGGGCTGCCCGACGAACTAGGGAAGTCGCCCAATGCGCCGTTGCGAGTGCTGGTTCTTGGCGCCCACGCCGACGACATCGAGATCGGGTGCGGAGGGACCGTGCTGAGGCTTCTTGCCGAGCGTCCGCACATGGACATTCACTGGGCTGTGCTGTCGGGTGGAGGAACGCCTCGGGAGGGCGAAGCGCTGGCCTCGGCCAATGCCTTTCTCGTCGGTGCGCCTCACCCGCACGTTTCTGTTGCTTCGTTTCGAGACGGGCACTTCCCGTTTGTGGGTTCAGATGTAAAGGATTACATCGAGGATAACTTTAAGTCGATTGATCCGCATCTGGTCCTCACGCACGCTCGTGAGGATCGCCATCAGGACCACAGGCTCGTCTCCGATCTCACCTGGAATACGTTTCGGGGGAAGGCCGTGATTGCTGAGTACGAGATTCCCAAGTGGGACGGCGACCTCGGCCGGCCGAACGCCTACGTGCAGCTAGACCCGGCTACCGCCGACCGCAAGGTGGCCCTGCTGATGGAGCATTTTGCCGGCCAACATACCAAGCCGTGGTACGACGCCGAGACCTTTCGAGGACTGCTGCGGCTGCGCGGTGTAGAAGCCGCATGTAAATATGCCGAGGCCTTCATATGCCGAAAACTCGTCTGGTGAGCCTTGCCTTCGTTACTTGTCTGGCGGTAGTGCTGCTTGGCGGATGCAACGCTGAGGGTACGTCAGTTGCGGTTGTGGAGACGGCATCACCCTTCGTCAGCGGCCAGTCGACCTTCCGTACGGGGAGGGCTTTAGAAGCTGCCTGCCCAGCGGGCCTCTGGCCGGACGACGCGGGTGAGTGTGTTCCGGTGGAGGAAGCGTTCACGGCTGAGGGCGGCCAAACCTACTGGGTCGATCAGCAGCACGGCTCGGCCGACGACCGCAATCCAGGCACACGAGAACGGCCCTGGCGGACCATCAACCGTGCATCAACGGTGCTCCGCCCCGGCGATGTGGTGATCGTTCAATCGGGCATCTACCGTGAAGCCGTCACACCGCGTTTCGGAGGGAGCGGACCGGATCGGCGCATTACGTACGCCGCAGCCTCCGGAGCCGAGGTCATCGTATCCGGCGCCGACGTAACTGCGCCCGAAGAGTGGACCCGTGACGGCAATGCCTGGCAAAAGTTGTGGACCGGCCCGCAGCTCCCGATGTACAGCGACGAAGGCGACCCGGTGATGCGCCGCGAAATGGTTGTGGCAGGTGGTGAGGTACTGCGGGCGGTTTTCCGGCGACAGGATCTGGTTCCCGGAACGTTCTTCGTCGAGGGCTCCGACACGGCCCAGCGCGCCATCATTGCGCGGTTTCAGAGAGATGTACCGCCCGCACAGGCCGGCCTGATAGAAGTAGCGCATCGCACGTTTCTGTTTCAGCCACTAGGGGAGAACCTTTATCCTGAGTGCGGCGACGCGGACACGCCGGGATGGCTACGCATTGTCGGGTTTACGTTTCGCCATGCAGCGAACCGCGCGCAGTGGGGCGCGTTCTGCGGAGGCAGCGAAGGTGCGCTTGTGGAGAACGTTACCGTAGAATGGACAAACGGAGCAGGGGTGGACGGCTCAGGCCGGAACCACGTATTCCGCAACGTCGCGGCCAACCACAACGGCCAGATCGGCTTCGTCGCGGCGTGCCGGAGTTGTTTGTTCGAAGACTCCGAGGCCATCGGCAACAACTGGAAGGGCTACGACCCATTCTGGGAGGCGGGTGGCGGCAAATGGCACAACACCCACCGGACCGTCATCCGTCGCCACTTCGCAGCAGACAACGGCGGCCCCGGCATCTGGCTCGACGGCAACAACACACAAAACACGATCGAGGGCAGCGTGGCCATCCGCAACGAGGTGGCGGGCATCATGCTGGAGCTGGAAACGACGCACACACTCGTTCAGCACAACTACCTGGCCGATAACCGCTGGAGAGGCTACAGCGGTGCAGGTATTCTTTCGCAGGCGGCGTCGCACAACGCGCTCATCCACAACACTATCGTCCGCAACGAAGGCGGCGGCATCTGGCTCCGCCTCGACCCCCATCGGCGCGCGGAGGACGGTCACAACGTCCTCTACAACAATGTACTGCTCGGCAACGCCTGGACGGCCTCTGAGGAAGCCCGCGAAATAGCGGTCGAAGGCCTGACCCTCGAACACAGCCGAACCAACCTGTTGGAGGGCAACGTCTACGGCCGCCACGCCGTCAACGATCTCCGCACCTCCACCTTCTTTTTCACCCCGGATGCCGCCGAGGAAGCTGGCTTCCGGAGCGGGGATCTTGCGCGCTGGAGGCATCTTACCGGTGGAGATCGCGAAGCCCGTCTCATTGAGCCGGGTGAGGAACGACTGCACGTCAGAAGTCTTCCGGCGTCGGTTCACGGACGAGCGGTGCCGCTGCCCGAGTGGCTCAGCGAATTCGGTGCGTCCGCCTCCGAACGTCTGGCTTTTGGCAATCCGGGAGCCAATCGAGAACTGTTTCGAGCAGGTATCAACATGAGGCCCAGGTAGAGATATCGAGTCGCGGCCGAGCGTCCCGGAACGGTCGCGTTCCGTTTGGCGGGCGCATACAACCGGGCGGTGGCGGGGCACGGTATCCGCCCAGTTAGGGATAAGCCCTTCCCCTCGCTGATGAACACCCAGATTCTCGCCTCTGAACGGCCGTTTTCGTACCGCCTGGCTCTGGCCAAATCGAGGACGGCCTCGTTCGCTCGCCGTACCGTGGCCAACGCGGCTGCCCTGCTCGCTACGGAACTGGCCATGCTGGCTGTCGCGCTCCTTGCGGCTGGATTTGTTCGGCAGTGGGTGCTTGGTGAACCCAATATGGTGCTCGGCGACGTGTGGGTCGTCCTACCGCTCTACGTTGGTGGCGCCGCGCTCGCCAAACTTGTTCCAGGTTACGGCCTCGGCGCGGTGGAGCAACTTCGGCGGTTGGTCTGGATACTGCTCGCAGTGTTTGGCCTCACGATTATCGGCATCTGGCTTGCTGGGCCCAACGTGGACCCCAGCCATACCAGCAGCCGCCTCACCATTGGCCTGGCTGGGGCCATTAGCATCTTTACCGTGCCCTTGGCGCGCACATTTGTCAAGGCTGTGCTGGTTCGCGCGGATACATGGGGTGTACCGGTAGTAGTGTATGGCGCCGGCCGCACAGGCGCGAAAATCGTCCGCCAGTTGCAGGAGGAGCCTGGGATGGGCTACGTGCCGGTTGCCGTATTCGATGACGACCGGAATCGCTGGGGAGATTTCCTGGACACCGTGCCCATCGTCGGCGGAACGGATCGGGTGACTACCGAAGCAGCCATTGCTTTCCTTGCCATGCCGGGCGCCACATCGGAACGCCAGGTTGAACTGCTCGAAGGCCCGCTGACCTGCTACAGCACGGTTGTCGTCATCCCCGATATGTTTGACGCTCCATCGCTGTGGGTGAAGCCGCGCGATCTGGTTGGAGTACTGGGGCTGGAGATCACCTCGAACCTCACCCGCCCGCTGCCGCAAACACTGAAGCGGCTGATGGATCTGCTCGTTGCCGTTGTTACGGCTTCGGTGTGGGGGCCGTTGGTCCTCATTCTGGCTGGGCTCGCATGGTTTGAGGATAAGCATAATCCGTTCTTTCGCCAGGAGCGCGTTGGGAAGGACGGCGAGGTCTTCCACACGTGGAAACTGCGGACGATGGTGCACAACGCCGACGCGGTACTGGAACGCGCCCTCGAAGCCGATCCAGACCTCCGCGCAGAATGGAATGCGTTCTTCAAGCTTGAAAAGGACCCGCGAATTACACGCGTTGGCCGCTTTCTCCGTAAGACCTCGCTCGACGAGCTTCCGCAACTCATCAACGTGTTGCGTGGTGAAATGAGCCTTGTCGGGCCAAGGCCGCTGCCGCAGTACCATCAGGTTGAACTCTGCGAGCGCGTTCGTGAGTTGCGCGAGCGCGTCCGGCCGGGCATCACCGGGCTGTGGCAGGTATCCGGCCGCAGCGACGCAGGCACAATCGGCATGGAGCGGTGGGATCCGTATTACGTCCGCAACTGGTCGCTCTGGCTCGATTTTGTAATCCTGGTCCGCACAGCCAGGGTTGTGCTTCGGGGCTCGGGCGCCTATTAGTCCATCATGCAAAACCGTCCCCACAAGCAATCGCTTCGCCGAGGAGTAATTACGTTCCCGCATCAAGGGCGGTCCTTCAAAACCCAGACGCCTGCCATTCCCTACCCGTATCGGATGCTATGAACCCGAGGGATCAGAACCTCCTTCGACGGCGCACGCTCCTTGAGTCGCTCCTGGCCCTGTCGGACGACCCAAGACGAATGCTTGGGCGGCTGTTGGTCTTATTGGTCGTGGCCCAGGCGTTGCTGATTGCCATGCACTTTGCGGTGACGACGTTATTCGCTGATTTGGCCGCCCAGACGCAGGACGGCCACATCGGTGGCTTCGATCTGGACGACGAGGCAACGCTGGCAGTCTGGTTCTCGGGCTCGCAGCTTCTGGTGCTGAGCCTGGTGTGCCTGCTTCTCTCCTGGTCCGATACAGTAAAAACGATACGATTTAGTTCGGCGGTAATGTGGAGGTATACGGGCGCAATTATGCTCATCATGTCCGTGGACGAGGTCGCCGGGCTTCACGAAGTAGTTGGCCTGGCTATGGCGGGGCTGTTCCCCCAGGCGCCGATAGACAAGAGTCTGTGGTGGTCCATTCCCTATGCGCTGGCACTCGCTCCGGTTTTCGGGTTCGCCGTTATTCGTTTTGTTCGGAACCCGAGATTGGCTGCAGTGACTGTTTGCTCGGGTTTACTCTGGATTGCTGCCAACGCCCTCGAACGCGTCTTTCTTCTGCCCGGCACGATCAACGTTGCCCTGGAGGAAGGCTTCGAGATGCTCGGTGCGACGGTGCTCCTAGGTGTCTTCGCGACCCATTTGCTTGACCTGCGTGCCTCAGGCTCAGAAGCATGAAGCGTTCGATCTTGAAGCTTCGCCTAGATCCGCTGTCGAGAATGAAGCTTGCTTCAGCCTGTGGCCGAGGCCGGGCAGGCGAACGCGCTGTTTTGAAGTGAGGGGATATAGGTCGTCAGGATTTGGAGAGAAAGGCTTGCAAAGATGCGAGGGTTTTTTCCCAGCCGATCTCACAATCCCGATAGTGCTCATCGGCGATGGGGTCGTCGGGGAAGCCCTTCTGATGAACGTGGAGGGTGCAGCCGGATTCCGTCGCTTCGATAGTGAACTCCGTCGGCAAATCGGCCTCGAAGGGGAGACGGCCCGTGTGCGCGACGTACTTCGTGTTGCTCAGTACGAGGCGGCGCGGGGGCTCAAAGACGGATAGTGTTGCGCCGGAGATATAGTCGGGTGCATCTTCATCGCCGCCCCAAGTTGCCATCCACAGACCGTCTTGCTCCGGCACAACAATCACCCGGCTCGCTGACCACCAGGCACGCACGGCGCTGGGTGTAATCAGCGCCGCGAAGGCTTCCTCTGGCGAGACCGGAAGGTCGATTTGGGCGTGATGGCCGCGGGGCATGGCGTCGTAAAGTGAACACCCAATATCGCAACCCCTGATCTATCTTGTTAAGGGCGATCGACTATGTCTGGTTCAGATCACACCCACAGCTTCGCAGCCCCCCTTTTCAAACTCGAAAAGGGCTTTGCAAGGCATCACTACGTGCCCATCCCAATGGATATCGCGGATGAGTTGCGCGATGCAGGCATCCGCCGCGTGATTGTGGAACTGAACGGTCGCGAGTACCGGCGGGCCATCATGGGCAGGAAGGATGGAGAGCGGTACGTGGTCGTCAGCAAGGAGATGATGCGCGAGATCGAAGCCGCATACGGCGACACCGTGCTGGTCGATCTCCGCCCCGACCCCGATCCGGATCGCGTGGAACTCTGTGAGGAACTGGTCGCGACACTGGATCAGGACAAGAAGGCTGGCGAACGGTTTTACGGCAAGACGCCGGGCATGCAGCGCTCACTGAACCTCTACGTGAGTGGCGCGAAACGTACAGAAACACGGATAAAGCGGGCGCTGGAACTGGCGCACAAGCTGCGCACAAACACCCTCTACGGCGACCGTCAGAACGACGGGTAACGGTCAGGAGCGATTGCGCCGGATCAATGCGTCTGCCGAATAGCGCCCGGCCCCTGCCAGGAGGTACATCAGCGTAACGAAACCGAACAGAAAGGCCTTCTCGCGGAGTTCATACGGGTCGCTCGCCTGGCTCAGAAAGCCCGCTACCGCCATATTGATGACGACGAACAGGGAAACGGGACGGGTAAGGAGGCCCGCAGCGAGCAGGAGGCCGCCGACGAACTCGGTCAGGGCTGCCATCCACGCGAAGAAACCGGGCGCCGGGAACCCCATGTCCGCTACGTCTTCCACGAAGCCCTCGGATGGGGGCAGTTTTCCAAGGCCATGAGCGAGGGCGAGGGTGAGCCCTGTGAACACACGTATCCCAGCCCGGCCGAGGTCGGGGAGTTTCGACGTGCTGGATTCGCCACCGAACAGGAAGTTTTCGTAGGTACGCATGGTCGTTGGGGTGAGTGTCAGGTCTGTCAACAAAGGCTCAGCCCTTCGGCACTGGGACAGGAGCATCGGTGTCAAGTGAAGCTACCCTAGGAATGCCCTGAGCAGCACACGCGCCTCGTTTTCCAGCTTCTCCCACAATCACATCCGTGTTCTCACCCAAGTGGCGCAGGCTTAAAACGATAGGCATGACGAGCACGGTTGTAATTCCGCCTACAACATAGCCGGCCGCAAGTGCTTGCAACTGGGCCAATCGAGCCAGTCCGACCTGACCCACCACACTACCGCTACTGGATATGAGGGAGTCGAAAGAAATCACGGAGGCACGCTGCTCGGACGGGATACTGCCATGCATGTAGGCCTGGCGCACGGGCCCCCATACGCCCATCGAGGCCATGGCAAGGAGATAGAAAGCCACGGCCAACGGGAACGACGAAACCAGTCCTACACAGACGATCGCTACAGTTTGTATCCCCGCAGCCCACAGGAGCAATGTGGTTCGCTTGCCGCAGAACCTGGACGCCCACTCGACAACCGAATTCCCCACGATGGTTGCCAGGGCGATGAGCGCGGCAATAATCCCGGCCACCCAGGTCAAGTCCCTTCCTAACAGATCGAGGAAGTAGGGTTGCCACGCGTAGAACCCCCAGGCCATTACAATCGACTGAACCAGGGCAGCCATCATCAGGAGCTTAACGGGTCTCGTGTTCCAGCCGTACGTAATACTGATCCGAGCGATTCTACGCATCTCGCCGGGCATTTCCCTCAGGGTCTTCGCCCGGGCAGTGAAACCAAGATCACGCATGGTGAAAAACGCAATGCCATACACAACGGCAAGCAGTCCGGAGCGCGTGAGGTAGGGAATGGAGAGATCGATACTACCCAGCAAGCCACCTGCGATTGAACCAAGCAGCATGGCGGCGCCGGACACTGTTGCTCCTTGCGCGAATACGTGATCGAGTTGGCCGGAGTAGCCCGTCGCCTGCAAGGCGTCTACGAGCCACGCCTCTACGGCGCCCGAGTAAAACGTATAGCCCAAACCCAGCACGACGGACATCAGGCAGAAAAGCAACAAGCCGCCTCCCATCCAGGATACGGCGACGTAGCCGAGCGTCCCGACGCATACGATGACAACGCTCAAAAGGAAAGACGCGCGACGTCCTCGTGTATCGGCCAGCACGCCCGTTGGGATCTCGAACACGGCCATGCTGCCCGTGAACACGGCGTTTGCGATGAACACTTCCAGAATGTCCAGCCCTGCATCGAGCAGGAAGAGGGTGTTCACCCCCCAGATTACCGAGGTGGATAGTGTGTAGAGCCCAGAAATAAGCAGGTAATTGCTGACGACGGGCCTGGAATCGTCCGCACCGTCCGACCGATCGTTGGTACCGGGCCTAGCCAAGGAGCTGGAGGAGATACACGATGAGAACCACAATGCCGACCACGAGCACCCCGCCCACTACGAGCGAGCGCAGGTACACCTTCATAGCCTGTTCCTGCCGCTCAACCGCTCGCTGCTGCATGTCCAGCGACCGCTTCGTTACAGCGTCGTACGTCTCGATTTGCCTGTGTTGATTGTCGCGGATCTCGGCGAGGAGCTGGACGATTTCGTTGGGGGGCTCCATGTCGGCAGTTGGCGGGTGTGTACGCCAAACTACAAGCAACCCAGGCAGCAAGAGTTGTCATGCCGATCTCGCCGGAGAAACGATTCGATCGCCGCGGCGTGGATTCTATTGGCCGCGTCGGCGCTGCTGGATATCCATTTCAGACAATGGAGTGGCCTGTAACGGCGCTTGAATCTGTCCGCGCAACCCGCCGATGTACCCATCCAGCCGCTCGAAGCGCGCAGCGCTTACGGCGGCGGTATCGGGTTCGGCAAGCGGCGCCAATGAGCGGATGACCTCTTGTGCCGCCGGCAGATTACCTACTGTCTGCTCCAGTTCCTCAATGCCCTGCCGCAGTTCGGCGCGGTCTTCCTCCAGCGCCTCGGCGTTGGCACGCAGTTCTGAGGAGATTTGCTGGGTCTCGTCTACAACCTGCGAAAGGCCTAGGCGCATGTCGAGGATTTGGAATTCCACATTCGTGGAACGAAGCGTTTTATACGCTACGGTTACGGTCAGCAGGATCACCGCAAAGCTTAGAACATGCCAGAAGCTGGGCGGAATTGTTTGCCACAGTTGCAGAGGTGCTGGGTTGGATTCGGACATAGCGGGAAGCGTGTGTGGATATACATACATAGACAGCGTATCCTTCGATATCTAACCCTGCCGTTGTTGAATTCATACGTCGCGAGAGTCTGCCTTGCTCTGCTTGGAGTACATCACCGAAACTGCCCATAATGGCCCCAAACGGTCCTTCATCCTTTGCCGTGACCAGCCTCTAGTAGTGGGATGGCCTCGGGGTGGTTAGCGAGGAAGGCGAAGTAGACGGTTCTATTCCCTCGACCCGTTGTGCCGGCGGTTTAATGGATTCACAACCACCTGGGCACGCGAGTGGTTATTCGGTGTGAACGCCCGCTTTAGTAATCAGAGGAATAATCTGGCGTGTAACTGGATCCGTAGTCGGTGTATGTGTTGTAGTCGGCTTGGTTGTCGTAGTACTGTTGGTCGGCTTGGAGGCGCTGATGGTCAAGGCGATCGAGCTGTTGATCCTGGAGTTGCCTGTCGTAGTCTAAATCGTCTTGTTGCCAGTCTTGTTGGGCGTCGATGCAACCGGAGCAAAGCCCCTGAACAGAAACCGGGGCTCCACAACGGTAGCAGCCCACTGCCTGGGAGACGTTGAGTCCTTTCGGCATGGCTGTGTGTTGACTGTGTCCGACCATCCCGCCTGAGTTCCCCTGCTGCTCACTCGCATGCTGAACTTCGGCATAGACGTTACGCATACTGTCCCACACGGCAGTTAACTGTTCCGCACGGTCGTTGACCAGCTGCTTCAGCCCGCCGATATTCAGCAGGTCGCTAATCGGGCCTTCTGAATGCACCATCTGCTGTCCAGCTTCGACCTGTCCCTGGACGTAAGCCACGAAGCCATCACTGAAAACGGCTTGCCAGTGCTGCTTGAAGGCTTGCCGCCGCTCCGCTTCACCCATAGAAACTGTGGCTTCGAGCATTTCCTCGTATGTCATGGTAGTCCTCAATGTTAAACGGAGTTGATGCGAATGCTCTAATAGACAACTGAAATGTCTGAACGTAACCATTTTGTAGAAAATATCAGGCGTTGCGTTCTGGGGAAGGCTTCGGTTAACTGATTCTCCCGACGGTGCTGATCAACTCACGAGCTCAGCGTAGAGGCCGATACGTACGGTCTCGAAAAACGTATGGCTCTGTTCGTGAACGTCCGTTGAGTGGAAGGTTGGATACAACGCCAAAACTACCCAGAATGGCCCTAAACGGTCTTTTGCGGTTGACTGTGAACAGGCCCTAATCAGCCCCCACAGTGCGAACCGTACGCCTCCACGCCCGGCTGGCTCACGTTCACCCACGCTCGCGGTTTGCCGCCATGGTCTATTAGCCGTACCCAGATCTGGATGACCGGCTCGACTTCGAGTTCGAACAACTCGTTCAGTCCCGTGACGACGTTGCCTATTCCGGGCGTATGCCCGACGTAGACGTTTCCATCCCTGCGGAAATAAGAATCTCCCTCGCCGGCGTACGCGAGTACTTCAAGGCGGTCGCCCTCAACCAGGTGGAGCGTGGTTTCGCTGGACGAAGACTGATCGTATCCATTGATCGAAACATCTTGCAGCGCACGGAAGATGGCCGGGCGGATGACGACGGTAAGCGCCTCCGAGCGGTCATTCCAGTCGATGCGGCGGTTGGCATCCACCGTACGAATGTGCTCGCTCGACTCCGTGGGTTCGCTGTAGGCAAAGACGGCCTGCGTCGTACGATAGTTAGCGAAGCAGCCGTCGTCGCCCGTGCCGCCCTCCACGGCGAAAACGCCGGAGTGGTGGGGCTGGGCGGAGGCGGTTGTGAAAGCAGTTGCAACGAGAATGACGAGGATTGAAGATCTGAGCATAGATAGATAGGATGCGTATCCCACGAGAAAGCCGATAGGCTTCTCAATTCGAGGCCGCGATCCAGCCGAGGTAGGCACCACAGACAATACCGATAATCCCGCAAATCAGAATGCCAATGGGAACCGAGGCTTCTTGCTGAGTCGAGTTAAAGCCGTCGGACCCAGTACCGGCGCCCACGATTAATCCGATCACACCTCCGATTATAGCACCTATGATAGTGGCTATTAATCGGGTAAGGAGCGAACCGGCTGTGTTGTTTGGTTTTCTCATTGATGCGTTATTGGTCGCCGGATGGCTGGTGCTGTTCAGGTCGGTCCCGTAGTAAGGCAATGATGTCTGCGAGTCCGAGAAGCAGCGCCCAAGCAAAGAGGCTAGGGAGTAGTGCGACAAACGCGTAGACGAACGCTTCTGGATGAAATTCCCTCAGAAGGCCTGAGGATCCGTAAAACTCAAATCCCGTAGTTATGAACACGGCCACAGCCGCAAGAGTGCCTGCTATAAGGATCAGGTGGGCGACGACATTTAGCATTTTAGTATGCATAGAGGCTAAAAAGACGAGTAATGGATATGGCGCGACTCGCAATATCGTGAACACCCATAGAACGCACAACAGAAGATTGCCTCGCTAGTTTCCTTCCGCGTTCATCCTTCAGCATTCACCTTTCTATGCGCGTTCGCTTCGCCCCCAGCCCCACCGGCCTCCTGCACATCGGCGGGCTGCGTACTGCTCTCTACAATTTTCTCCTCGCCCGCAAGCACGGCGGCACGTTCATCCTGCGCATTGAGGACACGGACCGCTCGCGGTACGTCGCCGAGGCCGAGCAGGACATCATCGACAGCCTGCGCTGGGCCGGGATGGACTTCGACGAGGGACCGGGGAAGGGCGGCCCGCACGCGCCGTACTACCAGAGCGAGCGTAGCGATCTCTACAAAACCGCCGCCGGGAAGCTGTTGGCTGACGGCCACGCCTACATCGCTTTCGATACGCCCGAAGACATCGAGGCCATGCGCGAGCGGCTGAAGACGAAGGAGAATCCCACGCCGAAGTACGACCTCACGACGCGCGGGAGCATGACGAACTCCCTCACACTTTCGGAGGAAGAGGTCAAACAGCGGATGGACGCGGGCGAGCCGCACGTCGTTCGGCTGCTGGTGCCGGAAGGGGAGACCGTCCGCTTTCACGACCTTGTGCGCGGCGACGTGGAGTTCGACACCACGCAGGTCGACGACCAAATCCTCGTCAAAAGCGACGGGATGCCGACGTACCATCTCGCCAACGTAGTGGACGACAACGCGATGGAGATCACGCACGTCATTCGGGGCGAGGAGTGGCTCTCCAGCGTGCCCAAGCACATCCTGCTGTACCAGTACCTCGGCTGGGAGCCGCCGCAGATGGCGCACCTCCCGCTGATTATGTCGCCCACGGGCGGGAAGCTCTCCAAGCGCTCCGCCGACCGTCTCGGTATCCCCGTGAGCGTGAAGCAGTACCGTGAGGCGGGCTACGAGCCGGAAGCGCTCGTCAACTTCCTTGCTTTCCTTGGGTGGAATCCGGGCACGGAGCAGGAGGTTTTTTCGATGGACGAGCTGATCGAGGCGTACGCCGTCGCCTGGGT
>JADFQN010000058.1 GCA_022561755.1 Bacteroidota bacterium
CGCCGAAAATCCACCGACATTCATTGAAGCTTATTGGATGGGAATCGAAACTCTGCGGCGCGAGGGCAACAACGGTTCTGACTGGTACTACGTGCCCGATGCGGACGAGTTGAACGAGATAGCGGTCACTCACAAGCTTGGCTACGTGCTTGAACCGCCCGATTTGAAGCTTAGATCTGGAGAAGCGACAGTTATTGAAGTGGACGAACGTCCAACGTCACTTAGTGACGAAGCGTTTGACCAATTCGAAAGAAGCATAAGTCGCGCCGAAGAACTTCTCCGTGAGGGGCGAGGGCGAGAAGCTGTTCAAGAGTCACTATGGCTTTTGGAGTCATTCAGCCTCTCCTTCCGGGGCTTGGACATTGAGGGTACAACCATCGCAGGTAAATACTTCAACCGAATAGCCGATGAGCTGAGAAAATCATCCAACGGTGGTACGCGTGAGATGGCCATGGATTGGATGACCAAACTGCATGGATATCTATCATCCCCTACTGGCGGCGGCGTTCGACATGGTGCCGACTTGAGTAGCAGCATTTCCATGAATCCTTACGAGGCCCGGCTATTCTGCAACCTGATTCGGAGCTACATCTCCTACTTAATCGAAGAACATGCTCAGTTCGAGGCAGAGCCTACACCGACGAAGTTCTGATCGCACGCTTCTAACTCCGACCAACCTTTCCACCTTCAACCTCAAACCTGCAACCCTACATGAAACAATACGACGCGCCTCCCGCCATGCAGATCGACTCGGCGAAGACATACCGGGCCACGATCTCCACCAATCAGGGAGACATCGTCCTCAACCTCGATCCGTCGCAGGCGCCGAAAACGGTCAACAATTTCGTGTTTCTGGCGCAGGACGGCTTCTACGACGGCATGGTCTTCCACCGCGTGATTGCCGACTTCATGGTTCAGGGCGGCTGCCCGGCGGGCACGGGTACCGGCGGGCCGGGCTACAAGTTCGAGGACGAGTTCACGGGCAACAGCCTCCGCCACGAGCGCGGCGTGATCTCGATGGCCAACGCGGGACCGAACACGAACGGCAGCCAGTTTTTCCTCACGCACGGCCCGCAGCCCCACCTCGACAACCGGCACACGGTGTTCGGAAAGGTCGTCGAGGGCATGGACGTGGTTGATTCCATCGAAGGCGGCGACGTGATGGAATCGGTGGTGATTGTGGAGGTGTGATGAATGGACAGCCGACGGGCGACCGCTGACGGCCGATTCCGGAGAGCCCTTTGCGGTCGGTCGTCTGCTGTCATGTTCCAAATCATCCGGGAACCTGCTAAAACAAGAAAGACAGTAGCAACGGCAGCCCATAGAAGAGCCCCACCAGGTAAATGATAGCGTAGACACGGTTCCTGAACGCCAACTCACCCACGAACTCGGCGAGGCGAATCGGGATCTCTCGCAGGAAGGGGATCGGATAGATGATTATGATCCCGAAGATGTTAAACATCACGTGTACGAACGCGATGGTGAGCCCCGATTGTACAGCCGTGAGCTCGTCCGGTCCGGCCCCGGCTGCAAGCGCCAGTGCAGCGAGAAGTGCAGTGATGGTTGTGCCCACGTTCGCGCCCAGCGTGTAGGGGAAGATCTGCCGCACCGTGAGGATGCCGGCGCCCACGAGTGGGATGACCAGCGAGGTGGTCACCGACGACGACTGCACGAAAACGGTCAGCACCAGCCCCGCCAGCATCGCGAGAGCCGGCTTTCCGAAGACGAATCGGTGCATGAACCCTTCGGACCGGCCTAGAACGAGCGCTTTCAAAATGACGACGAGGTAGCGCAATGCCACGAAAAGCAGCGCTAGGCCGACGAGCAGGACGGCGATGCCGTTGGAGAACAGCAGGTCCTGAATCCAATGCGCAACCGGTGTTGTGACGGCCTTAAGCGGACTCAACACGTTCAGTCCGCCTACACCGGTCATACCGCTCGTAAGTGCAGCGGCAGGCTTCGAAAGGACGCCGAATAACAGTTCCAGCGGCAGCAGTATGATCACCGCCATCCAGTTAAAAAAATCGTGGACCGAAGCCCCGGCTATCGCGCGGCGGAACTCGTCGGGCCTCGTAATGTGCCCCATCGACACAATGATATTGGTCACCGTAGTGCCGATATTGGCCCCCATAATGAGCGGGATGGCGCTGGTCACATCCAGCGTGCCGGACGCCACCAGCGCAACCGTAAGACTCGTTACGGTAGACGACGACTGAATGAGACTCGTAGCCAGGATGCCCGCAAACAGGCCTGCAAGCGGGTTTCTTGTGGTGGCAAGCAGCCCTTCGGCGAAGCCACTGCCCATCAGTTTGAACGCCCCGCCCATAAGATCGAGACTGACGAAAAAGACGAACAGGATGCCCAGCAGAGCGAGAATCCGCAGGACGAGCGCGGCGGGCGATTGCGCCTTCTTTGCCGGTGGCGGTGTCAGCATGTGTCAGAAGGATTCAGATCGAATTTGTGCCTTTCTCGTACAGGGGTTAGAGTATGAGAGGGCGAGGGGATGAGAGACTTTGCGTTCATCCACTCAAACCCTCATCCTCTCACGCCACACCTATTCGTCGTCTCCCCACGTGGGCGAGCGGCGGATCTGGTCGAACGGCAGGACCACCGACGATATGATGTTGGAGAGGTGCGAGGAGACCCGGCCGATCATCCGCGAGGAGACGGCAAGCACGATGGCGAGGTTGACCGAGACGTCGTCGGCCTCGGAAAGCACCTTCAGGTAATCCTTGACGACGTTTTTGAGGGCGTCGTGCTCTTCCATTACAGCGCGCGCTGCCGCCGAGTCGGCTTCCACGAATGCAGAAATTGCCTTGGGGAACAGGGCCTGCACGCGGTCGCGGATAGTGCGGAGGGCCTCCACGTGGTTTCCCATGCGCGGGGCGTCGGCCAGCGCAGCCGCTTTCGAGATGGACTTGGCGAGGTCGCCGGCCCGCTCGGCATCCTGCACCACCGAAAGAATGAGCAGGCTCAGCGTCAACTCGTCGCGCGGATCGATGGCCATGTGCTCGAGCACGGCGCGGCGGACCTTCTGCTCCAGCGCGTTGATCTCCTCGTCCTTCGCTCGGATGTCGAACGGAATGGCTTCGTTGTCGAGGAGCTCTGCGGTGGACGCGGCGAACATCTCGCCCGCCGTGGTGAGCATTACTCCCATGTCGGTTATGCTCTGCTCTACGAGCGGCGGACGGTCGCCGGAAAGGAAGTTGAAGAGCTTCATGGTTCTGAGGTGAATCGGCGCGGACGCGCCATGAAACAGGTGCGGGAGTTAAAGTCGGTGAAGTCTCTCAAAAGCGAACGTGGACGGTGAAGCGGCCCCAAACTGTAGGGGTGACATTCGGTACCCAGAAGAGTACGACGTTCGGCATGAGTTCGACGAGTGGATCGGGACGGTAGACGAACGCTGCCAGACCATAGTGCGAGGGAGGACTAGACCGGCCAACAGCGACTTCCACAAAATCGTAGCGTCCGACTAAGCTTGTTTGATCGCTAATGTTTACTGCTCCAAAGGCACTCACACCAAAAGCGCTTAGAGGGCCCTCATCAGCAAAAAAGTCGTCGTACGTGGTTCGTTGATAATAGGCCTCCACACCTCCGTGGAAGGACTCACTTGCCGCTCCAACAAACCCGGAAGCCTTCAGTATCCCTTTTCGGAAGTCGCCCTCACCATCCAGCACCTCGTAGTCCGTACCCGCCGACAGGCGGAGCACATCATTCGGAAACGCCTGAACCTGCACGTACACGTGCTTCCCCCTTCCTAGATCGAACTCGGGACTAACGCCGTTACCGTTGGCAAACATGCCTGCCAGGCGAATGGCGCCATCGCCGGCAAGTGAAACATCGGCTCGAATGCCAAAGTCACGCGAGTCATTCGCCCCCACGCGGTCCATGATGGTTTTGTCGAGGCTGCGGTAACCCCACGTGCGTTCGGAAACCTCAAAGACTGGCGGCGGCTGCACGCCGAAGCGAAGCCGCGAGCCATCGCCGATGGGATCCTGCCACGCGAGGTAGGCATCCTTGACAAACGGCGCCGGGCGCCCCTGCTCCGTCAAGACCTTCCCCTGCGCTTCGAGGCGAACTCGCCCCGAAAACTCATCCGACAGTGTAAAATCCGTCGTCAGATAAATACGTCGGTAATCGAATGTGTTCCAGCCCTCCGCATCAGCAAAAGGAGTATTGATCAGGTAGGTGTAGTCGAAGTAGGCGAGGCCGCCTATATCAACCGTCGGTTGCGCTCTGCACGTCCGTGGGGCGGAGGTACTCAGCGCCCCGAACAAAAGAACCATTGTACACAACATGACGCGCTTGGACGTCGCATGACCGGGCATAGAAGGATGTGTAGAAGGTTGTGGGGAAGTTGAAAACATCAGCATGACTGGAACGGCTTCTGGGCTGTTGCGGGACGGCGCAAAGCTCCCCATCCTGCATTCCCATAAAGTTACCGACTGATGACGCGGCAATGAATCCGACGGAGTTACCTACGGCGTATTCCGTATTCCGTATTCACGTTCGGCCGGGTTCGCGCCATTCACAATACGCACTACGCATTACGATTTAGAAAACCGCCGAAAGCTGCATGCGCACCGTGTGGATGACGGGCGCGTCGGCGGGCGCGCGGCCGTCGTAGAAGACCGACGCGCGCAGAAACGAGTTGATGGTGTACTGCCCCACCACACCCCAGAGGTACGAGATCCCCGGCCCACGTCCTTCGGTCAATTCGAAGCTGGTAAGGCCGTTCGGGTCGGCCCCGGCGATGGTTACGTCGGCGCGTTCGGCGCGGAGGGTGAGCGCCAGCCGCCTGCCGAGCGTAATGCGCGCATCGACGGGAATGCGGAGAACGGTTGCACCGGTGGCGCTATCTTCTCCGGCAGCGTCGTTAGTTTTGTCGGTGTAGGCCGCGCCGGCCGTGAGGCTGAACGAGGGGCCGAGCGTGAGCGTGGCCTGCGGCTCGATGCCGAGGCTCCGGATGTCGAACGTGCGCGAGACGAACGTCTCGCTGTCGGTCTGATTGCGCTCGGAGGTGCCGATAAGCCGCACGCGGAGGCGGCGCGACACGGTAACGTTTCCCTCCAACCGCCCCGTCCGGACGAGCCGCGTCTCCAACCCGGCGGCCAGCCTGCTGGTGCTGGTAAGGTTACTAAGTGACAGCCGGACGCCGTACCTGGGCTGCGAGGGAAACAGCGTCACTTCCTGCCCAAGCCGGAACCGCCCGCTGATCGTGGCCGGAGCCAGCGTGTCGCCCTCGGCCGTGATGCGCGGCTCTCGCTGCTGGAGAAACGACGGGTTGAGGAGGTATATCTGCCGGATGTCAGGTTCTGTGCTGCGCTCGCGTACATCAAGCGTGGTTTGCGTGGTGATGTTGCGGAGGATCTGCGCGAGAATCCCGCCGCTCTGCCGGCCGCGGAGGAGACGGCCGGGGTCGAGGCGGAGCCGAAGTTGCGCCTGCACGCCGATGGTCGGGAAAAGCTCGTCGGAGGGAATGAAGGTGCGCGAGTAGGTGCCTTCGAGCGGCGTGGTTTCGGGGAAGAACTCGTCCACCTGCGACACGCCGTCCGGCTCACCGGGGCGGGGCTCGCCCTCGCCGTCGCGCCAGACGAACTCGCCGAGGTCCGGCCCGACGAGGATGTACGTCTCCTGCAAAAGCGGCGTCCGCTCGGTGAGAGCCTCGTAGACGGTGTTGATCTCCACGGCCCGATTCAAAGGCGCGGCGCGGTTGGTCCATCGGATGGCGACGCTCTCGTTGTCCTCCCGGCCCTGCGCCCGGAAGGCGTCGGTGAAACGCTTGCGGCGGTACGCCACGCGCGCTTCTGAGGTGAACGAACTGCCCGGCCGGAATGTCAAGTTGGTTTCGAGGGTCGTGGCCGAGGCCGAGCTGCGCAGGACGCCCGCCAGCGGTTCCTCCTCCTCCCGAAACTCCAGGCTCGCTGCCGCGCTCAACGCAGGCGACTCCCACGCCAGCCCCGGACGAATCGCCAGATAGGCAAATGAACCCAGCGCCACACTGTCTGCCGAAACGTCTTGCTCGCGCCGCTCCTGCTCGAACCCAAGAATCGGAGTCAGGCGGCCGTTCAGCGTAGGTTTACGGAGGACGCCGCGCTGACGCAGAAACGAACCGTTTTGCGCGTTGATGTTGTCGTCGCTGGTGGTGAGGTCGAGCCGGTACTCGATTTCGGGGAGGAAGCCGCTCGCGAGGCCGGGTTCGATCAGGTGGATTTCCAGCGCGCCGCGTTGCGCGGTGAACAGACCATTTCCCAACGCCAGCCGCCCGGCTTCCACCGCCACGCTTGTCCGCGCGTTGGCATCCCAGCGAATCTGTCCTTCTGTCGTCACGTCGCGGAGGGAGTCCGTGCCGAACGAGGAACCTGTGCGCGCGAGGTTCCAGATCCGGTTGAACTCTACGGGCCGTGTTCGGTCGAAACCGGTGAACGTGTCACCTTGCTGCCTTTGCCGGATCGTGGCGGAGACCTTGCCGAAATCGCGCCCTCCAAACACCAGCGCCATCGGCTTGAGGCGCGCGCCCGCGAGGTAGGCCTGCCCGGAATCATCCCCGGAATCCAGATCGGAAATCGAGTTGAGATCCTGCGTCGATCCGGCCCACTCGCCGAATACCTCGACACCTGGAATGGGTTCTACGGCGCCGCGAATATCCACCATCTGCCGCAGCGCGGGCTTGGGGAGGAGTCGGAACGGAATGTAGTCGCCGCCTGTGGGGCCGACCCACTCGAACAGGATGCCGTTGATGGCCTGGCCGCTGCGCCGGTAGTCGCCCGTGCCGGCCGGAACGCGGGAGAAGCGAACGCGGAAAACCGAGTCGGCGGTTGCGGGCGCGGGGGTGAAGATCGAAAAGGTCTGGCCCGCGAAGAGGGTATCCGTCCGCACGTACTGCACGAACGCGCTCTCCGCATCGAAGGCCACACGCTCCGCGCCGTCTACCAGCACCTGCCCGTCGCCTGCCGCGGCGATGGCGTCCAGATCGGCCTCCGAGAGCCCCAGTTCAGCTCCGAACGTGGCCGCGTCGGCCTCACGGAGGACCGTGACACCGATGCGCGCCCGGGCCTCGTCGTTCTCTCCTCGCCAAAACCCGGCCTCCCCCTCGCCCACAAGTAGCGTCCGCGTGAAACGACTCGTCGTGTACTCGAAATCGACCGTTATACGGCGCTCGGCGGTAACCAAGCGTCGGGGTGTGAAGGTGACTTCGCCCGTCGAATAGTCGATCACGTAGTCGTTGGTTTCGCCGCGTGTGAGCAGGATGCCGTCGAGATAGACCCGCTCGCTGCCCGCGATGATGATCACGAACTCCTCGCCCTGCTGTCCGCGCAAGCGGTACGGCCCCTGCACACCCTCGATAGCGGTGATGTCCTGGCTCTGGAAGATGCCGCGCGTGGTTGCGCCGGCCACGTTCAGGCGGCCTCCCGCAAACAACCCCGCAGCACTGCGGGGCACGTTGACCTGAACGGCCGCGCCCTGAATCTTACGCCTGAACGCTGCGAACTCGGAGCCCTGCAAGTCGAGGTCCACGTCGCCAAGGCGAACTTGCCCGACCGGTGCATCGAGCTGGATGAAGACGCGGTCGAAGTCGGAGAGCTGCTGCGTGGTGCCCTCCGGCTGGATCGGCGTGTTCTCGTCGGTGAGGACAGCCTGCACCGTCACGTCGTCGGTAATCGGCCCGGAAAGCTCCATCCGTAGGCCGGATTCGAGGCTTATGTCGCGGTTGTTGCCCGCGATGAGGCCGCGCGTGATGGAACCTCGCCGCGTAAGTTGGCTGTTGCCGAACAGCGGCGTCGTGTTGCGCTCGGCTTCCGTTGGGATTTCGATCACGCGAAGCATTCCGACGGTGTCCGGTTCCTCCTCGGCCAAACGGCGGCGCGCGTAGACCTCCCGCAGGCCAAGGTCCAGCACCCGGTAGTGGACGACCAGCACGGCCCCGGAATCCGCCGGAGCGAACCGATGCAGGAGCAGCGCACCGGTCGGGTAGTCGATCCGGTAGGCGGCGGCTTCGAGGCGGACGGAGACGGAGTCGCGGCGGAGCCAGAGGGCCTCCGAACCGGGCACGACGGGATGCCGAAGCAGCAACGCAGGGCCGCGAAGCACCACGGAATCCCGCACCGCGCCGAGGCCCGGCTGCGCGCGCACCTCCGCCGCCGTTGCCACCGCAATAGCGATCAGTGCGAATCGGATCAGTGAGCTTCGAGCCCCCATCGGCCTTCAGCGGCTGTCAACAGCCTGTTGAAATACTACTCTGTGACCGAGGCGAGCGAATCTCGGTCGAGATCAAGGCGCGAGATCGCAGGCGAATTGGTGATTCGTCGAGATTCTCGCAACGCAGAGATAGGCCGAGAGGCGTCGCCGCAGGTAAGAGGAGTAGTGCAACATGCTGTCAAAGCCGGATGGTCTGTGGTGTCGGAAAGCGTAGCGAGCGACAGGGGCGGTGGGCAGATAGGGTTGCGAGCCGCAACGTAGCGCGGAGATCCGCGCCATGCAAGGCGGTTATGGCGCTATTCGACCCGTACCAGCCATGTCCGCGTGAGCACATATAGCTCACCATTCGCCACAGCAGCGCCGACGAGGTCTTCGGAGACGGCAGGAAGGATGACATCCACAAGCCCACCGGAGGCCTCGTGGACGGCGATGGCGCGGGGGCCTACGATCAGCAGCCGCTCCCCTTCGGCGGACGGCGCCAGAGCTACCGCACGCACGCCTCCCGACGCGCGCCCTGAAATGGCCCGGCGGAACGTGCCCAGCCCATCGTAGACGAGCACGGCATTGCGCCGTGAATCGGCGACAAACACGGTACCCTCACCCGAAACGGCTATATCCACAGGCTCAATCAATGCACCGCCGCCGTCTTCCGGCAGGCCGAGCAGCCTTGAGAGCCTGCGGTCGCTCTCCCAGCGAAGCACCACGCCCCGTTCTCCCTCGGCGGCGTACAGGGCGCCGCCCGGCCCCACGGCTACGGCCAGCGGCCTCCCTTCCGGTACGTCGCGGCCCAGCGCGGCCCCCGGATCTCCAACGGGGACGGCTACCGATTCGATGAACTCCCCATCACGCGAAAAACGCTGAATCCGCCCGTTGCCCATGTCGGCGACGAAAAGATCCAGACCGTTGGTGGGGTCCACATCGGCCGGATCGAGGAGGCTGTACTCGCCCGTTCCCGGCCCGCCGTACGTGTCGATCACTTCGCCGGTGGCGGAGAGTACGGAGACGGTGGACTCGGCTGCATCCACAACGTACAACCACCCGGCAGGGTCGGCGGCGAGGGCGCGGGCGTCACGGAATTGGGCGATCTCTACCACTGCGCGCGTCGAATCCGTCGGCGCGTTGAGTGATGGGGACACCTGACTCCCAGAACAAGCGGCCGCATACAACAGCAAAGCGCCGCAAAGCGCCGCCCCTCCCCCCGGCCCCGAAATGCCCTCTCTCCTTCTCCGCTGCGATGCCTCCTGCATCGCCCCACGAGTGGGAGGGGGAGATCTACGGTTCGCGTGCCTCATACCGGATTTGTGTCTCATGCCGGGCTTAGCCATACCAGCCCCTTCTGCCCGATGTCGCGGCGAAGGGTTTTGCCGTGGAAGCTGATGGCGTCGGCGCCTGCGTAGGCATTGTCGAGCGCTTCCTGAAGATCCGCGCCGAGACCGGTTACGCCCAACACGCGCCCTCCGTTGGTGAGGATGCGGCCGTCCTCTCTTTTCGTTCCGGCATGAAAGACGGTGGCACGATCGGCGGCGGCTTCGAGGCCGGCAATCTCTTTGCCCTTCTCGTACGAACCGGGGTAGCCCGCCGACGCCAGCACGACGCACGCGGCAGCCCCGTCCCGAATGCGCACGTCCGCTTCTCCGATCCGCCCTTCCACCAGCGCCTCGAACAAATCCAACAGATCGCTTTCCAACAGAGGGAGCACCACCTGCGTCTCGGGATCGCCGAAGCGGCAGTTGAACTCGACCACCTTCGGGCCTTCGGCCGTGATCATCAAACCGACGTAAAGGATGCCCCGGTACGGATGACCTTCCTCGGCCATGCCCTTCAGAACAGGCTGAATGATTCGCTCTTCCACCTCCGTCATCACTTCTGGTGTCACGAGCGGTGCAGGCGCATAGGCTCCCATACCGCCCGTATTTGGTCCCGTGTCGCCTTCGCCGATCCTCTTGTGGTCCTGCGCGGGAGCGAGCAGCGCGCAGCCGCGCCCATCGGTGAGGACGAACACGCTGGCCTCCTCCCCCCGCATGAACTCCTCCACCACGACCCGTGCCCCAGCCTTGCCGAAGGCGCCATCAAATAGTGACATCAAACCCTCAACAGCGGCTTCACGGGTTTCGGCGATAATGACGCCCTTCCCCGCCGCGAGGCCGTCGGCTTTGAGCACCACCGGCAGTGGCTGCTCGGCTACGTACGCGTGCGCCTCTTTCACCTCATCCAACCCGAACGTGCGGCTAGCCGCGGTCGGCACGCCGTGGCGCTCCATGAAAGCCTTGGCGAACGCCTTGCTGCCTTCGAGCCGTGCGGCGGCGGCACTCGGCCCAACGACCGCAATGCCGAGTTCGTCTAACCGATCAGCCAGCCCCTCCACGAGCGAAACCTCAGGGCCGACCACCACCATATCCACGGCGCGGTCTTCGGCTAACCGAAGCAAACCGTCGATGTCGTCGGCGGCGACGGGAATATTCTCCGCAAGGGCAGCCGTCCCGGCGTTGCCGGGTGCGCAGAGCAGCTCCGGGTTGCGTGGACTCCGGGCGAAGGCGTGCAGCAGCGCGTGCTCGCGGCCTCCGCCGCCAACGACAAGAACTCGGGGCATCGGATGAGGTTGAGACAAAGGAAAAGTCGACTCCTGAAAGATAGCCGAGCCCGCGCAGCCCACCCGTGTATTTCGGCTCCAGGTGCACGCATCCCACTACCGACCATCCTTGTTAATTCAACCTTACTCCCGGTATTTGGCAGGGCCTGTTCACAGTAGGCGTGTTGAGATCGGTTCGAGGACCCCACAGTACCGCTGGGAGGCCGATTCAAGGCGCACGAGAAGGTCGGGGCACTAGTCCCGGACAGAGCCTGCCCCGCTCTGCGGGGGGTGCAACGCCGAAGCGGTCCAGCATGGCCCGGAACGATCCTTCATGATTTACTGTGAACAGGCCCCTGATGGGGCGCGTACCTTCCCGCGTTTGCGTCCCGATTCCGTGCCTCGTCGCCTTTTCGCCCTCAAGCTCGTCCTCACGTGCGTTGCGCTCGCCGCGCTCGTGTATGTGGTGGAGTGGGCCTCCATCCTGGATGCTGCCCGCGAGGCCCGGCCGCTTTGGGCACTGGCCGCGCTGGCGCTCGTGCCCCTCAACGTTAGTCTGGAGGCATTCCGGTGGCACCGCCTCGTGCGCAGGCTGGCGCCTCGCGTGAAGTTCAAAACCTCCATGGCGGCGGTCCTGAGCGGCTACCCGCTGGGGCTCCTCACACCCGGACGGATCGGCGATTACGTCGGCCGCGCGCTGTATCTGCGCGACATTTCGCCCGGCGCGTCGGCCACGCTAACCTTCGGCGAGCGTATAGCCACGCTGGCATGCTGTCTCGTGTTCGGGCTGATTGCGCTACCGTATTTCCTCCTCACCCACACCGACGTGGCATCGGTGGCGTGGATGACCGTGCTCGTTCTTGGGATCCTGTTCACCGGCTTCCTGCTGGTGCTCCTTCTGCACCCGAAGCTGGCGCGCGCGCTGTTAGAAACGGTGCTCCCGTTCCGGCGCATCCGGCACATCTTTGCCGTCCTCAACCGTTTCAGCGTTCAAGATGCCACGGAGTTGTTTGGCCTTTCGGCCGTCCGCTATCTCATCTTCTCCACCCAGTTCGTTTTGATGATCCATGCGTTTCAGGTGGATGTGAGTTGGCTGACGGCGTACACCGGCGTGGTGCTCGTTTTCTTTGCTAAGAGCGCCATCCCGTCGATTACCCTCGGCGATCTGGGCATCCGCGAGAGCGCCGCTGTGTTCTTCCTGGGCGCCTTCGGCGTGGCGGAGGCCGCGGCCTTCAACGCCTCGCTCGGCATCTTCGCAGCCAACATCCTGCTGCCTGCGATTGTGGGCCTCCCGCTGCTTCCCCGGCTGCGCCTCCGTTCATCGGCCAAACATAGCTCGGCAAAAACCGAAACCGGAATAACTGAACCTGCGATAGCCGAACCCACATTAACGCAGCCGGTCGTGCTTTCATGACGGCATTCGGGATTGCCCTTGTGGTGCTGGGCGCAGGGTACGCCATGCTCATCGGCGCGTTTGCGTGGGGGTTTCGGAAGGTCACGCGGCGGCCACTAGCTGCGGCAGCCAATGGTGTTCCGTTCGTTACGGTGATTGTACCTGCCCGCGATGAGTCCTGCTGCATCGAGACGTGCCTCGAGTCGATCCTTGCCAACGACTACCCGGCCGACCGGTTTGAGGTGATGGTGGTGGACGACCTCTCGGAGGACGATACGCCGGAAGTAGTTCGGCGCATGATCGGCGAGTTGGGGGAAGAACACAGCGCCAGGCTCCAGCTTCTCCAGATGCCGGAAAACCTCGAGCGCACGCGGGCGCATAAAAAGCGGGCCATCGAGAAGGGCATCTCCGTCGCACGCGGCGAAATCATCATGACCACAGACGCCGATTGCCTGGTCCCCGACACGTGGATACGGACGGCGGTGGCCATGTTCGACGACATCAACGACGACCCGATGGTTGACGCTGTAACTGCTTTTGTGTCGAGCCCGGTGCTCTACAACACCGGCCACGACCCGCTGATGCACATGCAGGCGCTCGAATTCCTCGGCCTCGTGGCTGTCGGCGCGGGGGCCATCGGCGCGGGCCGGCCTACGATTTGCAACGGCGCCAACGTAGCCTATCGCAAGGATGTGTTCGACTGGTTGGGCGGCTTCAGCGGCATCGACCATCTCACCAGCGGCGACGACGAGCTGCTGATGCAGAAAATCAACGACACCACACGGCACCGGGTGCGGTTCTGCGCCTCGCACGCGGCTGCTGTAGTCACCGAGCCCATTCACTCGTTCCGGGCGTTCTTCCAACAACGCAAGCGCTGGGCGTCGAAGGGCGCGCACTACCCCAACAAACGGCTGATCGCCATGTTCGTGGCCATCTACCTCTTCTACTTCGGGCTGCTCGTGGGTGCGTTTGCGTTGCCGTTCGTGGCCGGGCTGTGGCTCCCGATGCTCGTCGCGTTCGGGTTGAAGGTCGTGCCGGAGGCCGCGCTCCTCTGGCCCGCGTGCAGTCACTTTGGGCGGCGCTGGCTGTTCGCGTACTTCCTCCCCGAGCAGCTTTTGCACGTCCCGTACATCGTAGTGCTGGGCGCGGCCGGCGTGTTCGGCAAATACGAATGGAAAGGAAGGCAGGTGGTCCGGTAAAATCTCTAGGAGGCTGTTGAAATAAGTGCTCTGCCGTTGGGCCGGATGACGTAGTTCAACAGCCTCCTAAGTCCGACCGACTCCTAGATGCTCACCGACCTCCTCGGCACGACGATTCCCCGCCTCGCGGCGCCTTTCTTCCGCGACATCACCTGGCGTGGCCCATCTCATTCGGCGGACGGTAGCCCGTGCCTCCACCTTACCTTCGACGACGGGCCGCATCCGGAAAGCACGCCGCTGCTCCTCGACTATCTGAACGAGGCCAAGGCGCCGGCCACGTTCTTCTTTCTCGGATCGCAGGCGGAGCGGTTCCCTGAACTCGTCCGAGCCGCCGTAGAGGCTGGGCACCGGGTTGGAAGCCACGGCTGGACGCATCGCAGCGCGTGGCGAACGCCAACAACAGAAACGGCGCGCGACTTCGAGCGTGCGGAGGCGCTGCTGGAGGATCTGACGGGGCAGCCCGTCCAGAATGTGCGCCCGCCCTACGGCCGGTTCACGCCGGCGCTGCGGCGGTGGTGCAGGGAGGGTGGACGCAGGCTCGTGTTGTGGGATCTCATGCCGGGCGACTTTCTGACGTCACTGCCGTCGCGCGAGAAGCTGATAGATCGGATCGCAGGCCGTATCGTGAGCAAAATCAAACCGGGCTCTATTGTAGTCCTCCACGAGAGCGCGCGTTCGCGCAAGGTGGTGCTCCCGGCACTGGATCGCGCCCTTCCCCTCCTGCGAGCCAAAGGCTGGACCGCCGACACCCTATGATCCTGTCCGCCTTCCTAC
This sequence comes from Bacteroidota bacterium, assembly GCA_022561755.1. Classification (GTDB taxonomy): domain Bacteria; phylum Bacteroidota; class Rhodothermia; order Rhodothermales; family Rubricoccaceae; genus JAHEJB01. The sequence continues at coordinate 14,135 of JADFQN010000058.1, forward strand.
TCGCCGTCACAGTTTTCGTCTGCCTGCACGCCGGCATCATGCTAGCGATGTCCGCGGCGGCGGTGCTGCATCGTGCAACACCTCCCCCTGCCCCGGCCATACTGCCTCGCGTGGCGATAATCGTGGCGGCGCGCGATGAAGAGACGGACCTCCCCCGCTGCCTGGAAGCCCTCCTTGCACAGGAATACCCGGCAGATCGGCTCGACATCTTCGTGGCCGACGACCATTCGACGGACGACACTGCCAACGTTATCCGGCAGTTCCAACAGCGCTCGAGCGAGGCTGCGGGGCCTGCCGTTCATTGCGTACCCGTTCCTGATCCGGTTGGTCATCTTCAGGGGAAGGCCAACGCACTCTACGCAGCCATCGCGGCGAGTGACCACGGGATCCTGCTCGTCACCGACGCTGACTGTGCTCCGCCGCCGGATTGGGCGCGCAACCACGCTGCCTACTTCGCTGATCCCAAAGTGGGGATGGTCTGCGGCCAGGCCTACGTGGAACATCACACCCTTCTCGACGCCGTTCAGGCGCTGGACTGGAGCTACCTCCTCACCTCGGCAAGCATCCTTACCGAAACGGGCTGGCCCGCCACCGCGATGGGAAACAACATGGCTTTCCGCCGCACCGCGTACGAGGCCGTCGGCGGGTACCCGGCCCTCCCGTTCTCGGTAACAGAGGACTATGTGCTGTTTCAAACCGTAGCCCGGCAAACAAATTTCCGGGTTCGCTTCCCCCTCGATCCCGGCCTTCACACCATCACGCTACCCCTCAAGCGTTTGGTTGATGTCTACCGGCAGCGCCGCCGCTGGGCTCGCGGAGGGCTTCGCGCGCCTGCGTGGCTCTATACCCTGTACCTCATCGCCCATCTGGCCCACCTGCTCCCTGCCATCGGATTGTTTGTAGCCCCGTTTTGGGCGCTTAGCCTGATCGCTCTCAAGATATTCGGCGACTTTTCGCTCCTCTGGGTGGCGCTCGGCATTAGCCAACGGCGAAAATTGTTGAGGGCTTTCCCGCTCTTCGAGGCTTACCTCTTCGCTTACATGATCAGCCTCCCGACTGTACTAGCGGTTTCCCGGCGGATAAACTGGAAAAACAGGCAGCTTTAGAGAAAAGCTTGGCGAGCAACAACTAGCTTTTCGGCGTATTCTACGTAATTACAGGCGATTGCATTATTTGTTACGACGATCTTTTCGATGTTCCACCTTTTTGTTATCGCATGGTTTGAATCTAGTTGCTATATTTTTCACATACGGCGAAGCCGCCGGTTACTTCCACCACCACAGCGACGATGGGACTTGCACCCGCCCTTTCGACGTTGGTAACCGGCGCTGCCGCAACATCACTCCCACCTGAGCTCAACCCTCCCCATCATGCCCCGAACAAAAGGCGTTATTCGCATCGATTCGGACTCGACCCACGGGTACCAGGTCCGGGTCTACCGTCACGGTAAAACGTACTCGAGGCTTTTCTCCGACCGCAAGTGCGGCGGCAAGGAAGAAGCCTACCAGCAATCTGTAGAGTACCGCAAGAAACTGGAAGCCAAAGTAGATGCCATGCCGGAGAGCGCTCCAAGACGGCGGCTTATCCGGCACAACAAAAACAACTCGTCCGGTGTCGTCGGCATCTCGCGGACGTTTAAGCGCGACCGGCGCGGCATCAAACACGAGGTGTACGCCATTTCGTGGAATCCCGAACCCGGCACGCCGCGCGGCACATCGTACTCCATCAAGAAGTACGGTGAGGACACGGCTTTCAAAATGGCCTGTAAGCTGCGCTTTGAAAAGATGAAGGAGATCTACGGCGACCGGTACGGCGTAGCGAGCTACATGGAACTGTACCGCCAGAAAAGCGCCGTCGACAAGAAGGCGCGCTCACGGAAGTAAATGGCGAGGAACCTGAGCGGCTGATACGGGTGCGTTGCTTCTTTCGGACGTACCACCTTCTACGAGACTGTTGAAATACGTCATCCTGCCTGCGACGGCGCCTCTCGGCCGATCTCTTCGTTGCGAGATGCTCTCCGAATCACCGATTCCACTACGATCTCGCGCCTTGATCTCAACCGAGATGCGCTCCCCGACAAGTCGGGGCAGGCTGTCTCGGCGACAGAGCACGTAATTCAACAGCCTTCCATGACCTTCCGCCAGAAAATTCGCCTCGGCCTGTTTGCCGTACTCGGACTGTTCATGTTCCTCGTGCTCGGAACGGCCTTTGGGTTCTGGGAATCGGAGATCGGCGCGGTGAGCCCTAAAGGGTACGTGGCCATCTCCCACGGCGACCACACGCACTACGTGCCCAACGGCTGGACGGGCGAGGTCTCCATCAGCAACTTCCCCACGAACCCGCCGCCGCAGGGGCAAACAGTCGGGCCGACGGGGCAGTTTGTTCCGCTACAGCCGTGAATGTGCGCGGGTTGTTAAACGAAGTCGAAGGCCGCTGCTTCGGCGTGTTTGATTTTCTCCTCGCTCGGGTCTTGGAGCCTGTTGAAATACGCGCCGTCAACACGCACATCGTGGTCGATAAACGGGATGACGTGCTCTGCCGCATTCAGATGCTGATGGCGGTACTTGGCAGCGCGGTCGCGATGAAAGGCAAGCGGCATTAGGAGTCTGTCGGATATAGGATAATTCTGCTGCGGCGTCAGTTAATCGAGTCAGGGGTCAGGTTTTGGAGGTACCGGGCCAAAGTAAGTGGGTTAAGGATTGAAGGTTTCAGGTTGGAGGATGCCCCGGCTCCCTGACACCTGCGCTCCGTCCGTTGCCCTTTGCTCTTCGCCTTAATCCTTCAGTTTCCGTCCTCCTGGCCCCTGCCTCCCGACGCATGACCCCTAGTCCTTGACATCTGACACCAAAAATTCGATTTTCCTCTCGCGTCGCTACAGCCTGCCCCGCAGAGGCGGGGAACCCTTAAACCCGACAGACGCCTGACGAACCGAACGGGTGGAAAATAAAGACGCTCCGCTGAGGGGGGTGCCCCGGCTAACGAAAACTACTATGGAACCCGTTGATCAATCCTCCTTCAGGGTGGGAGGCACTCGTGCCGATGATGCGCGAGGCCATCGCGCTATACCAACTATAGAAATCTCATCAATTGATCGACGATCAGGCGTAGCACTGTCTCTCCAGGTCGCTGGCGTTGCGGTACACATACCGAGGAAGCTTGATCGTACCGCGCTTTGCACGGTGGATTAGAGCGGTAGAAGCCAGACAGACCAGGCCGACGACAGCCAGCCAGCCAATGGGGCGGGCGGGATTACGAAGACGTGCCATAGCGAACTGACGGCTGGGGTTACGAAAGCGTTTTGATTCCACTCAAATAGCACGCCACAGCCTCCATCGAGCCCGTGAATTTGAGCTAATGGGCCCGCTCGTCCGCGTAGAATGGGTTTGATGCGGGCCGATCGAGGCCTAGGTACATCTTTGACATCCGTGCGTAGTGGGCCGAATTCGCCCGGTTGCGTTCCAGTTCTTCGCCGGTGAGCGGCCGCGGAAGGAGTCGGTCATGGGGCCATGGGGATTTCGGGTTTGGGATTTCGGGTTTGGGGATTTGGGATTTCGGATTTGGGATATGGGATTTCGGATTTGGGATGTGGGATTTGGAATATCGGATATGGGATTTCGGATATGGGATTTCGGATTTGGGATTTGGGATGTCGGATATCGGATTTCCGATTTGGAGCTTGGAATGTTGGATTTGGGAAATTGGAGCTTGAAACTTGGGATCTGAAACTTGGAATTTAGAAACTGGTACTTGGGATTTGGGGCTTGGGATTTGGTACTTCGGATTTGGGGATTTGGGGCTTGGGATTTCGGGTTTGGGATTTGGGCCGAACATATTCTCCTCGCGTAGCTTCACGCGCTCAACTAATCCCTTCACTCTCCCCCTCCTCCATTCCCCATTCCCCATTCCCCCTCTCTCCCTTCCTCCCACACACCTCATACTTTTTCATCAACACACCCCGGCGCGCTCGGCGGGCACGCCCTACCGCCTTCTGTCCTCCGTCCTCAGTTCTCCGTCCCCCATTCCCCCTCTCTCGCTTTCTACAAATCCCTCCCCCAACCATGGCTCATATCCACATCACGCGAACCCACACGCTGGGAATCGAGGGGGCCGGGACAGCGGCAGACCACGTTGCCGAAGATTTGCGAGCTGAGCACAGCGTGAAAGCCCACTGGGAAGGCAACACGCTGATGATTCGGGGCACGGGCGTTCGGGGCGAGTTGGCTGTCAGCCACAACCTTGTGGAGGTAAAGGTGCGACTCGGACTTATGATGCGGCCGTTCCGGCGCGCGCTGGAGAAAGAAATCAACGAGCAACTGGACGAGTACCTCGGCATTGGTTCCTAGCCGAAACGCAACCCGAACAGTGCTCTTCCTGTATCGGCTGCAAGTTTCACGTACTCCCGCACCATGACCTCCTTTCTCCTCAACCAGTTGTACCCGAAGGCCGTTGCTGGACTGCCGCTGCTGGATACGCCGGAAAAACTAGCGGCGTCGTACCTCCGGCACGGCGCTTCACGCGCCCGCGCGGAAGCCATGATCGGGCGGCACATCGCGCTTTCGGGGCTGACCGGATTCGTCACCGGCCTCGGTGGCTGGCTCTCGATGCCTGTCACCCTCCCAGCCAACCTCGCGGGCGTGGCGCTGCTTCAACTCCACATGGCCGCCTCGTGCGCCGTGCTCGCCGGCCGCGACCTCGACGACGC
>JADFQN010000059.1 GCA_022561755.1 Bacteroidota bacterium
CCACTATGCGCCTCAAAAGATCGATAAACTGCTCTCGATTTCCCGTCTGCCTCGTCACGAACCCCTAAGTTCGACAGACTCCTCGTAGATCACTCCCATCATGGACTCGAACGACAAGAATCCCAACCAGCCCCAGCTCTCCATCGAGTTGTCGGAGGAACACGCCGAAGGCATCTACTCAAACCTCGTAATGATTGCCCACTCGCCGGAGGAGTTCATCCTCGATTTCATCCGAGTGATGCCGGGCGTTCCGAAGGCTCGCGTAAAGAGCCGCATTATCGTAACGCCGCAGCACGTCAAGCGGCTTTTGGCCGCAATCGAAGACAATATTGCACGCTATGAAGCCCAGTTTGGCCCTATAGGCGACGTAGGCCAACGCGAACCCCAGTTCTCGTTCACCCCGCCGAGCGGCGAGGCGTAGGCCAGCGGAAGGGCTGGCAAAAGAAGGCGCCGGCATCGTTTGAAGACAGCCCCGCTTCTCTATTCGGGCTGAACCGCCGCCGGTGCTGGTTCCGGCGTCGCGAGGCCGTCGCCTGCCGGAGAGGCGAACTCATCCCACACTTCCTTAATGGCGGAGAGAAGTTGGCTGATGTCGTCCTTCGTATGAGTCGCCATCAGGCTGATGCGGAATATTTGGCCCGATAGTGGTACGGCCGGGTATTCGACATCGTTCAGAAATATGCCGCGGTTGTGGAAGGCATGAGCAGCCAAGCGGATGTTCATCGTCGGCGGGACGGGGAGAGGGAAGACAGCCGTTGCATCTGATGCATCGAACCCGATTTTGCGGAGTCCGTCCACGAGAAAGCTGATATTTTCCAATAAATGAGCGTGGATTTCAGGTTCGGTCTCAAGTAGATCCAGGACAGCATGCACGGCGGCGACCGACATGGGCGGGATGGAGGAGGAGAATACGTAGGCGCGTGAGAACATCCTGAGATGATCTGCGACGGCCTTCGAGCATGCTACGAACCCTCCAGAGACGCTAAAGGACTTCGAGAAAGAGCCCAGAATGATGTCAACGTCGCCGTGAACTCCGAACTGCTGCGCCGAGCCGCTTCCGCCCGGGCCCGCAGCGCCGGTTCCGTGCGCGTCATCCACCACCAGAATGGCGTTGTACTTCTTGCAGAGCGGCACTATCTGATCGAGAGGTGCCATGTCGCCTTCCATCGAATAGACGCCCTCAACACTGACAAACCGATCCCCTTCAATATCGTGCGTCGCTTCAAGGTGGGCCTCCAACTCCTCCATATCGTTATGGCGAAACGTAAGGCTCGCGTGCCCCCCCAGGCCTAGCCCGTCCATGAACGATGCGTGGCAGCTAACGTCATGGATCACCACGTCTTTCTTCGTGGCAATCGCACTGATAAGGCCTACGTTTGCGCTGTAGCCACTGCCGTAGATCACGGCATCTTCCGTTCCCTCGTACGCAGCGAGGCGAAATTCGAGCTTGCGGTGGAGCTCCGAATATCCGTTGAGTAGAGGGGGCCCGCCCATGCCCACGCCGTACCTGTTTACCGCTTCCAGTACACGTTCTATTACGTGAGGGTGGACACTGATACCAAGGTAACTATTGGAGCCGAACATGAGCATGTCCTGTTCGTTGCCATGATGATCTCGTACCCGCACCGCCCGATCCATCCGCGAGACAATGACGCGCTGTAGCAAGCCATCGATCCTGTGGCTCTTCATATTAGCGAGCCAATCCGAGAAAAACTTAGCACGCTCCTCGAAGCCAAGCTTGCGGCCTCGGACGAGGATCTCTCGGAGGTTTAACGTGGTGTTGCCTGTGTGAAATGCTTCTGGCATAGCAGTGGCCGCGGGGGGATACTCGCTGGTGGCGGAGGGGTCTACGAGTCGAGCCGGCGCAATTATAGCACATTATTGGAAAAAAAGTAAACCCTGAGCGAAGAAAAAAGTGAACGCGCACTATCGCCAAACCAATTCTATTGGGTTTTGAATTGTATCACTTCAGGTGTACCGGTGGCGAGACGGAGTGGGTTTTGAGCCTATGCGGATCGGATCGGCGCGGCACAGGGGGCCAGACGATGTCGGGATTCGGAGTCGTTTCTCGTAGTTCACTAATGGGCGCACAGACCCATGCCTTCCGCCGCCTGCATACTAATTGTGTGGTGATGTTTCGGGGGCCGTGCTCAGCATCACGCACCCGTCCGTGCAAGCATGGCATGGGCTTTGACGAATTGCGGTAAATCCCCTTGCTTCGTTTCCTACAGCCAAATCCAGTGGATAGCCAGTACTTTTCTTCCCCAAGGGGATTCTCATCCGAACCAGTTTCCCTTCCCGGCAATCCTAGCCAACTCGGGCTGGCGCTCGTAAAGGTAGCCGGAGGCGACCGTGCTCTGCTCAACGCCCTTCGAGCCGTGGCGTGGACGACTTACCAGGAGGCGAACTGCCCCTGCGGCGCGGACGAACAGGGAATGGATCGCTGGTGGGCGGAACAACTCACGCTACCAGTTTAGGAGCCTTACAGACTCCTTTTGGAGTCTGAGAGCACGCGGTTGAAGCGAGCCTCGGTTTCAGCGGCCAGGCGCCCCGTATCGTTTTCTCGTGTCGGATAGAGTAGCTCCAGTAGTGTCAGCGTAGCCGTGAACGGCGTGATACGCGCAGCCAGGCGCCACGCCGCCGGCGGGATCCATTCACACTTCAAACAGGTTCCGTGGTCCAGCGGATCAAATTGGATAACGAAAGGAAGAATGGGCAGCCCCGGAGAGAACCCGGAAAAACGGACAGCGCCAACAAGCATTCCACGGACATCCGGCCGTGATCCGGCTTCGCGTGCCCGTGCTCGATGCGTTGGGTGATCATCTACTTGGGCGCGCGAGCCAACAGCACGAGGGCGATCAGCAGAAAAACCGCGTGCGGCAGCCAAGCTGCGAGGGCAGGAGGAATGGTTTCGGCATAGCCGAACGGCTCGGCAATCTTCTGCATGGCGAGGTACACGAAGGCCACCAACAGACCGAGGGCAAACTGAACGGCCTGGCCGCCTCGCCGTCTTCGCGCAGCCAGTGGAACGCCGATAAGCACGAGGATCAGGTTGGCGAGGGGGTAGGCTAGCTTGGCGTGGAAATCAACCAGCGGGCGACCCAGCCGGCTTGCGCCTGCGCGCCGCAGAGACGCTACGTAGTCGCCTGCCTCGGCAATCGTGAGGCGCTCGGCGTCGCTCTCTGTTTGGGCGATGTCGCGCGGGAGGACGCTCAGCGTCGTGTCGAAGCCGACCAGCGAATCGAGACGCTCGCTACCGTCCGGGAGGAAGGTGCGGCGGATAGGATCGGTGAAGCTCCACTTCAACGTGGTGTCGTTCCACGTCATCTCTCCCGCGTCGAGGCGGCGGACGAGCCGCTCCGGGCCGGCGACGCCATCTGTTGTATCGGCCTCGAAATCGAACAGACTGACACGGAACGCGCGATCGAGGCCGGGGTCGAAGAACCCGATGGCCAGCACGGAGCCGGGCGCCGTCTGCCGGTAGATTTCGCTGGTCTCGGCCCTGTCGGGCGCGTCGCGGTAATACCGCTGTTGAAAATCAAGCACCGTCCCCGTCGATTTCGGCACCACGAATCCATTGAAGAACAACATCCCCACTGTAAACAGCACGCCGACCACTACAAATGGCGCCATCAGCCGGTAGAGCGAGACGCCGGCCATCGTCATCGCCGCGAGCTGCATCGACTGGGAAAGGCGCGACGTGGTGTAGATGGCAGCCAGAAACAGCGCGAGCGGGCTCGTTAGCTTGATGATCTCCGGGATGTAGTTGAGGTAGTACGTTCCGAATACCTGCCGGATCGTCGCGCCGCGGTCGAGGAAGTCGTCGATGTACTCCACGTAGTCGAGCACCACGAAGAACACCACGAGCAGGCCCATCAGCAGTGCCGCTGCCGCGACGAAGCGCCGGAGAATGTAGCGGTCGAAGGTGGTCAAGTGGAGTGGCTGGAAGTGTCGGGATGTGTCCGCGAAGATCAAGCGAGAATACGCACGATTCGCGTCCAGCGATGGCGTCCGTGGTAGCTTGCAAACCGCTTTTGCCGTTCCCTTCGCCGATCATCCTCGCCATGAAGGTTCACGAGTATCAGGCCAAAGAAATCCTCGGGAAGTACGGCGTAGCCGTCCAGTATGGTGAGGTCGCGGAAACCGTGGACGAGGCCGTTGCTTCGGCCCAGCACATGGCCGCCGATGGAACCAATTTGTTTGTCGTCAAGGCGCAGATCCACGCGGGTGGGCGCGGGAAGGGCGGCGGCGTCAGGCTGGCCAAGAGTGTGGACGAGGTGAAGGAGAAGGCAGAAGCCATCCTCGGGATGCAGCTCGTCACGCCCCAGACCGGCCCGAAAGGCCAGAAGGTCCGCAAGATCCTCGTCACGGCCGCAGAAGACATCGCGCACGAGTACTACCTGGGCGTCACGCTCGACCGCGCACTCGGCCAAAACGTCGTCATGGCGTCCACCGAAGGAGGTGTGGAGATCGAAGAGGTAGCGGAAGCGACGCCGGAGAAAATCGTGAAGGTGTACGTGGATCCAGCCGTGGGCCTCCGTCCGTTTCAAGCGGTGGAAGTTGCCTCGCGGCTTGGCTTTGAAGGACAGGCCTTCAAGCAGGCCGTAAAGTTCGTCCGGGCCTTATACAGGGCCTACGAAGAGTCCGACGCGACGATTGCGGAGATCAACCCGCTCGTACTCACCGACGACGGCCGCGTGGTGGCGCTGGACGCGAAGATCAACCTCGACGACAACGCGATGTACCGGCACGCGGACCTTGCCGAGATGCGCGACGAACACGAGGAGGATCCGCTGGAGGTGGAGGCCGGCGAGCACAATCTCAACTACATCAAGCTTGACGGCAACGTGGGCTGCATGGTGAACGGCGCCGGGCTTGCGATGGGCACGATGGACCTCATCAAGCTGGCCGGCGGCGAGCCTGCCAACTTCCTCGACGTGGGCGGCACGGCCGACGCCGAAACCGTGGAAGCTGGTTTCCGCATCATCCTCTCCGACCCGAACGTCAAGGCCATCCTCGTCAACATCTTCGGCGGCATCGTTCGGTGCGACCGCGTGGCGCAAGGCATCGTGGATGCCGCGAAAAACGTAAACTTCACGGTTCCGCTGATCGTTCGCCTGCAAGGCACCAACGCCGAGGAGGGCATGGCCATCTTACGCGAGAGCGATGTGGAGCTTGAATCCGCCATCCTCCTGCAAGAAGCGGCCGATAAGGTGACGGCGGCGCTCCAGCAATGAGTTCGGAGGACAGAAGACAGAAGACAGAAGACGGAACGGCGGCAGATGCGCCTGGTCCGTCCTCTGTCCTCAGTTCTCTGTCTTCAGTAGGTGTTCGAATAGATGGGGTGTCCAAACACTATGGTGATATCACCGCCGTAGACGGCGTCTCTTTGGAAGTTGAGGCGGGCTCATTTGTGTCGCTCCTCGGGCCGAGCGGCTGCGGCAAAACGACGCTCCTGCGGCTAGTCGGCGGGTTTGAACAGCCGGACGGTGGAACGATCTTTATCGGCGGCGTGGACGTGACAAACAAACCCCCGCAGGCGCGACCGACGGCCATGGTCTTCCAGAGCTACGCCCTCTTTCCGACCATGACAGTCGGGAAGAACGTGGGCTATGGGCTTACCGTGCGGGGTGAAAAAAGGGCGGTGGTCAGGGATTGTGTGGAGCGCGCACTCGAACGTGTAGACCTCAGGGGAATGGCGGATCGGCCCGTCGGCGCGCTCTCAGGAGGCCAGCAGCAGCGGGTGGCGTTGGCCCGCGCCCTTGCCGTGGAACCGGCCGTTCTCCTCTTCGACGAGCCGCTCTCGAACCTCGATCTGGCCCTCCGCGAAGCCACGCGGGCAGAGCTGAAAACGCTGCAGAAGGAACTCGGTACCACCAGCCTATACGTCACGCACGACCAGAGCGAAGCCCTCGCTCTCTCCGACCGCATTGCCGTTATGCGGGAAGGCCGCATTGTCGAGGAGGGGACGCCTGAGCAGCTTTACCACGAGCCGGAGTCGGCGTACGTAGCGAGGTTTCTCGGCGGATCGAACGTCATCAAGAACGTGGTGCTGGCCGAGCAGTTGACGGGCACGACGCCGCCCGCCGGGAAGGTGCTTGCTGTTCGTCCGGAGGATTTGGAGGCCCTCGGTGAGCGGGTGGAGGGCGCCGCCCTCGCCCAATTCCTGAGCCGTCAGTTTCTCGGTACACACGCCGAGTGGGCCATCGAGGCCGAAGGTGTATCGCTTCGCCTCTGGGCGCCGCCGACGCGAGAAGCGCCCGAGCGGTTGTACGTGCGGGCGAAGCGGCATCGGTGGGTGCAGGCTGAAAACACCTCGGCTCCTTCGTAATCTCCGGCATCGGTTTTTCTCCAACCGCAGTCTCATGCAACCAGCCTCCCAGGACGACTTCACCCTACGCGACGGCATCGAAGGCCTCACGCCGCCGCGCATCGCCACGCTTTACCGCCGCGCCCCGCTCTTGCGCCAGACCGACAGCGCGAAGAAGCTGGAGCAGGCCTACGAGCGCTCGCAGCTCGTTCTTTCCGTCTGGCAGGGCGAGCGCCTCGTGGGCGTGGCCCGCGTCCTCACTGACGGCGTGCAGGTGTCCTACCTCTGCGACCTGGCCGTGGAGCCCGACGTGCAGGGCAGCGGCATCGGGCGGATGCTCATCGACGAGGTGATGGAGCGCTGCAAAGGCACGGAACTCGTCCTCCGGGATTCCAACCTGTCCGCTGGCTTCTACGAGCACCTCGGGTTCACCCACGTAGAGAACGGCTGGGTATGGGAGGTGAAGGGTGAAGGGTGAAGGGTGAAGGGTGAAGGGTGAAGGGTAAAGGGTGAAGGGTGAAGGGTGAAGGGTGAAGGGTGAAGGGTTGGAAAGGCGACGTTCAAAATGTTCCCGACCTTTGTTCTTTGTGCTTCGGGCTTTGCTATTTGGAATTTGGTATTTGAGATTTGGAATTTGTATCCACCTCTGCCCTCTGTTCTCTGCCCTCTGTTCTCTGTCTTCCCTCTGACTCCTGAGACCCGATTCCTGACGTTTCTCTCCCACTCATACCCTCAAACCCTCAAACCGAGAGAACCCGGCGATCACGTCCTGCCGATCTCCGTTCTTGGCTCTCCTATCTTTTACCTCAATCAACCCCGCCGCAGCAGAATCATCCTAAACACCACGATCTCCTACGCTTCAGGAAGATTCAGATGATCCGTGATGCGCATCGCGCCGGGCTGCTCGGCCACCAGCGAGAGCACGTCCTCGCGTCTGGTGTCGCTCTCGATCGTACCGTACACATCTACCGAACCATCATGGATGTAAATGCTCAATCCTCGGACGTTCAGCGGTGAGTCCTCAACCGCGGCGCGGATACGGCGCGTCAATGCCCTGTCGGTGGCTGTCCGCACCCGGCGTTCCTGAAGCGAGTTCAGGAACGTGCGCAACACAGGCGCAAGGGGGCTCGTCGCTTTTGGTGGGGTGGACAACAAGGTTGGGATGGGCTGCACGGATTCGAGCTTTCGGCTTTAGCAAAGCGTATACCTGAATCGAAAAGGTACAGCTTTCCGCGTGAATTGGGGATGGGAATGCCCTTTGTTGGCGCGCTGAAGCCCTTCCCTAGGCCCTATGCGCCGTTTACACCCTGTTTGTGAAGACGAAACAATGCCACGCAGAGTAGGATGAAGCTTACATCTCGTGCTGCCAAACGGTGGCTAGAAGGCTGTTGAGATAACTCAAGCGGCCTACGACAGGGCACGAAATTCAACAGACTCGTATGGAATTGTGAGTCTGAAGCACCAAATTCCAAACTCCAAATCACAAAGGGTGCTTCATGAGACCGCTTGGAATTTGGAGTTTGGAATTTGGTGCTTGGGAGGCTGTTGAACTACATCTTCCGATCCGGCGAGAGAGCACGTAATTCAAAAGCCTCTTAGGAGGCTGTTGAAAAACTCCACCTACCTGCGGCGGCGCCTCACTTACCGCGTAGTATTTCAAAAGCCTCTTAGAAGAGGTTGCCGAAGCGGTTTTGGACGTCGGAACGGGGTACGTCGAGCCGCAGAAGGTCGCGCAGTTGGCCGCTCTTAACGTAGATGGAGAAGTTGAACGACGTGTAGACCCCGAACGGGATCCAGTTGAAGCGCATCTCCCAGCAGTGCAGGTCGCGGACAACGGAAAGCGACGTGGTGGAGAGTTCCTCGCGCTCGAAATCGTAACCCGTGCGGCCCGCGATCTTCCAACGCGGCGTCAGCGAGAAATCGAACGACGACACCGAGAGAATGGCGCTGCGCACAGATTCCCTCACGCCGAAGCCTGGGGTGAACCCGTAGGTGAAGTCTAGGGAGAACGACCACGGAATGGCGAAATCCACTACTCCATTTTGAGTAACCGCTGCGCCGGGAAGCGACGGATCGTAGCCGAACGGGGCCGTATAGCCGGGCGGCAGTGCGGACGGGCGGCCTCCGGCCGATGACGACCGAAAGGAAGCGCCGGCAGAAAGATTGAACCGTGTCAGGCGAAGTAGGCTGCCGGTTTCGCTCAGGTAGCTGTTTTCGGTGACGAGGCCGAGCGAATCCACCGCATAGGGCGAGAAAGTGGCGTCGGCGCGCATCCGGTAGCGGCTGTGCTGGCTGGTCAGGTCCAGCGTCACGTCGGAGAGCGGGCGCGATTCGGCCGCAAAATCGTACGCCGAGCGCGCGCCGAGAGTGAATAGCTGAATCGTGTTACGGCTCTCTCCTCCCGTCGAATCCGTTTTCACGATTCGCGTCTGGAATACGTTGCGGAGGCTGAAGCCCAGCCGTTGCGTCCGCCGGTTGGGAATGCCGCCGATGATGGGGTACTCGATGTCCTGCCCCAGCGTGTCCGTTATGGTTCGGAAGTAGTTGAAGGGCGCGGCTGAGTAGTCGGGTTCATAGGAGAAGCTCACCTGCGGCTGGACCGTGTGTCGCAAGCCGTCGAACGGGCCAAGGCGGACAGGGAAGATGCCGTAGAACTCCGTGTTGGCACTGAGGCCGAGATTGACGCGGCGGATTGCCGTGAACCCGTTTTCCTGTGTGGTAACGATGGTTCCGGTGGAGTCGAGCGAACGGAGGTCAGAACGGGTGTACCAGTTTTCCGTGTACCGGATCGACGGCGACCAGTTTAGCCGAAATGGCGTTTGTACTGAAAACGAGGCGTTCATGGGGACGGCGTGCACCACTTGTGGTGCGAACCGGCTTGTCGTGCGGCCCGTGCCGCCTTCGTAGTCGCTCTGGCTGAAGAGGGCGTCAACCCAGGAGACATCTTCAAACCCCGTCCCCGCCAGCACACTGTCTGCGAGCGGAGTGAAGTCGAATGTGTTCGTGAGAGAACCCGTGTAGCTAATGCCGATTTTCTCGTACCACGCTTCGCCACGGCCGGCAAGGCGTTGGCGGCGGAGAGGGAAGCGGCGCTGCTGGCCAAACGAGAGGGAAGGAAGCGTGAGGCTCGCGCCGCCGGTTGAGAGCTGCTGCGTGGCGCGCGTGTCGATGGAAAGCGAGCGGCCTCCGCGCGGCCAGTTCTGTCGGAAGGCGATGGACGAGGTGCTCGTCTGCGTCACGCGGTCGTCGAACTGGTCGGAGATGAACCGCTGCGAGTTAGAGGTCAGGTCGACCGATGCGTTCAGGGTGGTGTTGGGGGTAAAGGTCTGCGCGTGGTTCCACCGGACACGCGCGTTCTGCGACAAGGCAAAATCGGGGTCCTGGCTCTCGCCGCGCCGGAGCCGGGCGTACGACAGATCCAGCGATCCGTTGAAGCCATAACGGCGTGCGTAATTGAAGCGGGTGTCCACCTGGTACGATCCCAGCGTTCCGATTTTTCCGCGGACGAGGGCGTCGAAGTGGTCGCTGACGGCCCAGTACCAGCCCACGTTCTCGAGGTAGAAGCCGAAGGCGCTACGGTCTTCACCGTACGAGACGGGCAACGGGCCGCTTCGGCGTCCTTCGGCGGCGGGGAAGAAGCCGAAAGGCAGCCACAAGGGCATGGGGATGCCCAGAATCGATAATTGAACCGGGCCGGTATACACCCATTTGCCGTCCACAATCTTCATTCGCCTGGCTTGGAGGGAATAGTGCGGGTGGTCCAGTTCGCACGTGGTGTAGGCCGCATCCTGCGCGTAGATGATGTGCGCGTCGTACTGTTTGATGATGCCGCCGAGGAGGAAACCGTCTTCCACCTGCGTTCGTGCGCCCACCACGCGCCCGCGCCGAGTTCGCATGTTGTAGACGACCTCTCGGCCGGAAAACGACTCATCACCCTCCGAAAATCGCGGGATCTCCGTCTGTCCGGAGTCGCTCTCGATGGGCGTTGCGCGAAGCTCCTGGCTGCTGAAGCGGAGTTCGATCACCCCGGCCGACAGCGTGGCTTCGCCGTAGCGCGCCGTCACGTTTCCGTACAGAAAGGCACGATCCCCATCGGTGCGGTTCAGACTGTCCGGTTCGTTCCCCCCGGCCGTCGAATCCGGATCGGCGAAAACGATGCGCAGGGAATCGCGGGCCGTGTACGTGACGGGTTGTTCGAGGCCGCCCTCAGCAGGCGGCGCCGTGCGTACGGGCGTTCGGGTTTGAGCCGTCGTGTCCGCCGCGACAAGTGTATCTGCTACAACGAGCGTATCCGCCGCGATCGTCGTGTCTGCCGGAACTGGTTGAGCGAGCACCTCTACCATCCCCAACCAGAGGATGAACAATAGGGCTAGCCGAGCAACAATGCGGGGGGACACCGATCAGGAGGCGGACGAACCGAAAGATACCGTGCCTACGCGCGCGACAGGCTCAAAGTCGCGCAAGGGCCGTGCCGGGTATCGGGTTAGTCGCCGTCCTCCAGACGATAAACCGTTTCGCCTGGGCGTCGCATCCCGTACTGCTCGCGCGCCACGCGCGCCGTCATCTCGTCCGATAGCCCTTCATCGACTTGCTCGGCCAGCTTTGCGTTTTCTGCTCGCAGCAACTCGTTTTCTGCCGAAATCTGTCGCAGTGCATGGTAGTAGCCGACGCGGCGAACCAAACTGTGGCTATCGAAGAAAGCGAGCCATCCAATCAGGGCAACCAAACCAACCAGCAACATCCTACGCCGAAGGCGCGGCCGCGAGAAAAACGACAACAGAGACATAGGCGGTCCGGGGGTAAGACGCGGGGAAGCTAATGGAAGGGGAGCCGCTCCCCAAACCGCCCCTTCACGTAATCACGAGCCTCACGTAATCACAAACGTCCTCATCTCCGAAGTTCGCTCCCGCGTCCGCTGAAAGGATACCGCCTCGAATCGGGGCGCGAGGTATTCCACGAGGAGTTGCTCCGTGTGGGCCTCCGTTTCGTAATGCCCCGGATCGATGATGGCCATGCCATGGCTGCCCTCCGGGTCCAGCCCCTCGAAGAACCGATGGTAGGTCACATCGGCCGTAATGAGCGCGTCGGCGCCTGAGGCTATCGCCCGGCCGATCAGACTGGAGCCCGAGCCGCCGCAAACCGCCACGGCTTTTATGGTCTGGTCGGGATTACCGCTGTAGCGGAGGCATTCCGCATCGAGGCGCTGCGAGACCATTCCAAGGAATTCACGCAGAGGCATGGCATCGGACAGCGACCCAATAGCGCCCGATCCCACACGACTGGCAGGCTGCTCGATGGGGTAGACGTCGTAGGCGATCTCCTCGTAGGGATGAGCGGTTCTTACGGAATTGAGAACACGGTTGAGGTCCCATCGCATAACCGCTACTTCCAACCGCACTTCTTGCACGGATTCGAGGCCGCCCGCGGCCTCGCCGATGTGGGGCCTGGCTTCCGCGCCCGGCTTGAACCTGCCCGTGCCTTTCGTTTCGAACGAGCAGGCCTCGTAGTCGCCGATGCGGCCGGCGCCGGCTGCCGCCAGGGCGTTGCGCACAGCTTCCGCATGCGTTTCGGGGACAAAGACAACGAGCTTGATCAACGTGCCTTCCGCTGGTTCGAGAAAGCGGATGTCTTTGAGGCCGAATTTCTCCGCCAGCGCAAACGACACGCCGCCGTGTGCGAGGTCGAGGTTGGTGTGGATGGCGTAGTAGGCGATGCCCTGCTCGGCCATCCGCAAAGCCATCCCGCCGATGAGGTCATCGCCCACAATTCGCCTCTGAGGCCGGAAGAAGAGCGGGTGGTGGGTCACGATCATCCCAGCGCCGATCTCCACCGCCTCATCGATGACTTCCGGCGTTAGATCGAGCGCCACGAGCACGTTGCTTACCGCTCGATTCGGATGGCCAACCTGCAGGCCAACGTTGTCGTAGTCGAGCTTGGAAGCCGGCGGCGCCCAGGCTTCAAGGGCAGCGGCGATGTCGCGGACGGTTGCTGGCATAGACAGAATGTAGACGTCCCCCTTTGAAGGGGGTGCCCGAGGAACGAGGGCGGGGGATGTCGGATTGGCAGTGGGCTGCACAGTATACCGTGGCAACACCCTCCGCCTCGCAAGCTCGGCACGATTACCCCCGCGCCGGCCACGCTGCGCCGCGATGCGCCGCCCCTCAAGGGAGAGGTGTCAAGTGCTGTTCCCCAAGTCACGCAGTTCGGCAGAGATGGAGGGGTCTATCGCCTCCCGTCCCGAAAGGCGGATGCCCTCGGCCTCGTCCACCTTCCACAGAATGGCCGCGCCGATGATGAAAAGCACGATGACCACAGAGATGCCCGCGCGTTGTGTGTGGAACGCAGCTGTGAGAACCCCCAGCATGAACGGGCCGATGAAGGCCGTGGCCTTGCCCGAGAAGGCGAAGAAGCCGTAGAACTCGGCTTCCTTGTCGTCCGGTACAAACCGCCCAAGCAACGAGCGGCTCGATGCCTGGTTCGGGCCGATGGCCAGCCCCACGAGGATGCCGGAAATCCAAAACACGGTCTTGTCGGTGGCAAGGACGGCCATAATGGCGGCGACCGTCAGTAGCACGAGCGAGATGAGAATTACCTTGCGCCCGCCGATGCGGTCGTCGAGGAAGCCGAGAGTGAACGCGCCGAGCCCGGCCATCACGTTCAGCACGATGCCGAAGATCAGCACCTCCTGAAGGGTAAATCCGAGTGTCCCCAATGCGTAGATGCCGCCGAATGCGATGAGCGTCACGAGGCCGTCGTTGTAGAAGAGCCGTGCAACCAGCAGCCGGACAATCTGCCCGTAGCGCCGGATCTCCCGGCCTGTCTCCACGAGCCGACTGAAACTCGACCGCACCAATTGAATGGTGGACGGCTTGTTCTCGACGTGCACCTCTTTGAGGAATAGGAAGGCTGGAATGCTGAACAGTGCAAACCATCCGGCCACGAGGAGATTGGTGGCGCGCACGTTCTCGCCGGTAGCCTTGTCGAATCCGAAAACGGGTGTCTCCGGCATCACCAGAAACACGAGGGCGGCCACGAGACAAAGCAGGCCACCGACGTAGCCGAGCGCCCATCCATAGCCTGAAACCCGGCCAATCTGGGATTGGGGCGTGATGTCCGGCAGGTAAGCGTTGTAAAATACCATCCCCATTTCGAACGCCACATTGGCAATGACGAACCAGACCAGCGCCCGCATCGCCTGCCCCGGTTCGGCAAAGAACAACCCAACTGTGCCGGCCACGCAAAGGATAGTGGTGGTGAGGAGGAAGCGTTTGCGGACGCCGCCGCGATCCGCCAGGGCGCCGAGGAAAGGGGAGAGGAGGGCGACGAGAATGGCCGTGAGGGCCACGGCCCGCGACCAGAGCACCGTTCCCGCCTCCGGATCGGGTACCAGCATACCAGACGCGTCCGGCGCGAGCACCATGTAGCCGGTGAAGTACGTGCCGTACACAAACGTAACGACCAGCGTGGTGAACGCTGAGTTTGCGAAGTCGTACATCGACCAGCCGAAGACGACCTTCCGGCTGTACTGGCGCTGCGCGTGGGGTGTTTCCATGAGGGCGCGGTGGATCGCCCGAAGGTAGAGCCGCTGCTTCATACACGCGAGGCCCGCTCGTTATCTTTCGCGCGCCTTGCCCGTCCACATTGTCATCCTGAGCGAAGGCGCGAAGCGCCGAAGTTGAAGGATCTCAATATGGAGTCGCCAATCTGATGCACGGCTCCTCGTTGAGATCCCTCGACAGGCTCGGGATGACGCGATTGGAGGGCAAGCCCCGCCCTCGTAGCTCAGGGGATAGAGCATCGGTTTCCTAAACCGGGTGTCGCAAGTTCGAATCTTGCCGAGGGCGCCTTCATATTGCCGTTAAATCTAATGTAGTAACATTTTATGACTACGTTTAGTGCAACGAGGTAAAGGTGGGGGTAAGGGTTTTTGATTGGTAACTCCCTTGTCCTGCTGTAGATCTCTCCATCGCTGTCAAGGGCTGGTGCTCGCGAATTAGCTACTGAGTCAGCCTGGCGATCGCCTGCCGCGCCTCCTCCACCATCGGCTGGAGCTCGGGGTCGGCCTCGTTCCAGTACTCGACGAAGTATTCGTAGGCCTCGCGGGCCTTGTCGTATTCGTCGAGAGCCTCATAAACTCCTCCCAGTTCGCGGTGTACGAGCTGGTGAATCAGAATGGAGTGGGTTCGATAGACCCGCTCGGCATTTCGGAAGCGGCCCAGCTCCTGGTACAGTTGGCCCAGCCACCACCAGTCATTCCCGTTGGTGCCCATTTGGTTGGGATCACCCAGGATGGCGAGCGCCTCATCTGGGCCGCTCCTTCTCCACAGTCCGAACCCGCGCAGACTCTTTGCTAGGCGGGTCATGCCCAGTGAGTCTGCATCGGCGACGAGGGCGGCACCTAGAAGACTTCGTCAGAGTTCGGTTGGGTTTATCGGCTCGATCGACGACGGATGCCCCGCGGTTGACTGTTTTCTCTTGACGGCGTAATTTGGGCGGGAGAACGTGACAATGGGAGGAGAACCATGGCTGATATCCCCAAGTGGCACGCCAAGGGCGAGTGGTTCGATGTGTGTCGATGCGACGTCCCGTGCCCCTGTTCGTGGGCTCAACCGCCCTCCGACGACTACTGCGAGGCCATCCTCGTCTGGCACATCCATGAGGGCAGCTATGGCGATGTCCCTCTAGCGGGGCTGAACGTCGTCGCCCTTGCGAGCTTTCACGGCAACTACTGGGACGACACGACGTCTGAGGCCAAGATGGGGGTGCTGCTGGACGATCGCGCCCATGAGCGACAACGGGAAGCATTGGAGATGATTTTTGGCGGTCGGGCAGGCGGGTGGCCGGCTCTCTACAACGACATCTTTGGTGCCGAGGTGGTCGGGCTTGATTTTGCGCCGATTACGTTCGAGGTCGCGGACGACCGCACTTCCTGGAAGGCGGAGGTCCCCGGTCGCATCCGAGCCGCCGCCATGGCGTTGGTCGGCCCGACGAGCGACGGCAAGCCACCTCGCATGAAGAATCTCCCCGGGTCCGAAACGGGTCCGGGCCAGATCGCAACGCAGGGCAAGGCCACGGCCGACCATGCGGACGTCTTCGGATTTTTCAAATGGGATCACGAAGGAAAATCGAGCAAGCACATCACCTTCGACTGGAGCGGACCCGACGGGTAGCAGCGAAATGGACCGATGGGAATTCAAGAGCCGCACCTACGATAACTGCAATTGTGACATGAACTGCGGTTGTCAATTCAACTTGCCCAGTACACACGGCTATTGTCAGACGGCCTACGTCGGCAGCGTAGAAGAAGGCCACTTCAATGAGACGCCACTGGCTGGCCTGAAGTGGGCGGGGCTTTGGAAATGGCCTGGAGAAATCGGGGCAGGCAACGGCACGCGCCAGATCATCGTTGACGAGCGGGCAGACGAAGCTCAGCGGGCGGCGCTCGAGACGATCATCTCGGGTCAGGCATGCGCCCCCCTGAGCAATGTCTTCTCCGTCTATGGGTCCATGTGCGAAAACTTTCTCGACACCTTGGTCCTGCCCATTGAGCTCGAGGCGGATTTCGACCAACGAACGGCAACGGCTCACATTCCTGGCATCCTGACCAGCCGCGGTAGACCTCTGATCAATGAGTTCAGTGGCGAACCGTTCCACGTTGCGTTGGCTCGCTCCCATGGGGGCTTCGAGTTCGAGTACGCGGAACTCGGACTCGGGACGACGACGGTAACCGGTGGAATGGATATGGCGTTCGAAGATTCCTATGGCATGTGGTGCGTTCTCCACTTCAATCAGGACGGATTGATCCGCACTGCATGATGTCGGGCCGGCCTGCCCTGCCGGGGGTCTCCAAGAGGTCCGGTATCGACGGATGCCGACAAGCCACACCCCTAAGTCGATGGACCAGCCGAGCTGAAGACGGATGACCGTGTCTGTAGACGCCAAAGTCGAGGCCGTAGCCAGACGCGATCGCCGGGTCGTAATTGCCGCGCTGAGTATCGTGATCGCTCTGTCGTGGGGGTATATGCTGGTCGGTGCCGGCATGGGTATGTCGGCGGTCGAGATGACCCGCATGTCGCAGCAGGGGATATCAGAGCGCATGGCCGGCATGACGATGATGACACCCGCCAGCTGGACGCCCGGCTATGCCGTTCTGATGTTCGTCATGTGGTGGATCATGATGGTAGCGATGATGCTGCCCAGCGCGGCACCGATGATTCTGTTGTTCGCGGCGATCAATCGCAAGCAGCGCGACATCGGCCACCCCTATGTCGCGACTAGCGTATTCGCCCTCGGTTATCTCGCCGCTTGGGGTGGCTTCAGTCTGGTTGCAGTGATGCTGCAGTGGGCGTTCGAACGCACGCATCTCCTCTCATCGACCCTCGCAGGAGCCAACGTAATCTTGGCGGGCCTCCTGCTGCTCGCCGCAGGAGTGTACCAGCTCACTCCGTTAAAGCATGCTTGTCTTCGCCGCTGCCGATCGCCACTGGCCTTCCTGGTCACCCATTGGCCGCGAGGCCCCCGGGGCGCGCTGCGAGTGGGCCTCGCCCACGGCGCCTACTGCGTCGGCTGCTGCTGGTCCCTGATGGGGCTCCTGTTCTTCGGCGGTGTAATGAACCTCTACTGGATCGTAGGCCTCGCTCTTCTTGTCTTCGTCGAAAAGATCTTTCCCGCCGGCCACTGGCTCGGCCAAATTACTGGCGTTGTTTTGTCTGTCTGGGGAGTCGTGACGCTTGCGTTCGCGTTCTGAGGGTCCTTCTACGCCACGAGGACAAGTGGAATCCTTTGCATAGCGAAGCCGAGGCTCGTCTCCCCGTCTCGGCAAGGGCACACCGTAATAGATCATACACAACTATGTATCCTGTGTTTATCCCCTCTTATATATTTGAGAGGTACAGGATATGGTACAGGTAAGTTCAACCTTACTCCTAACGAGGGCGTGACTACTCGTCGTTGATATCGAGGTCGAGGATCGGCGCCCCCGCCAACACCCCGAGGCCGAGGCCGGCGCCCGAGAGGCTGTTGTCGTCGAACCCGTCGTCGGTGGAGACCACGTTGAAGTGGCCCGTGACGGTGTCGCGGCCGGCGGGCACGCGGCACCGGCCGCCGGTGTCGTCGGGCCACTTGAGCACCTCGAACTGGAACGAGCCTGCTATCCAGCCCTGCTCGGCGTGTTCGAGGACCAGCTTCCCCGCCGTGCACAGCACCGCCGGGCACTCGGATCCAGTCGCCGCGTGGCGAGCGTTTTGCCGCTCCTCGTCGGTCATCGTGCAGACCCCCCAGCCGTCGAGCGGGTCGTCCATTCCCGCAGGCCCCAGCGGCACCGTACCCGGCGGCCCGTCGCCGGCGGTGGCGAACACGTTGCGCAGGAAGTCCAGAACCTCCTGTGTGAAGACGACGATGCCGAAGCTCGGGGCCGCGTCCTCCCGGTAGCGGTCCGCGTCGACGGCCCCGGGGAGGATCTGCGCTCCGCCCTCTCGGCCGGTGAGCGTCGCGGCGAGCGTCACCTGGCACTCGGAGCCGCCGGCCTGCCTAACGCTGCCTGCCCGCCCGACGAACGTGGCGAGCAGCCGTGTCACCTGCTCGGTGCGCATCTCGTCGGCCGCGGCGTCGATATCGGGCTGAGCTTCGGCGATGGCTGCCTCCATTTCGGCCTCGGCCTGCCGCCGGAGCTCGGCGATCTGCGCTGACGTCATGCCGGCCGCAGCGCCTTGCTGCTCCATCCGCCGGAGCATGATCTCCATGTCGTCCATCATGTCGGAGAGGTCCTGCGCCATCTCCGGGGCCGCCCGGTCGATGTCGCGGCCGAGCTCGTCGGGCGTCATGAGGTCGAACACGGCGCGCGTGCGTGCGTCGCCCCTGCAGGCCCACGGCCCCGGCCCGATGACGGCGAACCCGGGCGGAAGCTCACCGCCGACCTCGCCGCCCGCCGGCCCGCCCGTGGGGGCGTCGCCGTAGAAGCCGTCGACCTCGACGCGCAGGGAGAACTCGGCTTCCTCGGTCGCTTCGGCCGCCTCGGCCACGTTAGCGACGCGGACGAAGTACTCGAGGGTGCCGTCGGCCGCGGGCTCCGCGAAGTCGGTTCGCTCGACGGCGGCATACGGCGCCGTCGGGTCGACGGGCCGCCCGACGACGTCCTGGTCGACGATTAGGTGGAGGTCGTCGCGGTCGGTCCCGCCCTCGGCGTCGAGCGTGAACCGGACCCTGTACGGCAGCGAGCTGACGCCCTCGGGCAGGCGCACCCGAACGCGCCACGCCCGGGTGGCCAGCGGCCCCAGCGGGCCGCCCGACGTGGAGCTGGTGGTCTCAAACAGGCCCGGCGCGCCCAGGTCGACCTCTTCGAGGGTGCCGTAGAACCGGTCTTCGGTCAGGTACTGCGCCACGAACTCCGGGTAGAGGGCGTAGAACCCGTTCCGGTATGGTCGGATGGCGT
>JADFQN010000173.1 GCA_022561755.1 Bacteroidota bacterium
GATCAGCCCAGTTGCGAGCACGGTACCGAAGTAGGCAAAGAATTGCCCGGTAACGGTTCGGTTCTGGAGCACCACATCCACAGCATAGAGGCCGAATCGGCGGTACATGAAGAAGTCTGCGCGCGTGGGGCCTAGCAGCAGTTGATCGACAACCCAATCGGCAAAGAACAGGCATCCTATCGTGAAAACGGCAATGCTGGCAATGGCCTTGATGATCCGCCAGCGCAACTCCTCCAGATGATCGAGGAAAGCCATCTCGCCTTCCTCCGGCGAGTTAGGATCCGATCCGTCGAAACGAGGCCCGGTTGACAACCCGGCCATCAGCGGACCAACTGCCGCCCCATCGCCGGAAGATGAGGGCGTACGTCGTTGTTCGAGCTTGTCTCGGAGAGCGCGGAGCATGTGGGGGGCGAACTATGGCCTGTTCACAGTAAGCGTGTTGAGATTGGTTCGAGGACCCCGCAGTTCTGCGGGGAGGCCGATTCAAGGCGCGCGAGGAGGTCCGGGCAACACCCTTCGTCTCCCCGCCATTCGGCGGAGATCCACCTCCCTGGAGGGAGGGGTTTCCCGGACGACGAGGGTAACGCCGAAACGGACCAGAATGGCCGGAAACGGTCCTTCATGATTTACTATGAACAGGCCGTAGATCAAAGTTTACGCCCGCAGCGGCCCTGCGTTCGCTTGCCAGATGGACCGTTTGCAGAAAACCTGTGCAGCTACCCGGCAGGCTACCGGACGCCCGTGTCACCCGATGTACCCGTGTCACCTGATGTCCCCATAGCTCTAGCTCCTTCGCGCAGGTTCAGTTCCAGCAGGGATTCCACCCAGAGGCCGTCGGCCTCCAGCCGTGCGCGCCCTCCACTCCACGTGAAATTGAACAACGTCATTACACCGGCTACTTCAAAACCATCGGCGCGCAAGAGCGAGGCTGCCCGGGCAGCACTGCGGCCACTGTTAAGGATGTCGTCCACAAGCGCGACCGGCTTGTTTCGGTCGAGCGGCCCTTCCACCAGCCGCCTGCGGCCGTAGGCCTTCCGGCGATCACGAATGAATCCGCCCTTGAAGACATGAGCGGTATCGCTTGCCGTTAGCACAGCGCACACCATCGGGAAGGCGCCGTACCCGAACCCGGCCACCTGCTCGACGCCTCTGGCCAGTAGGCGCTCAGAGAGCACGGAACCAATTTCGGCAAAGATCTCACCGTCCAGCATCGGCGTGCGCGTGTCGAGCAACCAGCCAATCGGCTGTCCACGAGGGTCGGTGATCGACTCGTTCTCGCGGCGAACGAGCGCGCGCTCGTACAAGGCATGGCCAAGACGAGTTAGCGCAGACTCGGGAACTGTACTAAAGTCGTTCGCCATTGTTTATGGCCGGGCGCAAGGCGCCTTTCGAATTGGGGAGGGTGCAAACACAACCGGCCGGTCTCAGTTCCGGTCCGGCAGGGCGCGCAAACATACGGGGAAACGCCATGCAAGTGGCGTTCCAACCTATAGAATACACAAGACGAACCGTTCTGAGGGAACGAAACGATGCGCCAATGCCGATGTTGACGGCCTGTTCGCTGTAAGCGTGTTGAGATTGGTTCGAGGATGGTCTGAGGCCGATTCAAGGCGCGAGAGGAGTTCGGGGCAATAGTCCCGGATCCCGCTCCGCTGGGAGTGCAGCGCCGAAGCGGCCCACAATGGCCCGAAACGGTCCTTCATGATTTACTTTGAACAGGCCCTAGGAGGCTGTTGAGATACTACGCCGTAATCGAGGCGCGCGAATCTTGGCCGAGATCGAGGCGCGAAATCGCAGGCGAATCGGTGATTCGTCGAGTATTTCGCAACGCAGAGATCTGGCAAGAGGCGCCGTCGCAGGTAGGTGGAGTTTTTCGACAGGCTCCTAGTTCACTTCAACAGCCTCCAGCCCTAATCCGGAAATGCTGTAGAGCGGAAAGGCGTCGCAAAGTGCGCGGACCTCGCGCTTGACGACCGGCCGTAGCGATTCGTTTTCGGAATCGGAGAGGACGTGGTCGATCATCGCGACTACCTGGCGGAACTCGCCCGGCCCAAAACCGCGTGTAGTCATGGCCGGACTGCCGAGGCGAATGCCGCTCGTCACGAACGGGCTCTCCGAATCGTAGGGCACCATGTTCTTGTTCACGGTGATGTCGGCTTCGCCGAGTATGGTTTCCGCCAGCTTGCCGGTGATGCCCCGGCTGCGGAGGTCAATCAGGCAGAGATGGTTGTCGGTGCCGCCCGAGACGACTTCGTAACCAACTTCGACGAACGCAGCCGCCATCGTCCGCGCGTTCTCGATGACACGCTTTGCGTAGGCCTCGAAGTCGGGCTGCAAGGCCTCGCCGAATGCAACGGCTTTGGAGGCTATCACGTGCATCAGCGGCCCTCCAATCACGCCGGGGAACACGGCCGAATCGAGCACCTGCGTGATGGTCTTGGGTTTTCCGCTCTTGAAGGTCTCGCCGGTGGGGCTTTCGATGTCGTTGCCCACAAGAATCATCCCTCCGCGCGGACCCCGCAGGGTCTTGTGCGTTGTCGTCGAGACCACGTGTGCGTGGGGAAGCGGGTCGTTCAGGAGCTTTTTGGCAATGAGGCCCGCCGGGTGTGCCATATCCACCCAGAGCAGCGCTCCCACCTCATCGGCAATGGAACGCAACGTCGCGTAGTCGAAATCGCGGCTGTAGGCGGAGGCGCCGACGGAGATCATCTGCGGCTGGACCTCCTTCGCCCTGTCCCGCACCCTGTCGTAGTCGATCCGTCCAGCATTCGGACCTTCTTTTTCTACTCCATAAAAATGCGCATCGTACAGCCGCCCGGAAAAGTTGACTGGGCTGCCATGTGTAAGATGCCCACCGTGGGCGAGGTCGAGGCCCAGCAGACGGTCGCCGGGCTTCATGAACGCCAGATAGACAGCATGGTTGGCGGTAGAGCCCGAGTGCGGCTGGACATTGACCCACGCAGCGCCGAACAACTCCTTCGCCCGCTCGCGCGCCAGTTCTTCGGCCTCATCCACAAACTGGCAGCCGCCGTAATACCGCTTGCCGGGCAGGCCCTCGGCATACTTGTTCGTCAGCGGGCTGCCCACCGCTTGAAGAACGGCGGGCGACACAAAGTTCTCCGACGCAATCAGTTCGATGCCGTCGTTCTGACGGTCAATCTCGCGGCGGATGGCCCCGAATACCTCAGGGTCTTGTTGTTGAAGGGCGTTCATGTGTGCGGGCGTGTTGAGCCCACGAAGGTACGCCCGGCCCCGCGTCAGCCGCCCAGCACCCGCGGCCGCTCCAACTCGAAAAACTGCCCCCCCACGCCGAGGAATTTCCACTCGCCGCCGTCGTGCTCCGCTCCGTTAAGATCGGCCACATAGGTACTGAGAATGAAATAATTGCTCCGCTCGAACGACGCTCTCGTCAGTTCACTCGTCAACGTTCCGCTGCCCCCTCCTAATAAACCACCTGAGGAGGTCTCGCGGGCATTATCGGTAATGCCAGTCTGCGCGCGTTCAGCAACAAAACTGTTGAAATTCTTTTTGTCCGGATTGAACAGGACGAGAGTGCCCACGACGATGAGCGTGAGGAAGAGAAACTTCATGGCGGGTAGAACTTATGGGTTTCCTGCGCATCGGAGTATCGGTTGAAGCCCACACTCTTTAAATAGAAGCCGCTCCAGGAGTCTGTCGGGTTTAGGGGTTCCCCGCCAAGGCGGGGCAAGCTGTAACGAGGCGAGCGGGGAATCAAAATCATTTTTTCGATCTCTTTAGGCGTCCCGCGGTATTGCGGGACAACGAAGATGATCGGGGGAATGGGCCGACTAACCGCCGCCGCAGTAGGATCATCCTAAATCCGACAGACTCCTACGAATCGCTTCGGCCAGATAGCATCGCGTAAACAAGCAGATTGACGCCCATCTTGAGTGCGGCCTCTCGGATCTCCCTGGGGTCGTTGTGGACACCGGCCTCCTCCCAGCCGTCGGCCAGGTCGCTTTCGTAGGCGTAGAAAACGCACAAACGGCCATCCTGGAACAGCCCAAATCCACGCGCGGGCTCGTTATCGTGCTCGTGGATTTTCGGGAGGCCACGCGGGAAATCGAAGTGGATGCTGTAGAGCTCGTGCGACAGGGGCAGCTCCACGAACTCTTGATCCGGAAACACCTTCTCCATCTCACGGCGAATGGCCTCATCGAGGCCATAATCGTCGTTTATGTAGAGGAAACCGCCGCCTTCGAGGTACCGCCGCAGCCGATCAGCTTCCCGTTCCGTAAAGAAAACATTCCCGTGCCCGTTCAGATAAAGAAACGGATACCGGAAGAGGTTGTCGTTGTCGAGTTCGGCCGTGGCAGGCTCGGGCGCAATATCGAGCAGCGTGTTGGCGCGGGCGAAGGCGATGAGGTTCGGCAACGGGTCGCCGCTGTACCAGTCGCCCCCGCCGCCGTACTGCACGCGCGCAA
The DNA here is from genome assembly GCA_022561755.1 of Bacteroidota bacterium. Lineage (GTDB taxonomy): Bacteria > Bacteroidota > Rhodothermia > Rhodothermales > Rubricoccaceae > JAHEJB01. The sequence continues at coordinate 4,446 of JADFQN010000173.1, forward strand.
TCGTGATCTCGTGCGTGTCCTGTCCGCTCGCTATAGGAACGAGGAGGAAGGCGATGAGGAAAACCAGCCGGCGGATGAGCATCTGATGCATAACGGTAAAATATCAATTGCAGCCATTGGTTCCGCCCAGGTTGGTTTGCACCCGAGAAAAACATCTGTCTAGGAGTCTGTCGGGTTTAGGGGTTCGTAGCGAGGCGAGCGGGAATCGAGACGATTCTTTCGATCTTTTGAGGCGCATAGTGGTGCTACGTAACGAAAAAGATCGGAGGAATGGACCGATTTACCGCCGCCGCAGTAGGATCATCCTAAATCCGACAGGCTCATAAACAAACGCACGCGCTCCCCTTCTGGTACGGTACGACTACGAAAGCTCCGAAACCCCCAGCGCCGACCGTAGCTCCTTTGGGGTATAAACTTGGATGCCAGAAGTCGGTCGGGGCTTCCCCAGCGTCCGACTTCCCTACCGTCATCTCGGCCTCACGCTCAACGCCATCTTCGGCGGCTAGCTCGCCCAATTCGGCGACAGCGAGTCCGCAATTGAAATGGACGAAACGTCTTGACGTTGTAACGTCACAACATTTCGACCCACTGTGCCTGGCACTAAATCAAAGCGCGCCACCATCTACTTCGACCCGGCGCTACAAAAGGCGCTTCGTCTCAAAGCGGCAGACAACGAGCAGTCCATTTCGGATGTCGTTGACGATGCAGTTCGGATGCTGCTTGCGGAGGACACAGAAGATCTCGCGGCCCTGAATGCCCTCGTTAGCGAACCGACCGTCTCTTTCGAGACCTTCGTTCAGGATCTCAAAGCCAAGGGCTCAATTGGAGGGGCCG
>JADFQN010000174.1 GCA_022561755.1 Bacteroidota bacterium
GGTCAGCGTGCCGACCACGGCGTTCTGCGTTGGATTGAGGCCACCGCCGATTGCCAGCGTGTCGCCGAGCGCCGTTACTGCGCCGGACGCTCCGAGGACCAGCAGGCCGATCAGCGAGCCGAGCGTCATCCAGCGGTTGAGCCTGCGGCCTCTGAAACGTAGAAGGTGGCCGCCGGAAGCCCACCACGCCGTCAGTGTTAGTGCGGCCAGCAGGAAGAACGTGTTCGTCAAGTGCGCTGCCATCCAGTAGGCTCGCGCAATGGACGGATTGTAGGCCACGTACTCGAACAGTACGAGCCCCGCGCCGATGGCGCCCTCGAGCATCATAAAAACAAAAGCCGCCAGACTCGCCTTGAAGACTGATGTCTGCCGACCGAAAGCCAGGAAGGCCCAAGCGACCAACAGAATCGCCACAATGCCCGCCAGCCCACTCGTCAGCCGGTGAGAAAATTCGATAATGGTATTTAGTGTCGGCGAGCGGGGGATGATCTCGCCGTTGCAGAGCGGCCAGTGGGCGCCGCAGCCCGCGCCCGAGCCGGATGCCCGCACGAATCCGCCCCACAGGATGACGAGGACCGTGTAGCCGAGGAGGCTCCAGGCGAAGTTGCGGAATCTGGATTGATTAAACAGCATGGAATTCTGAATCGCGTCGGCCAAGGTAGTGTGAGGGTATGAGAGGGTAAGAGAGATTGTTCTCGGGTTAGAAGGTTTCAGGTTAGAAGATTGAAGGTTCGGCTGCACTCACATCTACCGACCAGGCACACTGACTACTCACTTCCTTTCCTCCTCTCATACACTCATCCTCTCACCCCCAAAACCACCACGGCGCACTTGGCGATCACGCCCTACCAAATTGTTCTCTGTCTTCCGTCCTCTACGAACAGGCGCGCACACGCTATCAGGTCAAGCCCGATATCCGATATCCCATATCCGGTATCGACAGGTCATTCCAAATCCGAAATCCCTTCACACACCGATACCCCCACACTCAAAAAAAGCGGCCCCGATTGCTCGGAGCCGCCCTGAAGTATTCAGATGAACGTTGGACTCTAGAAGTCCATGCCGCCCATTCCGCCGCCCGGCATAGCGGGCATCGCGGCTTCCGGCTCCGGCTTGTCCGCCACAACCGCTTCGGTTGTGAGGAGGAGGCCGGCCACGGAGGCGGCGTTCTCGAGCGCGGTGCGCACGACCATGGTCGGATCGATCACACCCATTTTGATGAGGTCACCGTACTCCTCGGTGCGGGCGTTGAAGCCGAACGCGCCTTTGCCGTCCTTCACCTTCTGGACCACCACGGCGCCTTCGAAGCCCGCGTTGTTCACGATCTGGCGGAGCGGCTCTTCGAGCGCGCGACGTACGATGTTGACGCCGATCGTCTGGTCTGCGTTCTCCGTTTCCACGCCGTCGAGGGACGGAATTGTGCGGACGAAGGCCACGCCACCGCCGGCCACGATACCTTCTTCAACGGCTGCGCGCGTGGCATGCAGCGCGTCTTCGACACGGGCCTTCTTCTCCTTCATCTCGATCTCGGTGGCTGCGCCGATCTTGAGCACAGCGACACCTCCTGCGAGCTTGGCGAGGCGCTCCTGCAGCTTCTCGCGGTCGTAGTCCGAGGTCGTGTTCTCCATCTGGCCGCGGATCTGGCCGATGCGCCCCTGGATCATGTCCTGCGTGCCCCCGCCGTCCACAAGGGTCGTGTTGTCCTTCGTGATGACGATGCGCTTGGCCTTGCCGAGGGAGTCGAGCGTGGTGTTCTCGAGGCGGAAGCCCTTCTCCTCGGAGATGACCGTGCCGCCGGTGAGGACGGCGACATCTTCTAGCATGGCCTTGCGGCGGTCGCCGAAGCCGGGCGCCTTGACGGCAGCTACACGGAGCGTGCCACGGAGGCGGTTGACGACGAGCGTGGCGAGTGCCTCGCCCTCAATGTCCTCGGAGACAATAAGCAGCGGGGCGGACGTCTGTGCAATCTTCTCCAGAATCGGGAGCAGGTCCTTCATCGTGGAAATCTTCTTGTCGTGGATGAGGATCATCGCGTCCTCAAGGACGACCTCCATGTTGTCGGGGTCGGTCACGAAGTACGGCGAGAGGTACCCGCGGTCGAACTGCATGCCCTCGACCACGTCGAGCGTCGTTTCCGTGCCCTTGGCCTCCTCAACGGTGATCACGCCGTCCTTGCCTACCTTTTCCATCGCCTCGGCAATGAGGTCGCCGATCTCGGGATCGTTGTTTGCGGAGATGGAGCCGACCTGGGCGATCTCTTTCTTGCCGCCAACCTCGCGAGACTGGCCCTTCAGTTCGTCCACCACGGTGGCAATCGCGGCGTCGATGCCGCGCTTGATGTCCATCGGGTTGGCGCCGGAGGTCACCGAGCGGAGGCCCTGATTCATGATGATCTGTGCGAGCAAAGTCGCCGTTGTGGTGCCGTCGCCGGCATCGTCGGAGGTCTTGGAAGCCACTTCCTTGACCATCTGCGCGCCCACGTTGGCAACCTTGTCTTCAAGCTCGATTTCCTTCGCAACGGTCACGCCATCCTTGGTGATGGTCGGCGGGCCGAACTTCTTCTCTATGACGACGTTGCGGCCTTTCGGACCGAGCGTCACCCTCACCGCGTCGGCGAGTGTATCGACACCCTTCTTGAGCGCGTTACGCGCCTCGATGTCGAAAATGATTTGCTTTGGCATGGGGAATGTGGTTGGTAGAATGTTGAAACTGGAAAAGGAAGGTCTAATGCGTATTTCGTATTGCGTAATAGTGACTTAGGAGAAGCCCTACGCAATACGCACTACGAATTACTCAGAGACCACTCCGAGAATGTCGGATTCGCGCATGATGAGCACGTCGTCGTCGTCGAGCGTGATCTCGGTGCCGGCGTACTTGCCGTAAAGCACCGTGTCGCCCGCCTTGACGGTCATGTCCACCTTGGTGCCGTTCTCGACCTTACCTGGGCCGACGGAGACCACGGTGCCGCGCTGGGGTTTCTCCTTAGCGGTGTCTGGGATGATGAGGCCACCGGCGGTGGTTTCCTCGGCGTCCTGCGGCTTGATGACCACGCGGTCGGCAAGCGGCGAAATGGATGCTGCCATGTTGTACAGAGAGATTACGTGAGAAAATGCGGATTGGCACTCTAGTGAGGAGAGTGCTAGCCTTCAACACAACATTACACAACCGGATTCAGGAGAATCGTAAAGACTCTGCGAAGGGATCGACGGTAGTTTGCTGCCGTTCTGGACACGTGCTTTCCATGACCCAACACTTCCGACCCGCTTCGTGGAGCTTTGCCGTGCTCGCCTGCGCGGTCGTGTTGGTACTGGCCGTGCTCCCCCCGTTCGTGGGCCCGGGGTTTCGGCATGCGCTCATGCAGGGCTTCGACTTGACCTGCCACCAGATCCCGGATCGGTCCTTCCAGATCGGCGGCATCCCCTTCGCCCTGTGCCACCGCTGCACGAGCGTGGTCGCGGGCCTCGTGATAGGCTCGCTTGCCGTTGGCCTCTTTCGCAAGCTAGACGGCCACTTCGGACGCCACCTTCGCCTGATCCTCCTGCTTTCCATTCTTCCCATGCTCGTCGATTGGGGTATCGATGTGCTTGGCGTCTGGACGAACACGCCGTTCTCGCGGGTGGCCGCGGGTCTCGTATTCGGCGTCGTAGCCGGATATGCGTTTGCACGCGCTCTCGCTGTTCCTGCCTCAACAGGTTCACTCGCGCGGACGATTCCGACGGCGTAGGCCGCTTTTCTCACCCAACACCCACTGCGCATGCCCAGTAAGACACAATCCATTATCATCGGGGCGGCCGCGTACGTCATTCTCGGTGTATTAATCAATTTCCTTTTTCAAGGGGGAGGTATCACGGCCGGAATCCTAGGTTGTCTGATTCCTTTCAGCAGCGGCCTGGTGGCCGTCTGGCACTACACTGCTACGCATAACCTGACCATACCCGCAGGGCAGGGTGCCGGGATGGGAGCGTTGGCGGGGCTTGGGGGCGCGGTGGTGGCGACCATTATCGTTCTTGCTCTCATCTCGGCTGGAATCCTACCTGATCCGGTTGAAGCAGCCCGTTTGCAGATGGAAAGCCAGGGCATGAGCGACGAGCAGATTGACGGTGCCGTGGCGATGGTGGAGCTATTCAGTAATCCCGTTATTGACCTGGCTATCGGCGCAGTTGTTGGCGCTCTCTTCGGCGCGATCAGCGGCGCGATCGGGGCCGTTATTTTCAAGAAGGGCGGTGACGCCGAGGATTTCTAGGAGGCTGTTGAAAAACTCCACCTACCTTCCCGCCATACGGCGGGATTGCCCGATCTCCGCGTTGCGAAATACTCAACGAATCACCGATTCGCCTGCGATTTCGCGCCTCGCTTACGGCGTAGTATTTCAACAGCCTCCTAGCAGTCCGCGCTTCCGATCTCATCAAAGGTGGGCTGCTCCTACGTGCGAGGCAGCCCTCTCCTTCTTGGTGCCCGCCGCAGGCTCCGAGGCGGGTCGAGGATTTCCTTTAGAATAAGAGCTTCTTTCAATCCGCTTGAGTTCTGAAGGCTTTTTACCAGCGGATGGGGCTTTCTGCCCTGTATGCTCGGCGCCGAGGTGCGGCCGAGGCTTTCATGCGGGTCGTAGTCGAGATGGCCCGGAGCATGGGCAGGCGGCGGCGGCGACGCGGGTTGAATCTCAAACCTCTCCTCGGAAAACGGATTCTCCGCACCAAACCCGTGCCGGTCGTGCTCGAACCCACCCTGCTTGTGGAAATCAAGCGTGTCCAGGCTCGGCGCGGGCGGCAGAACCACCTCCGGGGGCGGGGTCGCAACCACAGTATTTGGAGCGCGTGAGGCCTGTTCCTGCTGCTCGGCCCCTGCCTTTTCGGCCTGTGCCTGCTCGGCCGCTTCCTGAATCTGCCGAAGGATCTCCTTGAACGGCGTGGGCCTCTTCGGCTGCTGAACGCCGGGTGTTTCTGCTGTCGGTGTTTCTGCCGCCGCAGCCTGGCGCTTTGCGGCGCGCTTCCGAGCCCGCGCCAGGAAGTAAATCAGCAGAAGCAAAAGGGGGAAAAGAGTTTCGAGCCACTCCACGGCCAGGGTCGTCAGATGAGTGGTATGAAAGTACGGAGAAAGTCTAGGAGTCTGTCGGACTCAGGATGATTCTACGACGGCGGCAGCAAATCGGACCATTTTCCCGATCTTTATCGTCACGTAGCACCACTATGCAACTCAAAAGATCGGAAAACTGCTCTCGATTTCCCGTCTGCCTCGTATCGAACCCCTAAGTCCGACAGACTCCTAGCGACATGGGC
>JADFQN010000175.1 GCA_022561755.1 Bacteroidota bacterium
CACGGAGACGATTTCGTAAGCCTGATGCCGACGAATATGTACGGGCCCGGCGACAACTTCGATCTCGAGACCAGCCACGTGCTGCCGGCGCTTATCCGCAAGTTTCACGAAGCGAAGGAGGCGGGCAACCTGCCGGTGACGCTGTGGGGGTCGGGTTCTCCTCGAAGAGAATTCCTGTACTCCGATGATCTCGCGGACGCGATTCGTTTTGCGCTCGAAGTTCCTGAAGAAGACCTCCGTGCAGCCGCGCCCGATGGACTCTTGAACGTTGGTGTCGGCGAGGATCTGACCATCCGGGAGCTTGCTGAAGTGGTCCGCGACATTGTCGGCTCTTCCAGCGAGATTGTCTGGGATTCCAGCAAGCCCGATGGGACGCCACGCAAGTTGCTGGATGTTAGCCGCCTTCGTAGCCTCGGGTGGACGGCAACCACTCCACTTCGCGGCGGAATCGAGGCGTCTTACGCCTGGTTTCAGGAGCACGCCCATGTCGCCACGGAGGCTTCGTAAGGCCCATCGTGCATTCTACCTTTCTCTCGGCCGCTGGGCCCACTGAGCCTGGCGCCGACCAGTTTCCTTCTTACAACTTGTAACGATATGCCAGAACGTCGCGCCCTTGTCACCGGAATCACCGGCCAGGACGGCGCGTATCTCGCCGAGCTCTTGCTCGAAAAGGGGTACGAGGTCCACGGTATCAAGCGCCGTGCAAGCCAGTTCAATACGCAGCGCATCGACCACCTCTATCAGGACCCGCACGAGTCGGATGTCCGCTTCTTCCTGCACTACGGCGACATGACGGATTCGACGAACCTGATCCGTATTGTGCAGGAGGTGCAGCCGGACGAGATCTACAATCTCGCAGCACAGAGCCACGTGCAGGTTTCCTTCGAGACGCCGGAGTACACGGCTAACGCGGATGCGGTCGGCGTCCTCCGTCTGTTGGAGGCCGTGCGGATTCTGGGGATGGAAAAGACCGTCCGGTTCTATCAGGCCTCGACGAGCGAACTCTATGGCAAGGTCCACGAGACGCCGCAGAGCGAGACGACGCCGTTCTATCCACGCAGTCCCTACGCCGTGGCCAAGCTCTACGGCTATTGGATTACGGTGAACTACCGGGAGGCCTACGGGATATATGCGTGCAACGGCATCCTGTTCAACCACGAGAGCCCGCTTCGGGGAGAAACGTTCGTCACGCGGAAGATCACGCGCGCCGTCGCTCGGATCCACCAGGGGCTGGAGGAGCGGCTCTTCCTCGGGAATCTGGATGCGAAGCGGGACTGGGGTCACGCGCGCGATTACGTGGAGGCGATGTGGTTGATGCTCCAGCAGCCGGAGCCCGACGACTATGTCGTCGCGACCGGCCAGACGACCTCCGTGCGCGACTTTGTGGAGAAGGCCTTCGCCGTGGTCGGCGTTGAGCTTGCGTGGACGGGGGCGGGCTCCGACGAGATCGGCGTTCGCACGGATACCGGCGAGACCGTCGTGCAGATCGATCCGCGGTACTATCGCCCCACGGAAGTCGACCTGCTCCTCGGCGATGCAACGAAGGCGCGCGAGCGACTCGGCTGGACGCCCTCACACACGCTGGACGAACTCGTGAGCGAGATGGTGGAGATGGACCTCCGCGCCGCGCGCGCTGAAGTCGTCTCACTCGCCTGAGCACCCTGCGCGAAGCCGAATCGTCATCGCAAGGTGCGCGTTTCGTCATCGACAGCACCCCCCTTCACCATGTCATCGCGGAGCCGCGCCGGTCGACGCGTACACCGCCTCGATCGGAGGAGAGCTGGCGTCACCGGCAAGCGCGGGTGTATCTCGTTAACCGAAACGCGCAGTCAATGGGGCCGCGCCGCCCCTGGCATCCAGGCTGCAGAGGTACCCCCGTTCGGCTCTAACGAGCGGCGCGTGCGCGCATATCTTTGCCTCGCGGCTGTCCTGCCCTCCAATCCGTCTCTCTCGTCCTCCGTGCCTACGACTTCTGACTCCACCCGCCGGCGCGTCCTCGTGTCCGGCGCGTGATCGTCGAAATCAAGTGCATGGTAGCCATTTAAAAAAAATAATACGCCAGAGGTTGTATTCGCGAACGTGAACTGTCTATTTAAGCGTCGCCTCATCACAGAGGCCCCACTGCCCGGCTGCCCACACGGCGGCTGATCGAAGATGGAACCGAATATCATAGCAGTTCTCGGCGCGAGCCTGGTTACTGGAGTCTTCGTGCTGTTCCTGACCCCGGCCGTACGTCGATACTCCGTCCGACGAGGCCTGAATGACCAAGCCGAAGTGGGTAGAAAGCGCGCCCGGAGAGGTATTCCCAGGTTCGGCGGGTTTGCGATAGGAATAGGCGTTGGGATGGGAGGCATCGCGTTGGTTCTGGTTGGGGCCGATGCGACAAAGGATCTGTGGCCTTTGTTTGCGGGCGCCTACGTGTTGTGGCTTGTAGGTCTGATCGACGATTTTAAAGGGGTAGGCTATAAGCGGAAATTCTTGATCCAGGTACTTGTTGCATACGCACTCGTGCTGAGTGGCTGGAAGCTGGACCTGACACCCATACCGTATTTCGGGACACTTGGGAGCTATGAGCAGGCCGTCATCATTATCCCGGTCTTGATGCTTTGGCTCGTTGGTGTGATGAACGCCATCAACATTACAGACGGCCAGGATGGGCTTGCTGCCGGCATTTCGACGATCGCCTTTATGGCCCTCGCTGTCATCGCAGGTGCACAAAGTCAGTGGCAACTTGTCGCGTTTTGCATAGTGGCGTCAGTAGCGCTCGTATCGTTTCTTGTGTACAACTGGTCACCGGCGAGCATTTTCATGGGCGATTCGGGCAGTCTGTTTCTGGGTTTTCTGCTCGCCGCTCTATCACTCCGAATTGCAGCCGCTTCTACCACAGCCTGGGGCATGATCGCACCTTGCGTTGTTCTTGGCCTGCCGCTACTTGATATCGTGTCGAGCATGGTTCGCCGCATTCTCAATAATCAATCACCATTTGCTGCCGATCTGGATCACATTCACCATCGGGTCGTACGTGCGGCCGGATCTGTTCGCCTGGGCATCCTTGTCCTGTATGCCGTGGGCCTTCTGTTCGGTGGACTGGGTGTTGCCGTTTCCCTTGCCCCGTGGCCCTGGCCTGTTATTGCAATCGGCTTTGCCCTCGTGCTTTGCTATTTGATGCTGTGGCGGTTGAGCTACATTTGGATTCACTTAAATCTGAGACCGATCCGCCGGCACTGGCCTGGTAGCCGGCGAATTGTAGTAGCGCCGGCTGAGTTGGCGACCCGGGCGCCAGCCGCAGATACCCAGAAGGCGGAGAATACACCGTCTTCGCCTGAGATCCTCGTTAGTTTGGATGCGAAAAAGCACGTCATGTGAGTGCTGCTAGGCGGTGATGGGCATTAGGCATTGCCGATGCTGCTGTCGGTCGTGATAAACTCACGATCAGTACCGCCTGCTCTGAAATGGAAGGCCCCATCGGAGCTGGCCACCTACGGTTACATATCGGTCTCTGCCTGTCTCGGCGTCGTCGATGGATTCGTAGCGGACGATGCCCTCAAGAAAAAGGGAGGGAAGGAGTTCGTAGGCAGCGCGGCCTTCCACGAGTATCTGGTCCTGTCGCACTCCCTGAAGCGTCACCACGCCGTATTCAGCTACGCGCGTATTATATGAGAGCGTCGGATCGGATCCGTAGTTCTCGGTTTCCGTATTTCGGCCACGACGCGTAAAGGCTGTCGTTAGCGCGATCTCCAGCCGAGGATGCGGCATGTAGCGAGTAAAGGTCGATAGATCCCACGAGTTGGGGCCGGCCGGGTGCCCGAGTAAATCGCCGCTGTGGACGAAAGCAGTCGATTCGGAGCGATGGCTGTAGAGGTATGGCCGTTGGCGGGTGTACTCCATGCGGAAGTCGAGCCCACGGATACGATGCGGCCCCCAGCCAGGGTCGGCCATCTGCACTCCCAGGAGGTACCCCCATTTGTTGCCCCACCAGTCGTTGCCAACCTCACTGAGCCGGAGTTCGTCGATCAGGAACTGCGTGTAGAGGCGGTAGCCGTTCACCGGAATCCACGCCACGCTTCCGGCGAGCAGCACATTATCCGGCGAGCCGATGTCTCCCTCGATTGTGCGATAGAAAATGACCGGGTTGAGATACGACAACTCGAAGCCGGCCCTATTCGCGCCGAGCGAGTCCTCCGCAAAGAGCGTGATCTCATCGAACGCGAGTTGCACCCTGCCTGGAAGATCGATGGCAAGCTGGTGCATCACCATCCAGTTCTGCGGAAACACCTCGGAGGCTACGTTCCCCCGCTCGATAGGGCGGATGCGCCGCGCGTAGAGGTTCGTGTACTGGAGCCGCCAGAACTTTGTCCGAATCTGAAGCTGGTCGAAGGGGGCGGCGTAGTCAGAGAGCACCAGGGTTCCTTCGCCCATTCCCCAGTGTGCTCGATCTCGGCCGAAGCGGATCTCATAAAAACGTGATCGATAGCCAATCAGCCCGCTCGCAAGAAAATAATCGTACGTCCGTCCGTCTTTCTGTTTGACGAAGTTGTAGCGTGGCGCAGTGTGGCCGGTGAATTCGTTTCGCTCCGGGAGCCTTTGGTTCTCTTCCAGCCTCGACTCAAAAAAGATAGGGCCAACATGTCCCGAGGCTCTGATGCCTCGTGTGTTCTGCCATGTTGTTTGCGATCCGTCTTCGCCGTCGCGGGCAGTTTTGCGGGTAGCCCCAAGAGACAAATAAGCAAGGGGTTGAAGGCGCACCGCATATCCGTCGCCATCGACCGCGACGAGTGACTCGCCATCGCGGTAGGCGCTGCCAATAATAGACCGTGCGACGCCTACACCCGGGCCGGTGGCGTCCCCTCGATAGCGAGCCAGTAGCTGCCGATCGACCCTGGGGAGTTCATTCTGCCGGAGAGACACCGAGTCCAGCATCCTGCTGGCTTCGTACGCAGAGAGCGGGAAGGTCGTAAGGATCTCGCCCGGAAGGAATCCGGCAGCCTGCTGCCGTTGCAGAAAACGCTGGACCGGGTCGTCTATCGGCTGAACGCCCTCACGAATCTGACTCTGAGCCGAGAGTGAGATAAGAGCCAGAACGAGCCCTACACAAGCCCGGAGTACCAAGTAGCGCACGCGCATTGGAGGCTGTTGAATTACGTGCTCTGTCGCCGAGACGAGGGCATCTCGGTTGAGATCAAGGCGCGAGATCGCGGTCGAATTGGTGATTCGGCGAGATTCTCGCAACGAAGAGATCGGCCGAGAGGCGCCGTCGCAGGTAGGATG
>JADFQN010000060.1 GCA_022561755.1 Bacteroidota bacterium
AGCGCCAGGGCTCGTCCAGATACTGCCCGAGTTCGTCCAGGCTGTTCCACCGTACGTGGACGTCACAGTCAATCAATCTCATAGTTTCCACCGCAAAGAATGCATAACGTAATATACTTTGATGATGCTGAGACTCGGTCACGCTTCGACTTGTGTGTCGTGCTCCTGTTCATCCCAGAGATACAGAATCGAGATTGAATCGTAGTCATAGAGGCAAACAAGCCGAGACAGCACTTCGGCTGAATAGGAATGGTGCGATTCAATAATCGTATCAACTGGCAGCATTCACATTCTAGCGACTCAATCCCTCCTGAACCTCATCTGCTGGTGTAGCCGTACCCGCCCGGAGGCCTCGCCATCCATCTGCACGTCCTGCCAGGCCTGTACGCCGGGGCCGCGGCAACAACGAGCCTCGGGACGCTGCTGAAGTAAAACTCCCCTACCGCCGGGTAAGCGTAATCAACCGCGCCGACGCTCCCTCCTCCGTTTGCAGCCGAACAATGTACTTTCCCGCCGCCGGAATCCAGCCCTCCGCACTCGGCTCCCACATCACGACGTGCGTGCCTGCGGACCTCATTCCCTGACCAAGCATTGCCACAGCACGTCCGAGGAGATCAAAGACGGCAATGGTCGCAGGGCCCGGACGAGCCATGCGGTACGTTATGGTTATCGGCCCGGAAGCAGGATTCGGTACGATTGACTCCAGACCGGAGACCAATGCATCCAGTGGTTCCTCCTTAGAAACCGGGAGAGGCCCGAGTCGATAGATCTGATGGCCGGCGGCGAAACCAAGGCTATCGCCCAAAAAGCGAAACCGGTTGATGTCGCCGTCGAGAGCGATCTGTTGCCACGTCTGGCCTCCATCGGTAGTCACTGACGTGGTTCCGCGTCCACTCGTCCAGCCAATTTCAGGTGTCAGAAAACCGACGCCCTGGAGGCTGCCTCCGTTTGGAATCGTGATCTCCGTCCACGTCTGGCCTCCATCGGCTGTTCTAAGTACAAGTCCCTTGCTCGTACCGCTACCGTATTCTGCCGAAACGTATCCTACGTTCTCCGTCGGAAACGAAAGCTTCCAACCCCAAACACCACTCACTGAGCTGGTATGTCGGATCGACCACGTCGCCCCGCCGTCTGTGGTCTCAAGCACGCGCACACTCCCGGAGCCTCCAGCCGCTATGAAGCCGTGGTCTGCGTCGAGAAACATGACATCCACAGCCGTGTCCGCATACGCGCCTAAATCTGAGGAGGCCCATGTCTGCCCCCCGTCCGTTGTCTTGATGAGGTAGGCCGGGCCTGAAAATTGGCCGACACCGTAGGCGATCTGCTCGTCAACGACCCACATCCCGCAAATCCCTCCTCCTACGGCGGGCTGGATTCGGCTTGTGATGTCATTGAAGGTGAGACCACCATCCGTGGTTTCGAACAAGATGTTCGAGGTAAAGAGTAGGCCTACCCACCCCTTATTGCGATTGGCAAAGCCCGTACTTCGGGCATAGCCGGGAAGTGTATCCGTGTGAGCCCACGTATCCCCACCGTCGATTGTCCGGTGAATTTCTCCACTTCCATTCACCGCCCAGCCGTAATCGGCATCGACGAAGAACACATCCTCGCTTCGATAGCCGTGGAAGGGTGAGTCCGGTAGCAGTTCCCACTCCGGTGCCTGCTGGGCAAAGGCACTTGCGGAAAGTATGGTGGCGAGACCAAGAAGGAAAGAGCGCATGGTTGGGGCTATTGCCATGTAGGACAGCAGAGAACCCACTATAACCAAGCGAGTCCTCCCAACAAAGTCAGTTTCACGTTTCTTGCTACTCTGTCAATCCCGCCGAAACTGCATGCGCTGGTGCAGCCGCACACGCCCGTAGACCTCTCCGTCCATCACCACCTCCTGCCATCCCTGGAGATCGGCCTCGGAGGTCACGGTTAGCGCTGCGTCGGCGGGGATCGACGCTCCGCGCCTGACGGCATCGTCGGCAGTGCGGCCGCGTACGAGACCGGAGAACGTGCCCGGTCCGACGTTGTCGAGTTCAAACTGCGGCATTGGGCATGGAATCGTAGATTAGCTGGGTCGGAAAGGTAGCAAGCCTCGGAACGCCGCATGGGCTCTTCCGTTTTATCACCGCTACTTTATCACAGCTACCAAACTCGGCCCCTCCCCAAAGAATCTGCCCTCCCCGTCCATGGAAACCCCGACCCTCGACCGCGACCTCCGCGACGCCCCTGACGCTGTCGCTCCGGCAGACGACTTCCTGCCGATCAACGGCACCGACTACGTTGAGTTCTACGTAGGCAACGCCAAGCAGGCGGCGCACTTCTACGCCTCGGCCTTCGGCTTCGAAATTGCCGGCTACCGCGGCCCCGAGACGGGTACGCGCGACTCCGCCAGCTACCTCCTGAAGCAGGACAAGATCCGCTTCGTTTTCACGGCCCCGATGGGACCGGAGGGCCCCATCGCCGAGCACATCCATTTGCACGGTGACGGCGTGCGCGACCTTGCCCTCTGGGTGGATGACGCGCGCTCGGCCTACGAGGAAACAGTCAAGCGCGGCGCGAAAGCCATTCACGAGCCCGTCGTCCTCGAAGACGAGCACGGCGAGATCGTCAAGGCGGCCATCGGCACGTACGGCGACACCATCCATACGTTTGTGGAACGGAAGAACTACAACGGGCTCTTCATGCCGGGTTTCGTGGCGTACGAGAGTTCGTATTGGAAACCCGCCTCCGTCGGCCTCAAGTACGTGGACCACTGTGTCGGCAACGTCTACCTCGGCGAGATGAACGAGTACGTGCAGTACTACGGCGACGTGATGGGCTTCAAAAACCTTATATCGTTCGACGACGAGGACATCTCGACCGAGTACACGGCCCTGATGTCCAAGGTGATGGCGAACGGGAACGAGCGCATCAAATTTCCTCTCAACGAGCCGGCAGCCGGCAAGAAGAAGAGCCAGATTGAGGAATACCTCGACTTCTACCGGGGCCAGGGCGTGCAGCACATCGCGATGACGACGGACGACATCCTGCAAACGGTTATCGAGCTCCGTGATCGCGGCGTGGATTTCCTTTACGTCCCGACCAACTACTACGACGATTTGCTGGAGCGCGTCGGTGAGATCGATGAGCCCATTAGCGAGCTGAAGAAGCTCGGTATCCTCGTAGACCGTGACCCCGACGGCTACCTCCTCCAGATCTTTACCAAACCCGTCGAGGACCGCCCGACGTTGTTTTACGAAATCATCCAGCGTAAGGGCGCTCGTTCGTTCGGCAAGGGCAATTTCAAGGCGCTTTTCGAGGCCATAGAGCACGAGCAGGCCGCGAGAGGCAATTTGTGATCACGTAATCAATCAATCCAACTATGCCCCACTACCAGCAACTCGGCACCGTCCCGCCCAAGCGGCACACCCAGTTTGCGCGGCCCGACGGTGCGCTCTACACCGAGGAGGTAATCGGCGCGGAGGGCTTTGCGGGAATCTCTTCCATCGCCTACCACATCCACCCGCCGACGCTGGTAGACAAGGTGTTGGAGCCTGAGCCGTATTCGGTGGAGTACGTGGACAGAGACTTCCTCAAGCACCGCCATTTTCTCGGCGAGGAAATCCGGCCGGGCGGCGGCTGGCTGTCGGGACGCCGGTACATCATGGGCAACGCCGACGTGGATATCGCGCTCTGCGTGCCGACGGAGCCGATGGGCGAGAACGAGTTCTACAAGAACGCCAAGTGCGATGAACTGGTGTTCGTCCACGATGGTGAGGGACGGCTGGAGACACCGCTCGGCACCGTGGAATTCCGGCAGGGCGACTACGTACACATTCCCCGCACGCTCACGCACCGCTGGGTGTTTGAGGGGAATGTCCAGCCCCGCCTGCTCGTCATTGAAGCGCCGACAGAGTTCCGGCCACCGAAGCGCTACCGCAACGACGTCGGGCAGCTTCTGGAGCACTCGCCCTACCACGAACGCGACTTCCGCCCGCCCACCGAACTGAATACGATCGACCAGGAAGGCGAGTTCATCGTGCGGATCAAGAAGCACGGCAAGCTCCACCCATTCGTGTACCGCTACCACCCGTTCGACGTGGTGGGCTGGGACGGCTACATGTACCCGTACGCCATCTCCATACACGACTTCGAGCCGATCACGGGGCGCATCCACCAGCCGCCTCCAACCCACCAGATGTTCGAGGCGCGCAACTTCGTGGTCTGCTCATTCGTGCCGCGTCTGTTCGACTACCACCCGGACGCGATACCGGCGCCCTACAACCACTCCAACATCGACTCGGACGAGGTGCTCTACTACGCGGAGGGCGATTTCATGAGCAGGAAGGGTGTTTCGCGGGGCTCGTTCACGCTGCACCCCGGCGGTATCCCTCACGGACCGCATCCGGGCACCACCGAGGCGTCCATCGGCAAGAAGGAAACGCGCGAGTTGGCCGTGATGATCGACACCTTCCGGCCGCTGAACCTCACGACGGAAGCGCTGGCGATCGAGGACAAGGACTACATCTACTCGTGGCAGCCGGAGAAGCACGGCCACCCGATGCCCGATGCTGCGCCTGTTCCGCCGCACGCTGGCGACGGGGCTGTATCGACGGCCTCGCCGGCGGATTCGGCACGGTAGCAGTTTGCGAAAGTGCCATTATGAACTTTCCCCCTGTTCAGGGGGAGATCTGCGAAGCGGAACGGGGGTTGACCGCTGCTAGAACAATCGCCCGCATTCGACCACCCCTAACCCGATTCGCCTTGCGCATCCGTCCGCCGCAATGCTTTGCATTGCCCTGTTCAGGACGGGAACTGCTTTTCGCACGGTTCGGGCATTCATCGCTACTATTGATGACGGTGCGCTGAATGAGATAGCTCTTTCAACACCTCTAATCGTTTACACAGTATGCCCCAATTCCCCTTCGGCCAGTCCATCGCGTGGCGGCCTGATCCGGAATCCATAGAACAGACCAACCTCGCTGCGTTCTGGAAGAAGCAAGGGCTGGACAGCTACGAGGCGCTGTGCGAGTGGGCCGTCGAGGACGTGGGTCGATTCTGGGAGGCTGTGCTGGACGATCTCGGCGTGGAGTTCTACGAGCCGTACACACAGATTATGGATGCCTCGAACGGCATCGAGCAGCCCGTGTGGTGCGTGGATGGCGTGATGAACATCGTCCACAACCTGCTGGACAAATGGCAGAGCACTGAGGTCGCCGAGCGCGACGCCATTCGCTACGAGAGCCAGGAAGGCGAGGTCCGCACGCTGACGTACCGCGAGCTATTCGAACGGGTCAACATCTGCGCCTCCGGGCTGCGGGCGCACGGCCTATGTAAGGGCGACGCCGTTGGCCTCTACATGCCGATGACGCCCGAGCTCGTCATTGCCTTTCTGGCGATCATCAAGATCGGCGGCGTGGTGTTGCCGCTGTTTTCGGGATACGGCGCCGAGGCCGTCGCCACGCGCTTGAACGACGGCTCGGCAAAGGCGCTGTTCATATCGGATGGACAGAAGCGGCGCGGCCGCGAAATCCCCATGAAACCCGTCGCCGACGAAGCGCTGGCCTCCTGCCCGACTGTCGAGAAGGTGTTCGTCCACGACCGGTGCGGGCTGGACGTAGAGTGGGTCGACGACCGTGACGTGAGTTGGGACACGCTCATGAAAACCAGCTCAGATTCCCCAAACACGGAAACGGAGCGTACTTCCGCGGAAGATCCCGTGATGCTCATTTACACGAGCGGCACGACGGGCCTACCGAAGGGCGCCGTTCATACGCACTGCGGCTTCCCCGTCAAGGCCGCGCAGGACATGCGCCACGCGATGGATCTCAAGCCCGGTGAGGTGATGTGGTGGATGAGCGACATGGGCTGGATGATGGGGCCGTGGCTCGTCTTCGGCACGCTGATGAACGCCGCTACGATGGTCCTCTTCGACGGCGCACCCGACTTCCCCGACGCCGGCCGCACGTGGGCGATGGTGGAGCGGCACGGCGTGACGCACCTCGGCATCTCCCCTACCCTGATCCGCGCGCTGATGCCGCACGGCGCCACGCTCATCGAGCAACATGACGTGAGCGGTCTTCGCGCGGTGGCTTCAACCGGCAGCCCGTGGGATCCCGAAAGCTGGACGTGGCTCTTCGAGAACGTTCTCAACGGCGAGAAGCCGATCCTCAACTACTCGGGTGGCACGGAGATCAGCGGCGGCATCGTGTGCGGCAATTTCGTGCAGCCACTCAAACCATGTGGGTTCTCCGGCCCCGTCGTAGGGATGGACGCCGACGTGGTGGACGCCGAAGGGAATCCGGTGCGCGGCGCCGTCGGCGAACTGGTCATCCGGCAGCCGTGGATCGGGATGACGCGGGGCTTCCACGGCGATGACGAGCGCTACCTCGACTCGTACTGGCGGAAAATCCCCGGCATCTGGGTCCACGGCGACTTCGCGGCCATCGACGACGATGGAATCTGGTACATCCTCGGCCGCTCGGACGACACTATTAAGGTGGCAGGCAAGCGCCTTGGACCGGCTGAAGTCGAGGGAATCCTGAACGCGGACGAGCGCGTGTTGGAAAGCGCAGCCGTCGGCATTCCCCATGATGTAAAAGGTGAAGTGGTCGTCGCTTTCTGTGTGTTATCAGCGAGCGTTGACGAATCCGAAACATTGCGTGACGATCTCGTTGACCGGCTGGTCGGCGCGCTGGGCAAGGCCCTCAAACCCAAAGCCGTGTATTTCGTGGACGCCCTCCCCAAAACGCGCAACGCAAAGGTCATGCGCCGGGTGATCCGCGCAGCCCACCTCGGCATTGAACTCGGGAATGTGACGGCGCTCGAAAATCCCGACACGGTCGAGGCGATCCGCCGCGCTCGGTGACGGCTCAGCCTCGTCTGGAAAACACGACGAAGGGCTGCCCCATCGAGCAGCCCTTCATGCGGATCGCCTGAGCCGGTCAGAACGGGCCGCCACCACCACCTTCGCTTCCGCCACCACTTCGTCGCCACCGTCGTCGCCGTTACCATTGTCATCGTCACCGCCGCCGCCTCCACCGCCGAAGAGTTGGCCGAAGAAGTCGATGGCCGCAGCCACGGCGGCCCCGATGGACCCGCCGACCGCATCACCGATGAGCGCGCCGATCCCCGCACCGGCCGCCGCTCCGCCAGCCAGCTCCTTCCAATCGATCCCGTCGGCAGCATCGGCCGCCGTGTTGGCGTAGTAGCTCGCCTCGGTCTGGTCAATGATGTGGATCACCGTGGCCCCCAGCAGCGCCATCGTGAGCGATTCGGAGGCGCGCATCTGCTGCGCCGCTTCGCGCGCCTGATCAGCATTCTGGGCATTGCCCAGGGCCTGGAAGAACACCGAGTCCCTACGGCTGATCACACAATTCTCGACGAGCAGCTGCAGCGACTCGCGGAGCGGTTGACGGCCCCGGTCGGCCTGCTGGGCCTGAATCTGCCAGACGAAGTCGTAGTTGTCGCCGTGCACCATCGCGTTCTTGAGCTCGTACTGGTAAAACTGGCCGGCCGTGGGTGGGTAAGCGCGCCACGAGGCGATCACCTGCTCCCCGATGAAACGAGGTATGTTTTCTGGTTGCGCGAAGGCGGTGGACGGGAGGCTGACGCCGACGAGCAGCACAGCGAGGGCGAGGGACAGCGCGTGACGCAGCCCTCGGAGGGTTGATCGTGCGTTCATGGTAGGCTGGGGTTGGTGAAACAGAGGTCGTGGAGTCGACCTTCGCCCCCATAACACGGCGGCCAGAGGTTTTTTTGATCATGGCCATACGAGAAGCCCAGCAATGCGCGATCTTTTGGTCGCCGCTTGCTGCTATTCACTGGGCGAATTGAATACGTGATTTCGCGATTTCGTGAGATGTAGGGAGGTCCCTTGTGGGCGTCCGCACATGATTACGCGAAGGGGCAATGCTCATGTGTTCCCGTACCAGAATATCAGTGCGCCGAGAGACGATAGAGGCCATCCGCAAGTCTTACGGATGAAACATGGAAGAACGATGTTGGGGCTCGTTCACAATCCACGAATCCTTCGTTATGCCTGGACCCGGTACCGGCCGATATTGAGGCGTGAAGACCCCGCAGCGGTGCGGGGCGTGGTTTTTTTAGGCCCCCACTCGGATAAGCGAACAGCCGTGAGGTGTAGCCTCATGAAATGCGAGCGCACTGTCGGCCTGTCCCCTTTTACTCGCACAATGATCCTCGTAGCACCCCAGAGTCGCCCCTCGTTCAGGCCTGGGATAACACCATCATCGCACGTTGCCGACGGCGCGCCGCAGCTTCGTTCGGCGGCGGATGTGGCGGCCGATACGCCGGCCGTATGGACCGAGTCGTTTCGGGTTCGCTCGTACGAAGTCGGGCCGGATTATCGCGTTACTGCGCAAACGCTCGTCGACTACTTCCAGGAGGCCGCCGGGAACCACGCGCGCCTGTCCGGGCTTGATGGCGGCCGGGAGTCAGGCTGGGTCTGGGTAATGCTGCGCTTCCGGCTGAGGATTCACAGTTTTCCTGCATGGCGTTCGCTGGTGTCGGTTGAAACGTGGGTCCACGGACTTCGGGGCGCGAGGGCAGAGCGCGCCTTTCGAATTCTCGATGCCGACGGTGAATTGCTCGCAGAAGGCACGAGCTATTGGGTGAGAATCGATCTGGTGCGCCGCCGTCCGATGAGGCCTCCCGCTGCTCTGGCCGGCCTTCCCGTTCCGGACCGGGCCGCTCCCTCCCTCGACGAACGGCTCGCGCCCGAACCTCCCGAATCTCCTGAGCGTGAGGTCTTGTTCACGGTTCGCCACAGCGACCTGGATGTGAATCGGCACGTTAATAATGTTTGCTACCTCGACTGGGCGCTGGAAGCCATACCCTCTGCCTATCGAGATGCCCACACGCTGGCCGAGGTCGATCTGGCCTTCAAGGCCGAAAGCAAATTCGGCGACATAATCGTCTCGACGGTAGGATCCGGCGCTTTCGGCACACGAACACACCGTCTGACGCGTGAGGCCGACGGCAAAGACCTGGCCTGGGCGCGCACCACGTGGATTCCCCGGAACTAGGAGCCTGTCGGTGATCGCGTGAAGTACGTAATCACGCTCAGCGCCGCCCTATGAACAGCCGCAGCACGTACCAGAACATCAGCGCCACGGAGGCAAAGAGTTCCAGCGCTGCGCCCACGTACCGATCCTCCGGGTAGTGCAGGAGGATGTTCGAGGTGTCGTAGAGGATGGCGCCGCCGGCGAGCGCGATCATGCCCACGGAGAAGAACGTTCCGAGCTCAAAGTTGAAGAGCACGCCCGCGACGATCATCACCAGGGCCATGACAAAGGCCCAGCGGAGCATGCCGCCGAGGAACGAGAAGTCCTTACGGGTGAAGAACACGACGGCCGTGAGGCCCGAGAAGCCGAGCAGCGTAACCCACGCGGCGCTGTTGATGACGCCTGGACCCGCGTAGTAGGCCGCTATGAAAAGCAGCGGGACGAATATGATCGCCTCGGCGATCACGAAACCGATCAACGCCGCGTACTGCGAGGCCTTCGACTCCGCCCTGTGAGCAGCGCGGCTGGCGAACCAACTCACCACCATAAATCCGCCCAGCACGAGCAGCCAGTTGACGCCAAGCATGGCCTCAGCCATCGGCGCTGCCAAGCCTGTTCGGAACAGCATGACCTCAATAGCCGCGAACAGCAGGATCGCGCCAAAGAGGTGGATGTACGTCCGCATGATGAACGCGGCGCGTTCGGCGGTGTCGAGTACACCGGTAGGGATGATGGTTTCTTGCGCGTAGGCTTCCATGGATGATGCTGGTCGGGGGGATGTCGCCAAGCTACGCTGTAGTTCGCCCTTTGATTCAGCGGCTCGAAAGGCTCCGGGATAGCTCGTCTGCTGCCTCTCGTACCAGTATTCCTAACTCGCGTAGTCGCTTCCGTGGTAGCCGTTCGCTCGGCCCGCCAATGCTCAACGACGCTACGACGGCGCCGGTCGAATCTCGAACGGCTGCTCCCACAGCACTGAAATCCGGTTGCAGTTCGCCGACGGCCGTAGCGTAGCCTTTCTTCCGAATCCCTTTGAGAGCCTTGCGCAAGTCATTCGTATCTGTGATCGTGTTGGGCGTTAGCCGTGCTCTTGGGTTTTCCAACCTCGATTCCAGTTCGTTGGGCGGCAGACCTGCGAGCACGGCCTTGCCCGTCGATGTGGCGTGCGTAGGCCACCGGGCGCCGACCTCCGTGCGGGCTCCGATGATGTGCCTGCCCTCTACCTCATCCAGAATCAACATTTCATCGCGGATGGGCACTTCCAGCGTAGCCGTTTCGCCCGCTTCGGCCGCGAGGGACTCCAGGAACGGCCGAGCCAGCGACCTCAGATCGGGTCGATACACGGAATGGGCTCCGAGAGCGATCGCTTCTGGTCCAATTCTAAAAGAACGGCTCGCGGCATCCTGGACCACTAACTCTTCGCTGATCAGGGCGGAGAGAATGCGGTGAACCGTGGGTTTCGACAGACCGAGTTCCGAGCACAACTCGACCAGACTTACCTCTTCTTTGGCTCTCGAAACCGCTTTCAGAATCCGAACCGCGCGTATCACCGACTGCGTTCCCTGCGGAGCGTCGGTTTCTCCCCTCCGCTCCATCGCTCCGGTTCCTCCTGGCAGATCCATAGGAGTCTGTTGAAGAAGTGCTCTATTCATAAGGTGAGCGGATCTCGATCGAGATCAAGGCGCCATATCGCGGGCACCCGTGCATGTTGCCTCCGCACCCCCTATCTCCGGGCTGGCGACCAGCGATTTGTCCCCCTTACTAAGGCGGACAATTTTCGAGCGTGCGAGAAAACAGGGGGTGACAAGGCTTGGAGCCAGGTAAAGAAGTTCTGAAGCGAGTTGTTCTTGTTCTCGGCCGAGAGGCACACCTGCAGGTAGGATGAGTTATCGACAAGCTGATAGGAGGCTGCCGTCTTGGCTCTCACGCACGCATTCGATCCGGGCGGAAGAACGGGAGCTTCACGACGCGAGCCGGCGCGTTCTTCCGGGCAAAATCGACGGTCACTTCCATCAACACCTCGGTGTCCGGTTCGGCGTAGGCCCCCTCGACCGTTGCGAGGCCGATGTACTTCTTCAATAGGCTCGACCAGACTCTGGTCGTGACACGACCGATCTGTCTGCCGCCGCTATCGTAGACGGGAACGGGTTCGCGGCACGGCGCGAGGGGCAAATCCGGCATCAGGCCTGCGCGAAGGTAGAGGTCCTCCAAAGGCTCCCAGTCGATTTCGAGGCCAACAACGCGTCGCTCTTTGGGTTCTTGCTTCTCACGCGCGAGTGCGGAGCGGCCGACGAAGTTTGCGCCTTTGTCCAGCTTGACCGCCCATCCCAGGCCCAACTCGTACGGCGAGGCTTTATGGTGCGGCAGCCTCGCAACTTCCGAACTGACATAGTCGACTCCGATCAAGACAAAACCGGCCTCAATCCGCGCGATATCCATGGCGGCGAGCCCGCATGGTGTGATGTGGTAGGGCTCTCCTCCCTCAAAGAGTGCATCCCACACATCCAGCGCCTTCTCCTTGGGAATCCAAATCTCGTAGCCGAGATCGCCCGTGTATCCGGTACGCGAGACTATAACAGACACACCTGCAATCTCCCCCACCGTGAACCGGAAAAACTTGAGATCGTCGACCGGCGCTGAGGAAACCGTGCGCAAAATGTCGCGCGAGTTCGGACCCTGAAGAGCCACGGTAGCAAAATCGTCGGAGCGGTCGCGAATGGTTACGTCGAGACCAATGGCGTTGCGGTACAACCATCCGACGGCTTGCTCCGCAGAACAGACCTGATACATATCGGTTGCCAGACGGAATACGGTTCCTTCCTGCCGAACACTCCCGTCATCGTCGCACCAGGGCGTGTACACCACCCTGCCCACGTCCATGTCGGCCGTGTCCTGCGTAAACACGCGGTTCGTAAGAAGCGACGCGTCCGGCCCCGTTACCCAGTACTTGTACAGCGGTGATACATCGATTGCGGCCGCTGCATGGCGAATGGCCGAATACTCCGGCTGCGAAAAGTTGTTGTATGTACTCGCCACCAGGAAGCCCGACCACTGCCGCCAATCGTTGCTGTGGCAAAGGGCGGATGTCCTCTCGTGAAACGCCGTTCCGGCTGCCATGGCTTGTTCTGAAAAGGTCTATTTCGTATCGTGGACTGGATACCATAATATGGAATCGAGCACGTAGCGACAACTGCGAATTCTAGCCACCGGTTCATCGGCGAGATCTCAAACCTACCCCATGAAGAAATACGATGCCGTTGTGCTGGGAGCCGGTCACAACGGACTGACCTGCGCAGCCTACCTGGCCAGGGCCGGGCGCTCGGTACTCGTTCTCGAGCGCCGACACCTCGTGGGCGGCGCGACGGTAACAGAAGAGATCTATCCGGGCTTCAAGTACACGGTCTGCTCCTACGTCGTGAGTCTGTTCAGGCCGCAGATCATTGCGGATCTCAATCTGCCGGCGCACGGCTTTGAGCTGCTCCCGCTCGACGGCACGATGACGCCCATGCCCGGCGGCGATTACCTCATGCGCTGGCACGACACGGGTGACACCCGGCGCGAGCTGATTCGCCACTCGGCGAAAGACGCTGAGGCCTACGAGCGGTTCGGCGAGCTCATGTACCGCCTCGCCATGACGGTGCGGCCGCTTTTGTCTACGCCTGCCCCGAGCGCGACCTCCCTCTCTCCGAAAAACCTGGCTGCTCTGCTGCGCCTCGGAAAGACCTTTGGCCAACAGAGCGAGTACCTGTACGAACTGGCGAAGCTCATGACGATGAGCTCAGCCGATTTCGTCGAGCGCTGGTTCGAGACGCCGGTCCTCCAGGGCACACTTTCCGCCAGCGGGATCATCGGCACGTTTCTGGGGCCTCGATCGCCAGGATCCGCGTACGTGATGCTGCACCATTACATGGGGGAAATCGACGGCCAATTCCGAGCCTGGGGCTTCCCGAAGGGTGGAATGGGATCGGTCGCGGAGGCCCTAGCTTCTTCAGCCAGGAGCTTTGGCGCGGAGATCCGAACGAACGCACCCGTCGAGCAAATCCTCATCGAGAAAGGTGAGGCGCGAGGGGTGGTCCTTGAGGGCGGTGAAGAAATTCGAGCCTCCACGGTTGTCTCCGGCGTGGATCCGAAGAACACCTTCGAGAAACTGGTCGAGCCTGATCACCTTGAGGAGGACTTCCGAAAGAAGATCTCCCGTTACAAAACCAGAGGCTCATCCGGCAAGGTCAATCTGGCGCTGGACGCACTTCCTGAGTTCACGTGCCTCGACCCGGTTCGCCGCCGCGGAGAACCCACGAAACCCTATCTGGCGGGAGGGATTTCCATCAGTCCGACCATCGACTATCTGGAGCGGGCCTACGACGACGCGAAGTACGGGCAGTTCTCCCGCCGTCCGTACCTGGACATGATCATTCCCACCATGATCGACCCCTCGATGGCGCCGCCTGGGAAGCACGTCATGTCGATTTTCGTCCAGTATGCGCCGTATGAGCTGGCTAACGGAGCACATTGGGACGACCAGCGAGAAGCGTTCGGTGATGCGGTCATTGATACGCTTGCGGAATACGTCCCGAACATTCGTGAGATCATTCTGCACCGCCAGGTCGTAACCCCGTGGGATCTGGAGCAGACTTTCGGCCTGACGGGCGGTAACATTTTTCACGGAGAGCTAAGCCTCGATCAGCTACTCTTTCTGAGGCCCGTGCCTGGCACGAACGGCTACAAGACTCCTATTCGGAAGCTGTACCTGTGCGGCTCCGGCTCTCACCCCGGCGGCGGGGTAATGGGCGCGCCGGGACAACTGGCGGCGCGGGCCATCCTGGGAGGCGCCTGATGCAGAGTCGGTTCGATGTTGCGATTGTCGGAGGCGGTCTGAACGGACTCGTCACGGCGGGGTACCTCGCCCGGAAAGGCCGGTCGGTCGTCGTGATCGAACAGGCCGAGCACGTTGGGGGTACGGCTTCCACGGTTGAGATCGGTCCCGGCTTTCGTGGGCCGGCTGCTCTCGATTCGCTCGAGCTTTTTCACCCCTCGATTATCAAAGACCTTCGACTCAGCAAGCATGGGCTTAGGATGCAGCGCGGAGGAGGCTTGCTGCTCCCACGGGAAGGAAGGAGTGCAATCTATCTGGACCCGGAAGCCGACCTTCCTAACCAGATCGATCAGTTCTCCCCGGATGATGCCGCGCCCTTCGCCGAGTTCAATCGATTTCTGCAGCGCGTCGTCCGAGCACTCGATCCTGCTCTGACCCGGCCCCTCCCCGATTTGCCGTCGAATGGGCTTGGTGCCCTCAGAGATCATCTACGCCTCGGCTGGCGCCTCCGCCGGCTCGGGAAACGGGACATGCCCGAGGCGCTCCGCTTCCTGCCGATGAACGTGAAGGACGTCCTGGACGAGCGCTTCAAGGATGAATCCCTCAAGGCGGCTCTGGCCGGATCTGCGCTGCGAGGAGCCTGGATGGCTCCGCGATCAGCCGGTTCGGCATTTGGCCTGCTCCACCACAACCCGCATTGGGCGGGAGGTTTAATTCCAACCACTAAATTTGCCGTAGCAACACCCCTCCCCCCGCTACGCGGGGTACTCCCCTCAAGGGGAGACTATTCAAAGTCCCCCTTTCAAGGGGGTGGCTTGGCGAGCTTGCGAGCCGAGACGGGGGATGTCGGATTGGCTGGAAGCCTTGCAAGCGCAGCGCGAGCGGCAGGCGCTGAGATTCGGAAGGGATCAGCCGTCGAGCGGATCACGGTTGATTCGGGAAAAGCCACCGGCGTTGTTCTTGCGGACAGTACCGAGATCAAGTCGCGGATCGTCGTATCCGCCGTCGATCCACGCCGGACGTTCCTCGATCTGACCGGAACGGATTGGCTCGATCCAACCTTCGTCGAAGCGGTGACCCAGATTCGCGGAAAAGGGAGTGTTTCCGTCATCCGACTGGCGCTAGACCGGCTGCCCCAGTTCACCGGAGCCCCGGAAGGAGATCACCCACTAAGCGGTCGGATTCAGATTGGCAGCACGATGGACGTGCTCGAAAAAGCATTCGACGACGCCAAGTATGGCTGCGTGCCGGAAGAACCGTTCCTCACGGCTACCATCCCCAGCCTGGCGGATCCGAGCATTGCCCCCGAAGGCAAACACGTGATGATCGTCTGGGCCCAGTTCACGCCGCCTAAACTCCGAGAAAGCGACTGGTCCGAAGAACGAGAGGCGTTTGGCGACCGGGTTGTAGATATCCTTGAGCAGCACGCCCCGGGCCTCTCCTCCTCCATCCTGCACCGCCAGGTTGAGACGCCGGCCGATCTGGAGGAACGCTTCGGGCTCACTGACGGATGCCTTGACCACGTTGAACTTGCCCTCGACCAGCTTCTCTACATGAGGCCAATACCCGGCTGGTACAAGCATCAGACGCCGATCGACGGCCTGTACCTCTGCGGGCCTGGAACTCATCCCGGCGGAGCAGGAACCGGCCTCTCAGGTAAATGCGCCGCGACGCAGATACTGAAAGATTTAAAAAGGAAGAGGCGATAGGAACTCATGCTGGTGCGTCAACGATTGGAATCCCCCATTTGCGAAGCTCGAACCAAACCATGAGTGAAGCCAGCTCAGAAGTTTCACCAAGAAAGATGGGCCTGTGGATGACCCTGGCGCTCGTGATGGGCAATATGGTTGGGGCAGGCATCTTCCTCTTGCCCGCATCGCTCGCCATCTTCGGCGGGATCAGCTTGGTTGGCTGGGTGGCCTCGACGGTGGGTGCATTACTTCTCGCGCTGGTGTTTGCTCGACTGAGCGCGGTCGTACCGGCGACAGGAGGGCCCTATGCATACACCCGGCGCGGATTCGGCGACTTCGCGGGTTTTCTTGTCGCGTGGGGCTACTGGATCGCCATTCTGGCAGGCAACGCCGCCATCGCGGTGGCATTTGTAGGATACCTGGGGACATTCGTGCCGGGCCTCGCGAACAGTCCTGTCGCGGCGGTGCTCACCGCTTTGACAGCGATCTGGGGCCTCACGTGGGTCAATGCTCAGGGCGTACGCGCCGTGGGTAGCGTCCAACTGGTCAGCACCATCATCAAATTTCTGCCCTTGTTCGCGATCGGCACGATCGGTCTGTTGTACCTCCAGGTCGATCATTTCACGCCCCTCAATCTGAGCGGGGATTCTACGTTTGGGGCGATCACGGCCTGCGCAGCTCTGACGTTCTGGGCGTTTCAAGGATTCGAGTCGGCCTCGATACCTGCAGGCCACATCGAGAATCCCAAACGCACTATCCCGAGGGCCACCGTGCTGGGCACCCTGCTCACCGGCGTCGTCTACATCCTGTGCATGGTCGGGGTAATGGGGATCCTGTCGCCGGCGATCCTGGTGGATTCCACCGCACCGTTTGCAGACGCTGCGACTTCCATCTGGGGAGGCTGGGCAGGGCGCGCGGTCGCCGCCGGGGCTGTGATATCCACTCTTGGTGCGCTTAACGGATGGATCCTGTTGCAGGCACAGATACCCTACGCAGCCGCGAAAGACGGAGTTTTCCCGCGTCTGTTCTCTCGCATCTCGCCGAAGGGCGTGCCCACGACCGGACTTGTGGTCTCGAGCGTACTGATCACCATCCTCATGGCGACCAACTATTCGCAGGGCCTGGTTTCCCTCTTCACCTTCATGGTCTTGCTGGCCACGCTCTCGGCGCTCATACCGTACGCGTTCACGGCCATGGCGGAAATCATGATATACATTCGCGAGCCCGAGCTATTCCGCGGCGACCGCTTCGGTCGGTCGGTATTGCTGGCGGGACTTGCCTTTGCCTTTGCCATCTGGGCCATTGGCGGAGCTGGTCAAGAGATCGTTTTCTGGGGATTCCTCCTCTTGATGGCTGGAATTCCGGTTTATGTTTGGATCACTTGGCGGGAGCGGGATTCGCGGTCCTCGGGAGGAGAGTGACCATGGCCACCACGATGCAATCGGAGGTGGGAGTTCTTCGGCGCGCCCTGCTCAAGCACCCGCGAGCAGCTTGGACGAGCGGCGAAGAGATCGACGGACAGTGGGAAACCCTCGACTACCTTTCGCGTCCCGATCTGCCGAGAGCCATTCTGGAGTTCGACGCATTCGTAGGTCTCTTAAAGAGTCACCAGGTCGAGGTGGAGCTTTTGCCTGCTGATTCGAATACGGGTCTGGACTCGATCTATGCACGCGACGCATCGATTGTCTGCGACCGGGGCGTGATCCTGTGCCGCATGGGTAAGGCGGCGCGGGAGACGGAGCCGGATGCCCAGGAGGCAGCTTTCGGGAGCCTTGGGCTTCCCATACTGGGAGCCATCGGTGGTGATGGAACGCTGGAAGGCGGCGATGTCACGTGGCTCGATGCGGAGACGCTTGCGGTCGGGCGTGGCTACCGTACAAATGATGAGGGAATCGGCCAGCTACGGAGCATCCTCGGTGGCGACGTCGAGGTCATCGAGGTGGCGCTTCCCCACTGGCGAGGACCCGGTGACGTCTTCCACCTCATGTCCATCCTGAGCCCCGTCGATGACAACCTTGCGCTCGTCTACTCGCCGCTAATGGCCGTGTCCTTTCGTGAACTGCTGCTCAAACGTGGTATCGAGCTCGTCGAAGTACCGGACGAGGAGTACGACTCGATGGCCGGCAACGTTTTGACCATCGCGCCCCGCGTCTGCGTCCAGCTTTCAGGAAATCCCGTCACCCGAGAGCGGCTCGAGCGGGCCGGCGTCGAAGTGCTAACGCTCGAGGGTGCGGAAATCAGCCGCAAAGGTTGTGGCGGACCGACCTGCCTGACGCGGGCTCTGGAGCGCGACGCGTAACTATTTCTGTAGTGCGCTGATTTGAGCGAAGGCTATCTTTTCTCAACAATGCGGCTCACGTTGGGCGTCGCATCAACAAGATCAGGAGATTCCTATGGCAGAGGTTCGTGCAAGCGGGATTATCCCCGCTCAGGTAGCCGAGGTCTGGGGTTTGGTCGGTGACTTCGGCCGGATCGCCGATTGGCTGCCTACGCTGGTGAGCTGTGAGCTCGCACCTGGGGCGAGCGGCAGCCAGGTTGGCGATGTTCGGCACTGCACGATGGACGGCGGGCTGACTTTTTCGGAAACCCAGACCGCTCGGTCAGACGCGGACTACACCTACAGTTATACGATTCCGGAGAGCGGCCTCCCGATGAAGAACTACGAGAGCACGATCAGGCTACGTGCTGAAGGCGATCAGACCGTTATGAAGTGGACCTGCGTCTTTGACCCCGATCCCGGTATGGAGGACGAGATCTCCAACATGACCAGGGGAGCCTACGAGGCCGGCGTTCATGCGCTAAGACAGCGCTTCGGTAGCTGACCTGGAGGGGCGCTTCGGACTCACGGCCGGGTGCCTCGACCACGTGGAGCTCACCTCGACCAGCTTCCCTAACGCAAATGTTGCTTGCCTTGAAGTTCTTGAAGGCGAATTTCTACAGCCGGGAGAATCTCCTTTTTCAGTAGGACTGTCAAATCTCTGACTGTGTCGTATCTGAAGGTGTCCAAAACCGAGCGATGATTGATGCGTAGGTTGCGCAGGGTAATCGGTTCTCTCTGCTGATGCGTCGTAAGCAAAGGGA
>JADFQN010000176.1 GCA_022561755.1 Bacteroidota bacterium
GGTGTGATGATCGGGCGTGGGGCGATCGGCAACCCGTGGGTCTTCCGCGATGCGAAAGCCTTTCTGGCGACGGGCGAGATTCCTCCGCCGCCCTCGTGGGAGGAGCGCATCGGCGTCGTGGCGGAGCATCTGACCCTCAAGTGCGCGTGGCTCGGCGAGCGAACAGGCGTCCTCGAGATGCGCCGGATGTACGGTGGCTATTTCAAGGGGCATCGAGGTGCGAGCCGCCTTCGGATGGCGCTTATGGACCACAGAGAGAGGGACGCCGTGCTGGAGGTTATGCTCAACTGGCGCGAGGATGAGCCCGACGTGAGGATTCCTGTGGCTCGGGATATCAAACCCGTAGCGATAAAGCCCATCAAGGCGAGGCTGCCGCGACCGGCACGGATGCCTGCGGTGCGCGTGGCATAGACCAACGTTACGTTCAGGGATCTCGATTGTCTAGTTGGAGGAATTGGCTGCCTCCATATGCACGCAGAACATTTCCATCGCCGCTCCATCCGCCTGCCTGAATATGACTATTCGCAGGCTGGACTCTATTACCTGACCATCCGCACGCATCAGCGGGCCCAGTTGTTTGGCAGGGTGGTGGATGGCAAGATGCAATCGAATACGTCGGGCCAGATCGCCCACGACGAATGGCTGCGGACGGCCGAAGTGCGATCCAATGTGGTGTTGGTCGAATTCGTGGTGATGCCGAACCACGTTCACGTATTGTTCTGGATTGTGGATGATTTAATCCGTCCGGACACGCCGGTGGCGTGTCCGGACGGTCAACGAATTCGCCGATTTGGCGAATCCGTACCTGGATCCGTATCCACGATAATGCGGCAATACAAATCGTTGGTCACCAAACAGATCAACAGAATCCTCAATACGCCCGGTGCGTCGGTGTGGCAGCGCAATTTCTACGAACGGGTGGTGCGCGACGAACGCGAGGCCAACAATACACGGCGGTACATCGTGGAGAATCCGATGCAATGGCATCTGGATCGGAATAATCTGGCCAACATGTGATCCGTTTTCGGGAATGGGATCGCCGTACGGGCACGCCGGTGGCGTGCCCCAATCGGTCATACCACGGGCGTGCCCCAATTGGGTCACACCACGGGCGTGCCCCTACGATTTTCGTGCGCGAACCAACGCCTCATCAATCCCCCACAGGGCGAGGCAGATTACCGTGAACGTGGCTAGCGATAACACCGGCTGCCAGATCACCAGGCCGCCGAACAAGCCCAGGATGCCGCCGAGGTATTTGATGTACTTCAACTGCTCGTTGGAGGTCGTTTTCAGGATGCGCTCCAGGTGGGCTTCGTCGTAATTCCGCGCGTTCTCGACGATCATCGTTCGTATGTCGAGGCCTTCCACGAACGAAAGAACGGCCTTCGTGGCCCAGGCCTCGATGTCGTCTGCGCGCGCTTCGATGCGGGCCGGGATTTGATCGAGCGCGTCGTCCAGCTTGTCGAGCATCGGGGTGAGGGCGTTGGGCAACTCGGCGACGGCGTCGTCCACGCGTCGCTGAAAATCGTCCTCGGCGAACGTCCGGTACAATCGCAGGGCCATCCCCCCAAAACCCTGCCCGGCCTGCTCCTCCACCTTCTGCACGGCCAGTTCGGCGAGTTGCTTACGCAGTTCCTCCGAGCCGAGCACATCCTGTGCATAGTCGGCAGTGAGCGCTTTGAGCTCCTCACGGAAACTGGGGTCCTCGACGACGCCGCGAACGGTATCGAGCGCCAGATCCCGGTAGCGGCCGATCACGCCGCTTTCGTGGATCTTGGCCTTGATGATCTCCTCGTTGATCAGCTCCATGCTCACGGCCTCCGCCAGCCGGTAGATTACGCGCTCGCGCTGCGCCGGGATCAGGCCCTGCGGAATGATGGCCCTCTTCTCGCGAGGCTGAAAAAGCATCGTGATGGCGAGCCAGTTGGTAAAAAAACCGATCAGTCCGCTCACCGAGACTATCCTCAGCAGTCCCTCTGCCGGTATGGCCCGGCCGAGAATATCCACGGACATCCCAGGGAAATCCCACGCGAACGACAGCCCGAAGAACCCGCCGAGAATCCAGGGGATCGCGCGCATGTAGGGGATGACCTTTCCAATGCGCCCGACCAGCCGGGGCGGTTCCCACTCCTTCGGAGCTTCTTTAGAGGTCGGCTCCGGCCAGTACCGCTTGCCGTACTCCATGACAAGTCGCCCGACGTCGCGCATCCGCCCGCGCGTAGCCGTTCGGGCGCTCTCGACTGCCTTTGAAACAGGATCATTTGCCGGTTCGGTGCTATCCGTTTCGAGGATGCCGGTTTCGATGACGCCGGGCATAGGCACGTAGCTCTTCGGCGGTTCCTGCGGCCCGTCCGATGGGGCAGAGGAGGCGGGGAAGGGCTTTGGAGGGGTGGAATCCGGCATGGTCCTCCTACGCAAACCCCAGCCGTTTTGCTTCACGCTGCATGCCCTCGATCACGTTGGCGATGTGCTCGTTCAGCTCAATCCCCAATTCCTCGGCGCCTTGTGTGATGTCTTCCCGGCTCACGGCAGCGGCAAACCGTTTGTCCTTCAGCTTCTTGCGGACGGACTTCGGAGCCATGCCTTCGAGTCCGGTCGGCCGCACGTACGCCACGGCGGTGATGAACCCGGCCAGTTCATCCACGGCGAAAAGTGTTTTGGCCATTTGTGTCTCGCGAGGCACGCCCGAGTACGTTGCATGGCCGAGGATAGCCGTCCGGATCTCCTCCGCGTAGCCGCGCGCCTCCAGTTCCTTCACGCCAACAAACGGATGCTCTTCGGGCGTCGGATGCTTCTCGTAGTCCATGTCGTGCAGCAAGCCCGTGATACGCCATGTCTCCACGTCCTCGCAGAAGTGCTCGGCATACCACACCATTCCGGCCTCCACGGCGTAGGCATGACGGCGGAGGCTGTCGCCATCCGTCCATTCGTGGAAAAGGGCGAGAGCGTCGTCATAGGAGGGCATTGCGGCGAGCGATTGTGGCTGAGCTTCGTTCCTTGACCTTAGAACAAATCCACCAGCCGCATCTCACTGAGGTAGCGTGCGGGGTCGTTCTTAAAATCGGTGAGGAGTTCCTGGAACGAAAGCATAGTGGCGTCGGCGTTTCGATAGAGGGACGGATCGTTGAGGAGGAGGCCGAGCGTACCGTCATTGGAGTTGATTTGAGCGAGCGTCTGCTCGAGCTGCCCCGAGACCCGGTCGAAGCCGAGGAGGCTGCTCTCGACCTGTGCCAATGTTGTATTGAGTCGATACACGGCCATTTCAAGTGAATCAGCAACGCCGGGACCACGCCCGCTCACGTCTGCTGCCAGTCTCTCCGCGTGAACTGCGGCGCGCTCTGCGCTCAACGCGGCGCGCTGGAGGCTGGCCAGCATGGCGTCGAGCCGTTCGCTTTCAGCGCGAATGAGCCGGCCGGTGGCCGTGGTTATGAAGCGGAGCTGGGCGGCAGAGGCAGCCACGTTGTCTCCTGATGCGCCTATGAGGTCGTCCATTCCTCGCATCACACTTGTGGCCGAGGCCAGAAGAGAATCTGTTCGGGCAATAGGGCCGGACTCATCGCTCAGCATGGCGAATAAATCGCGACCTGGTGTGGCCCAGAGGGTATCCCCTGAGGTGAACGGACGCCCTGCGGAAGCGCCGGCGGGTGGTGTAATATCTATCCTGACATCGCCGAGCGCTGCAAGTCCGCCTGTCGCTACGTGGCTGCCATGCGGGATGACTGTGTCGTTGTTGAGCCTGAGGAGCGCATAAACCTGGCGAGCGTCGTCGCTTAGGGTAATCTCACTGACCGAGCCCACTTCCACGCCGTTGACGCGAACGGCGCTACCTGGCGCGAGGCCTCTGGCATTGTCGAACACGGCGACCACTTCGTACCTGCCACTGAGTAGGGGGCTTCCTTGGAGGAAACGGATGCCGAAGAACAAGCCCACCACGGCTGCGAGCACAGTGAGCCCCACTTTGAGTTCGTTGTTCATGAATGTATGTGATGCGTGACGTTAGCCAATCTGATACTCGTTGGCCCGAACAAAGTCGCATAGCGCCGAGTCGGTGCAGGCATGCAGTTCAGCAATGGTACCCGTCCAGTGCATCCGGCCGTCGTGGATGAAGCCGACGCGGTCGGCGATAGCGAGGACCGAGTGCATGTCGTGGGTGTTGACGATACTGGTAGCTCCAACGGTGTGCTCGAGCCGGATGATGAGCTCATTGATCGTGTTGCTCGTCTCGGGGTCGAGGCCGCTGGTGGGCTCGTCGTAGAGGATGTATTTCGGTTCGAGGGCAATGGCGCGTGCGAGAGCCACACGTTTTTTCTGACCGCCTGAAAGTTCGTTCGGCTTCTTCGATCCCGCATCGGGCAGTTCCACCATCTCCAAACACTCTTGTGCGCGTTCTAGTTGCGCAGCCTGCGTCTTGTCGGAGAACGTACGCAACGGGAAGGCTACGTTCTCGATTGCCGTCATCGAGTCGAAAAGCGCGCCTCCCTGGAAGAGCACGCCGAACTTATGGCGGACCCTGCGCAAGTCGCCATACGAGAGGCTACCTAGCTCCTCGCCGTCCACGAAAACGTGACCCTCGTCCGGCTTGAGCAACCCGATGAGGTGTTTAAGAAAGACCGTCTTGCCCGAGCCGGATCGCCCGATCACCGCGAGGGTTTCTCCTTCGGGGATGTCGATGGAGACATCCCGCAGCACGGCGTGCCCGTTGAACGATTTAGACAGGTTGCGGACCTCGATCATAAGAGGGCAATGGGGTGTGGCTGAACGATGGATGAGATCGGCACTAGACTCACAACAAGACCACAGCGAGGACGTAATCGGCGAGGAGAACGAACACGCAGGAGACGACGGTGGCTTGCGTTGTGGACGAGCCCACACCCTCGGCGCCTCCCTTGCAGGTAAAGCCTTTGTAGCAGGCGATCATTCCGATGGCCGCGCCGAACGCCACGCTCTTGATCAGACCAAGCCTGCGACCGTCGATGCGACAGACGCGAATGCCACACGCCCACTTGCCCAGCGTCCGGCTGGTGATCGCGTGGGCGATGCTCGTGTAGACGATCAGGTAGCCGCCCCAGAAGCCCAACAGCGTCTTGCGGATTTCCTCCTGCTCAAGGCCCACCAGCTTGCCGTGCTCGACCAGGAGCACCACGAGCAGGACCAGCAGAAGTAGAGCGAAGGAGCCCAAGGGTGAGGAG
>JADFQN010000177.1 GCA_022561755.1 Bacteroidota bacterium
TTGTTGATTTTGACTCAACTCGGGGCGGCGGCGTCTTCTACAAGCGCGAGGCGGACAAGGCCACGTTTACCTGGCATCAGATTAAAGAGTGGCTCAGCCCTGATGCCAACACGGTGCAATTGGTGCTGCACGAGTCCGGCGCTGTCGACTTTGTCTATGATCAGGTACAGGTACCCTTACGCGGGACGGATCTGTGGGGGCTTTATCCCGGCGATACCCGCCCGCGCATCGAGGCGGCCGAGTATCTGTTCGACGTCAACGCCTACTCGGCGCCGGCCGGCACGATAGTGGTCGAGGATTTTAACCTTCTTTATCGTCGTTTCGTGCACGCGAAGATCGTCCCGCTCGCCTACATGGTGCTCGGGGGCACCCTTTTTATTCTGGGCGTTTTTCCGCTCTTCTTCCGCACGAGCCTCATCAAGCCGCTGGAGGCGTTGCTGCTAGGCGTGCGACGCGTGGACGAAGGGGACCTCGACACCCCCGTCCCAGTCCGCGTCAATGACGAAATCGGTATTCTCGCTCAGAACTTCAACCGGATGACGGCCTCGTTGAAGGCCGCCGAGGATGAACTCAGAGCCTACGCCGAGGGGCTCGAAGAAAAGGTCTCCGAACGCACTGCGGACCTTCGGCAAGCCCAGGATCAACTCATTCACGCCGAGAAGATGGCCTCAATGGGTCAGCTCACTGCTGGCATTGCCCACGAGATCAAGAACCCCCTCAACTTCGTTAACAACTTTGCCCAGCTTTCCATCGAACTCGCCGATGAACTGGTTGAAGAGTTGGAGACGAGCCAGGAGCGGCCCCTCGCCAAAGTGCTTGCCGGCGTGCGAGGCCTATTGGCTGATCTCAAACAAAACGTAGAGAAGATTCTTTCGCACGGGAGGCGAGCCGACGACATCGTTCAGAGCATGCTGGATCACTCTCGGAGCGGAGCGGGCGAGCGTCGCGCCGCGGACGTGAACGAGCTTGTTGAGGAGTATGCCGATCTAGCCTATCACAGCATGCGCGCTTCGGCACGCGATTTCAACGTAACCATCGAGCACGACTTCGACGAGTCGGTGGGGAAGATCGTGATGGCGCCGCGCGAAATAGGACGGGTGCTTCTTAATCTCTTGGCCAATGCCTTCTATGCCGTGCACGAGCGGGCGCTGAGTGATGATTCCTTTTCGCCGACGGTGCTGATTCGCACGCTTCGAGACGGTACCCAGGTAGAGATCCACGTGTCCGATAACGGGCCGGGGATCGATGAGACGCTTCATGAGAGGATCTTCGAGCCGTTTTTCACTACGAAGCCGGCCGGCTCGGGGGCGGGGCTGGGGTTATCGCTTTCGTATGACATCGTCACGCAGGGACATGGCGGCACGCTGACAGTGGAGAGTGAAGAAGGCCAAGGCGCAACGTTCATCATTTCGTTGCCGGTGGGCTGATCCGTAAGCCGGTGGATCACCACTCGCCGCTACGCGTTGGGAGGGCACCGCCGAACTTTTCCGCATGGCCTCGCCCCTCCGCCGACTCAACATATACCTCTGGCGCTACAAGTACCTGATGATACCGGGGCTGCTGTGTGCGCTGGCGTCGGCCATCTTTTCGCTGATCGTGCCGCGGGTGGTGCGCGAAGCCGTGGACGCCGTGCCGAGGATGGTGGAGCTCCACAACTTGTACGCGGGCACACCCGCCGCGTCCGATCTCTTCAGCCAGTTTGCGTGGGCGCTGGTGATGGCGGGTTTCTTCATCGTTGGTCTGAGTAT
The DNA here is from genome assembly GCA_022561755.1 of Bacteroidota bacterium. Classification (GTDB taxonomy): domain Bacteria; phylum Bacteroidota; class Rhodothermia; order Rhodothermales; family Rubricoccaceae; genus JAHEJB01. The sequence continues at coordinate 1,749 of JADFQN010000177.1, forward strand.
GGTCAGCGGATTCTTCAGCTACCTGATGCGGCGCACTGTGGTCGTGGCTAGTCGGCACATCGAGTACGACCTCCGAAACCGTCTTTACGCGCACCTGCAGGCCCTTTCGGGCGATTTCTATAGCCGGTATCCCACCGGTGACGTTATGGCGCGCTCAACCAGCGACATCGAGCGCGTCCGCCGCTACATCGGCCCGGCGTACATGTACATGGCGCGCGCGCTCACGGCCATCATCGCGGCCCTCACGGTGATGTTCTTCATCTCGCCGACCTTGACGTGGTGGTCGCTGACCCCGATGCCGTTCCTCGCGATCATGGTGTTCTTCGTCGCGAAGATGGTCCACGTGCGGACAGACCGCCAGCAAAAACAGTACGCCACGCTCACCAGCCGCGTGCAGGAGGCGCTGTCCGGCATCCGCGTGATTAAGGCGTACGCCCGCGAAGACTTCGAGGCGGGCCGATTCGACAAGGAGAGCAAGGGCTACCAGCGCCGCACCCTCGACCTAGCCCTTGTCGATGCCGCGTTCCGGCCCGTCATCGTCGTGCTGATTGGTTTGAGTCTCCTGCTTGTCGTAGGCGTCGGCGGGCGGCTCGTGATCGAAGGCCAGCTCACCATCGGCAACATCGCGGAGTTCCTCATCTACGTGACCATCCTGACGTGGCCGGTGGCGTCGTTCGGGTTTGTGATCTCGATGGTCCAGCAGGCGTCCGCGTCGATGTCGCGCATCGTGGAGATCCTCGACACGGAGCCTGCCGTGCAGGATGGTGTCCAGACCAACACGTCCGTCGATTCGATCGAAGGGCGGATTACGTTCGAGAACGTGCGATTCCGCTATACAGGGGATGGTCCGGCGGTGTTGGATGGCCTCTCGTTCGACGTCCCTGCCGGAACCACGCTCGGCATCGTAGGGCGGACGGGCTCCGGCAAGAGTACGCTCATCGAGTTGATTCCGCGCCTCATGGATGCCTCCGAGGGAGCGGTCAAGGTGGATGGCTACGACGTGAAGTCTATTCCACTCCAGACGCTCCGCAGCGCCATCGGCTATGTCCCGCAGGATGTGTTCCTGTTCTCGGATACCGTCGGCAACAACATCGCGTTTGGCGAGATGGAGGCAGACCAATCTGAGATCGAGCGGGCTGCCGAGGAGGCGGATCTCCTTACCAACGTGGAGGACTTTCCGGAGGGCTTCGAGACCATCGTTGGTGAGCGCGGCATCACGCTATCGGGCGGTCAGAAACAGCGAACGGCCATCGCTCGCGCGCTCATCCGCGACCCCAAGATCCTCATCCTCGATGACGCCCTCAGCGCCGTGGACACCAACACCGAGGCCATCATCCTCGCCCACCTCCGCAAGCACTACGGGCAGCGGACGATCGTTGTCGTCAGCCATCGCATCTCCGCCGTCCAGGAGGCCGACCAGATCATCGTTTTGGAGGAAGGCCGGATCGCGGAGCGTGGGACCCACGAGCAGCTTCTTGAGCACAGAGGATTGTACGCTGACCTGCACCGCAAGCAGCAGTTGGAAGCGGAGCTGGAAGCAGCGTAGGGATTTCGGATTTGTGATTTCGGATTTAGGAGTTATCTGCATTTGACACTCTCATAAAGCGACATCGACAATGGATAAGCAGCAAATGAGGGTGCGGACCAAGCGTTTCGCTATCGATATCATCAACCTCTGTAAGGATCTGCCCAAGACGGAAGAGCACTGGATGATCAGCCGTCAGTTGATGCGATCGGGCTCCTCCGTTGGTGCGAATTACCGTGCGTCCCTTAGAGGCCGTTCTAAGGCTGAGTTCATCGCGAAGCTGGGTATCGTCGAGGAAGAGGCGGACGAGAGTCAATTTTTTCCGGAGCTGCTAGAAGAATTTGGAGGTAGCGACGAAAGTGAACGTGCGCGACTCTGGCAAGAAGCCGACGAGATTCTCGCGATCATCGTATCCACCATCAAATCAACGCGAGGACACAAGTAGCGAAACAGACCGCCGAAATCCGAAATCAAAAATCCGAAATCTCGACTCCCCAAATCCGAAATCCGAAATCAAAAATCTGAAATCCGATAAATCCACCACGGTCAAGTTCGACGGCCAGTTGCTGAAGCGGCTGTTCCGCTGGCTGGCGCCGTACAAGGTGTGGCTGGCGATCGCGCTGGTGCTGACGCTCGGCGTGGCGTTCCTCGGGCCGCTCCGGCCGAAGCTGGTACAGGTCGCCATCGATAACTACATCACGGTGGGTGATGCAGACGGGCTCATGCGCATCATCTTGCTGATCGGCGCGGTGCTGGTGGGCGAGGCCATCCTGTCGTTCATCCTCGGCTATCTGACGGCGTGGATCGGCCAAAACGCCCTGTACGACCTTCGCACAGCAGTTTTCCGGCACATCCAGAAGCAGCGACTCAGCTTCTTCGACCGCACGCCCATCGGCCGCCTCATCACACGGACGACCAGCGACATCGAGGCCCTCAACAACCTGCTTTCGGCGGGCGTCGTCACCATGCTGGGCGACCTCGGACGGCTGTTCTTCATCGGCTACTTCATGTTCGCGCTCAACGCGGAGCTGGCACTTGTGGCATTGGTAGCCCTCCCCCCGATGCTCTGGGCGACGAATTACTTCCGCGTCAAGATGCGCGTGGCGTACCGCGAAACGCGCAAGCAGGTCGCGCGCCTCAACTCGTTCATGCACGAGCACGTGACGGGAATGAAGGTGGTCCAGCTCTTCAATCGCGAGCGCGAGGAGATGCGGCGCTTCGAGGAGATCAACGACAAGCATCGGGCTGCGCACATCAAAACCATCCTCTACTTCGCACTCCTCTGGCCCACCATCGACCTGATCGCGACGGCGGCGCTGGGCCTGATACTCTGGTATGGCGGCACCGAGGCCATGCGCTCGGCCCTCACCATTGGCACGCTGATCGCCTTCATCCAGTACGTGCGGCTCTTCTTCGAGCCCGTTCGCAACCTGTCCGACCAGTTCAACACGCTGCAGGGCGCGATGGCGGCGTCCGAGCGCGTCTTCGATCTTCTCGACACCAACATGGAGTTGCCCGAGCAGGACAATCCGACGCCGTTGCCCAAGTGTACCGGCCGGATCGAATTCCGCAACGTGTCGTTCGCGTACGAGCGGCTGCCGGCCCCAGAGGACGCCCCCGAAGAGTACGAACCGGAGTGGAATTGGGTCTTGCAGGATGTCTCGTTCATCGCCGACCCTGGCAGGACGATGGCGCTCGTCGGGGCGACAGGCTCAGGTAAAACGACTATCATCTCTCTGCTCCTCCGCTTCTACGAGGTGCAGGAAGGGCAGACTCTGGTGGAGGGTATTGACATCCGCGAAGTCAGGTTGGAGGAACTCCGGCGGCACCTCGGGCTGGTCT
>JADFQN010000178.1 GCA_022561755.1 Bacteroidota bacterium
GATGTATGGTGAAATTAAACGAAGTACTGCACGTAATGAAAAAATACAAACAAGTGCATCACTTGTTTTGAAAAGTTCTGCAATTTTATTAGATGTTAGTTCGGAATACTATTCTATCTGTGGATCATTGTCTGAAGATTTAGAAGGTGCATTAGCTGTTTCGACTGGACAAAAGGCAGAAATAAGATGTATCGAAGAACAGCAAAAGTCTCGAATTAAGTTAGGAGGTTTCCTACCTTTTAAATGGATAGATTACTGGAGGCTTGGAGTAGCAAAAGATTCTGGATATTGGGAAATTCCTCGTGAGAAATGCGAATGCTTCTTCGCGTTGCTCCGAAGTCAGCATCTTTGAGTCAGCAATAACAGGTATGGATTTCCCTTTTTCGCTTTTCACTTTTCGCTTTTCACTTTACCCTTTGTCCCACACTCCCATACTCCCTCACGCCCAACCGCAAATACACCTCCACCACACCCATCCCTGGGATGTCACGCCAAAAGAGGCCGTCGCAATCCAGCGTGAGCTTGCTCCGCTGGTTAGAGAAGAGCCGCTGTCGGAGGACATTGAAACGGTCGCTGGTTTGGACGTGAGCGTGCGCGGCGATCAGGTGCGGGCGGCCGTTGTGGTCCTCCGGCTGCCTGAGATCGGGGTGGTCGATCAAGCCATTTGGGAAGGCCCCGTGGTGTTTCCCTACATCCCCGGTTTGCTCTCCTTCCGTGAGATTCCTGCGATCCTTCCGGCTCTGGAGAAGCTCAAGGAACTGCCTGATGTCCTCATGCTCGACGCGCAGGGCATCGCCCACCCGAGGCGCTTCGGGCTGGCGTGCCACCTGGGCGTTCTGCTGGACAAACCGGCCCTTGGTGTGGGAAAATCGAGGCTTGTGGGCCATCACGAGGAGCCCGATCCAATGAAGGGCGCCACGGCCGACCTCCTCCACCAAGGCGACCTCATCGGCCGCGTCGTGCGCACGCGCGAGAACGTCAAGCCGGTCTTCGTCTCGTACGGCCACCGGTGCACGTTGGACGACGCCGTCAACCTCACACTGCGGCTGGCCACGAAGTACAAGCTGCCAGAGCCAACGCGGCTGGCGCACCGGCTCAGCTACAGGGGCGTGATTACGTGAGATACGTGATTACGTGAGGGTAAAACGTATTCCGTAATGCGTATTGCGTGGGGATGACGGTAATGCAAGGTTCGTACTTCTTGCGGGCAATGTGCTTACTCTACACGGAGCAAGTTCCAAGTTCCAAATCTCAAATTTCAAATCTTAAATCCGAAATCCGAATTCCCAAAATCCAAATCCCAAATTCCAAACTCCAAGTTCCAAATCTAAAAGCCCAGATCTCAAAGCCCAAAGCACAGAGCACAATAGTCCACATCACGTAATCACGTATCTCGCGTAATCACGCCTCATGCCCGAGCATCCCCCCACCTTCTCCCGCCCGCGCGGCATCTTCTGCAACCGCACTCTGAACCTGCGGACCATCCGCGCCGTCGGGTACGACATGGATTACACGCTCCTCCACTACCATGTGGCGCTGTGGGAGGAGCGCGCCTACACGCACGTCAAGAGCGGCCTGAAGAAGCTGGGATGGCCGGTGGACGGCCTCGTCTTCGACCCCGAATTGGTCACGCAGGGCCTGGTGGTGGACACCGAGCTGGGCAATGTGGTGAAGGCCAACCGCTTCGGATACGTCAAGCGGGCGTTCCACGGCACGAAGCCACTGTCGTTCGAGGACATGCGCGACACCTACCGCCGCACGCTGGTGGACCTCCACGAATCTCGGTGGAAGTTCATGAACACTTTGTTCTCGATTTCGGAGGCCGGGCTCTACCTCCAGCTCGTCGACCTGATCGATGCCGGCGCTCTGCCGGCGCGCCTCGACTACGACCGCCTCTACAAAACCATCCGCCGGACGCTCGACGCGGCCCACCTCGAAGGCCGCCTCAAGGCCGACATCATAGCCGACCCGAACCGCTTCGTGGACCTCGACCCCGAGGTGCCGCTGACGCTCCTCGACCAAAAGCGCGCAGGCAAGAAGGTGCTGCTCATCACCAACTCGGAATGGTCGTACGCCGTGCCCATGCTCAGCTATGCGTTCGATTCGTTCCTGCCGGGCGACATGACGTGGCGCGATCTGTTCGACCTTGCCATCCTGGGCGCGCGCAAACCGATGTTTTTCTCCGAAAGCGCCCCTGCCTATGAGGTTGTGGACGACGACGGGCTGCTCAGGCCCGCCAACGGCAAGCTGAAGGAAGGCAATGTGTACGTGGGCGGCAACGCGACACTCGTCGAGGCCTCGCTGGGGCTTCGGGGTGAGGAGATCCTCTACGTGGGCGACCATATCTTCGCCGACGTAAAAGCCTCCAAGAGTGTGTTCAGATGGCGCACAGCGCTGGTCTTTCGCTCGCTGGAGGACGAGGTTGCCGCGTTGGAAGGCTTTCAGGCCGACCAGGACAAGCTCTCGGTCCTGATGGTGGAAAAAGAGGAATTGGAGGCGCAGTACTCGGCATTGCGTTTAGAGAAGCTCCGCAACGGGAAGCGGTACGGTCCGCAAACCGACCACGCATCGGGGACTCTCACCAGGGAAATGCAGACCCATCGCGCCGCACTCGTTACCCTCGATGAACAGATCAGGCCGCTGGTTCAGACTGCCGGAAAGCTCGTGAACACCAACTGGGGGCCGCTCTTGCGCGCCGGGAACGACAAAAGCCATTTCGCCCGGCAACTGGAGGCGAGCGCCGACGTCTACACCGCGCGGGTATCCAACTTCCTGGCCTACACGCCGTTCGTGTACCTCCGCTCGGAACGCGGCTCGCTGCCGCACGACCCCGAGTAGCCCGCCGACATTCTCCGCACGGATACGCACAGGCGCGCCTCTTCCGTTTGGACGACGGCGATTCGCTTCGGATCTTAGGTTGCCCGCAGCCCGTGCTGCGGCGTTGTCCGCCTCTCCTTGAAGATCGTCCCCCACCATGTCCTTCTGCCCTCGCTGCGCGCTTCTCGCCCTCGTCTTCTTCCTGCTGGCCTTCGGTACGGGATGCGACACGAGCAACCCTTCGACGCCCTCGGAAGACCTTGCCGGCGTATATGAGTTCGCCGAGTTGCGGTTTGACCCCACCGCACAGGCCATCGCCGATGCCGATGTGCTGGCCAGCATGGATCCGAACCGAAACGACGTGGAGTTATTCGGTTCAGGCCGCGCGCTGATCCGCATCAAGCTGCTCGACCAGCCCAGCGACCTCGCCGATGCCGATTTTACGGCCACCAGTTCGACGATGCGCATCGTGGCACGTACGCAAGACGACGAAGCCCGACTGGCACAGATCCTGCTCCCGGGCGTAATGAACTTGAACATCAGCCAGGACAACCAGACGCTTTCGGCGCAAATTGCCGCGACGGTAAACCTGCAAGCCTTCGATCCGGTGGCCTACGCCGGACTTACAGCGCAGCCGGGCACCCTGCACATCTCGATCACGCGAGAGGCGACCGGAACCGGCGGCTAAAAATCCAGCCTCAGCCGCACATTTATCGTCCGCGGCGTGAGACGTGTGGGGACGCCGTCCCAGAAGCCGTTCCCGCTGGCCACCCAAGTAAAGCGGATCGTGTTCTTCATGTTGAACACGTTGAGGACCTCGCCGGTGAGGCGGAGGTGCATCGGGCGGCCGCTGAACGAACGGCCAACCACGACGCGCTTCGTGGCGCCCATGTCGAACCGGAAGTACTCAGGGTAGCGGCCGTCGGAGCGCTGGCCGGGTACGAACACGTCCACCTCGTTGATGGTATCGCTGAGCGCGGGCGGCGTGTACGGCAGGCCCGTGCCGAAGAGCGTGCGCATGTGGAGCGTCCACGTTTCGTCTCCGGGGACGTAGTCTTGCACGAACAGCGAAAAGTTGTGGCGGCGGTCGGTGGGGCGAGCCCGTGTGCCATCGTTAAAGTCGTTCCGAAACTCAGGGAGAAACTCCTCGCGGGCCACGAGGAAGCCGTAGTTGAACCAGCTTTCGAGGCCGGGCACGAGCTCGCCGCGCGCCTGCAGGTCGAGCCCGTAGGCGTAGCCCCGGCTGTCGTTCTCGCCGGAATAGAGCACGCGCACGTTGTCGATGTCGTAAGAAATCAGGTTATCGAGCGACTTGTACCACGCCTCGCCGCGCAGCGACAGGCGCGTATTTGGGAAAAAGTGCTCCGCGCCCAGAACAAACAACGCCGCGCGCTGGCTCATCAGGTTAGTGTTGAGGGCGCCGATGATGGTCTCGCCGGGAGCAGGCTCTCCGCGCAGTTCGCGGTAGGTAGGGGCTTGGTAATACAGGCCGGCCGCTCCGGTGAGGGTCGTCGTCTCGTTGAGGCGCAGCCTGGCCGAAAAACGTGGACTCAGCGTCCACTCATCGTTGAAGGCAAAGTAATCGGCACGAACACCAAGCGTGGCAACGAGCCTGCCGGTCTCGGCGAGTACGTCTATGGCGTCCTCCAGCCAGAACGCCGATTGCCATGTGTTCAACCTTGCTGCATCGTCTAACGAGTCGGTCGTAACCGTGACACCGTTTCCGAGCGAGTCGCGGCCTGCAAAGGTGGTGAACTCAAAGAGGTCGTCATCGAACGTGAAGCGCCGCACCTGCCACCCGGCCTCGGCGGCGTGGCGCGTAAGCCCCAGGCGGTAGCGACCCCCACCCGTAAGTGTGGAGACACGGATGTGGTTGTCGGCCACGTCGCGTTGGTCAGCCTGCCCGGTTTCGATCAGGTTCAGCGGGTCGTCCGGGTCCTGGTTCGGATCGATGATGCGATAGAGGGTGACGGCCCCAGCTACATCGTACACCTCAAACTCCTCCGTATCGAAGTACGAGAGGTCGTGCTCGACACGCAGGCTTGTAGAGAGCCGGTTGCTGAGCCGGACGCCAACGAAACCGATGTCGTAGCCGTCCTCCTCGACGCCGGAGAACTGAAACGCGACGGTTCGGATTTGATTGGGGAAGACGCCGAACGTGGTGCGCCGCTGGCTGGGCTCCAGCCGGAACCGGTGCCGCGCCAGCATCCCGATTCCACGACGCACGTGCC
>JADFQN010000061.1 GCA_022561755.1 Bacteroidota bacterium
GCGGGGAAATGGCCGCCGACCCGCGCGTCACGCCCGTGCTTGTGGGGCTGGGTTTGGATGCCCTCAGCGCCTCGCCGGCGTACCTCACCCTCGTCAAACGCGTGCTCCGGGCGATGACCTTTGAGGAGGCCCAATCGCTCGCCGATGCCGCATTGGCCCAACCCGATGCCCACGGCGTCATTCAATTGCTGAGCCGCTGGATGCAAGAGCACAACGCGGATCTGGCCGCCCTTCTTGGCTTCAATGCCGATTCCTGATTCACGACTACTGGGCCCGTTAACACTCAATCGCAGTGGGTCGTTTCGATCCATTCTGGTCTGTTTCGGTGTTACACTCGTCGTCCTGGACTATTGCCCCGACCTCCTTGTGCGGCTTGAAACGGCCTCAGACTTTCCTCGAACTGACCTCACGCGCTAACTGTTAACAGGCCCCAGCTGTCCATGACCCTCGCTGATATCCTCGAGCAGTTCGATCCGGGCCACATGCATGCGGCGATCGAGGCCTTTCCTGACCACCTTCAGGAAGGGTGGATACGGGGCGCTGCTGCGGATGCCTTCGGCTATGCGGCCGATCAGTTCGACGGTGTAGTGGTGTGTGGCATGGGCGGCTCGGCCATCGGCGGCGACCTCGTGCGGACACTCATCGAACCGGAGTGCTCCATCCCGTTTCAGTCGGTTCGCAGCTACGACCTCCCCGGATGGATAGGCGAACAGACGCTGGTCCTCGTTTCCACGTACTCCGGAGGCACCGAGGAAACGCTCTCGGCGTTTGCCCAGGCCCTGGAGCGCAGAGCCACCGTCATCGTCGTGACGTCTGGAGGGGAGGCCAGGGTCCGAGCCGAAAGGGTAGGACTCAAGTGGATTGAGATTCCGGGAGGGCTACAACCCCGTGCGGCGCTGGGCTATTCGTTCGGTGTGGTGCTGCGAATGGCCTGCGCGTTTGGAATGGCGTCGGTTTCGGCTGAAGACATGGCGGAGGCCCTGAAAGCCGCGCGGGTGCGTACAGCCCACTACGCGCACATGGGGTCGAACCCCTCGTTTGACATGGCGGACGCGCTGCTCGGAATGCTTCCCGTCATTTACAGCGGCGTCGGTTTGCTGGAGGCCGTGAACCTACGCTGGCGGACGCAGATCCACGAAAACGCGAAGACGCCGGCGGTCGGCCATCTCTTCCCCGAACTGGACCACAACGAGATCATGAGCTTCGAAGCCGCGCCGCGCGAAATTGCCGGGCGCATGGCCGTGGTGGTCCTCCGCGACCGCGACGACCATCCGCAAGTCAGTCGCAGGATGGACATCACGCGCGAGATCGTACGGCCCTACGTGGGCGCGTGGTACGACGTGGAAACCGAAGGTGAGAGCCGCCTGGCACGCATGTGCTCCCTCATCCAGTTCGGCGACTGGATGAGCTTCTGGCTCGCCATGCGCCAGCGCGTGGATCCAACACCGGTAGGCAGCATCCAGAAGTTGAAAGGAATGCTGGGGGAGGGGTGAAGTGATCCGCGCTGTGAATTGCAGCGTGATAGGTTTGTAACGCCACCATAAAAGCCTCGGTTCGGTAGGAAGAGTGCCTTGACGTAGCCGGTGCGGTGCCCTATTGTGCAGGCGCTAGGAGCCTGTCTGACTAAGGACGGATCTACTGCGGCGATAAATCGGCCCATTTCTCCGATCTTTTTCGTTACGTAGCCTCACTATGCGCCTCAAAAGATCGAAAAAATGCTCTCGATTCCTCACTCGCCTTGCTACAATCCCCTTAGTCAGACAGGCTCCTAGCCCTCGTTCCGCCCAATTCCGGCCCATGTCTGCGATCCGCAACCGCTCTCAATGCCTCGTATGGGGCCTCCGCCTTGGGGCGGCCGCGTGTGTGCTGGCCATGATGGCCCCTGTGGCAACGGCGCAGTACTTCGGGCGCAATAAGATCCAGTACGAGCAGTTCGACTGGCACGTCCTCGAAACCGAGCACTTCGACATCTACTATTACCCGGAGATGCAGACGCTGGCCGAGCACGGCGCGCACTTCGCCGAGGAGGCCTACGAGGAGCTGGAGCACCGGTTCGATTTCTCCCTCACGCACCGTGTGCCCCTCATCTTTTACTCGTCGAATCTGCATTTCAAACAGACGAACGTCACGCCGGGCTTCATCCCCGATGGGGTAGGGGGGTTCTTCGAGTTCCTCAAAGGTCGCGTGGTCGTTCCCGCCAACGGCGACCTGCACCGCTTCCGGCGCGTGATCCGGCACGAGACCGTCCACGTGTTCACGTACTCCAAGTTCACGCGCGTCCTACGCGACCACGGAAAGCCTGTGGATCGGCTCTTCCCGCTGTGGTTCACCGAAGGCCTTGCCGAGTACTGGAGTGGCGAGCCCGACTACCAGCACGAGATGATCATGCGCGATGCGATGGCCAGCAACTTCTACGTGCCGCTGGAGAACCTCAACCACATTTACGGCACGTACGTGATGTACAAGGAGGGCGAGGCCCTATGCCGATTCATCAGCGAGGTGTACGGGGAGGAGAAGATCCTGCAGCTGATTGAGAACGCATGGCGCGATCGCAACTTCAACGAGGTGATGGAGTTTGTCCTCCGCGAAGACTTCCGCGACATCTCGGATCGGTGGACGCGCTGGCTGCGCGAGCAGTACCTGCCTATGTTGGAGGACGCCGACGTGCCCACGCTCATTGCCGACGCAGTAGCCTCGCGGGGATTCAACATGAAGCCGGTGGTGCATGAGCGCCCGGACGGCTCGCGTGAGGTGGTCTACGTAGCCAGCATCGGCGGGTACACCAGCGTGTACGCGATGCCTATCGACGCGGATTATCAGCCGTCGGGTGAACCTGAAGTGCTTGTGCGCGGCGGGCGCAGTCAGGACTTTGAGGCCTTCCACCTTTTCGAGAGTCGCATGGATGTCTCGGAGGACGGCCTGCTCGCCTTCGTAACCCAACGGGGTGAGCGGGACGTAATCCACGTGTACGATCTGCGGGCGCGCGAACGTGTCGGCTTGTACGATTTCGACAACCTCGTCGCCGTGTATTCACCAACGTGGAGCCCCGGCAGCCGACAACTCGCCTTTACGGGCATCGACAAGGGGGGCTGGGCCGATCTCTACACCTACGACCGTAACGGCGAGGCCCTCCGCCGGCTCACCCGCGATACTTACGATGACCGCGACCCGGATTGGAGCCCGGACGGCAGCCGGATCGTCTTCTCGTCCGACCGTACGGCTGCCGGAGAAAACGGCGCCTACAACCTGTTTACGTTCGATTTTGGTACGGCCTCCATCAACTACGTGACGTACGGCGAGCACATGGATCTCTCGCCCCGCTGGAGTCCGGACGGCAGCCAGATCGTTTTCGTTAGCGCACGCCGCCAGCCCGACGGCAAGTTCAGCGCCCAGGATCTGTGGGTGGCGGATATGTCTGGCGAGGGAGTTGAGGAGATTTTGAGTATGGGAGCAAGGGAGGATGGGGGTGTGGGCGTTTCTGAGGACGCGAGTTTGATGGATGGTGCGAATGAGAGTATGGGAAAGAGGGAGGATGGGAGTGTGGGCGTGTCTACGGACGAGAGATTGACCGATGGTATGGGAGGAAGGGAGGATGGGAGGATGGGAGTGCCTGAGAACGAGAGTTTGTCGGACGGCGTGGGAGAAGGGGAGGCGGGGAGCGTGGGAATGCGAGAGAGTTCAGGTTCGGAAGAGGGCCATGCTTTGTCGTCCCAAACGCCCGAACGCCCAACCGCCCACACAGAGAACGAGGGCGTAGGAGCGCGAGTGAACGCGGGTCCGGCAGAACGGGCCACCTCGCCCGCCCAAACACCCACACTCCCACCCGCCCAAACGGAGGAAGGAGCTTCCGAACTCAACAACATCCAACCCTCACCCCCTCACCCCCTCACCCCCTCATACACTCACACGGCCACGACGCCGCGCCCAACCTACCGGCTCACGGCTTTCACCAGCGCCTCGTTCGACCCGGTGTGGACGTCCGATGACCGGCTGGTTTTCGCCAGCTTCGAGGATTTCAGGTTCACCATCCGCCAGATGGAGATCGACTCGCTGATAGCCAATCCCCGCCAAACGATGCTCTCGAGAGTACCACTCGACCGCGAACCCTGGGCGTTCGAGCGGCACGTAGTGGCCGATTCCACGCAGCGCTTCCGCTACCGACGCCGTTACCAGCTCGATATTGCCCAGGGAAGCGTGAGCACCAACCCCGTGTTCGGCACTGGCGGGGGGGCATCGGTCCTCTTCTCCGATGTTATGGGCAACGATATTTGGCACGTGACTGCGTACAGCAACAATACACTCGGCCGCTCTTTCCTGGAGAGCCTTAACATTGGCATTACACGTATTCATCTGGGGAGGCGCGCCAACTACGGCTACGGCATCTTCCGCCTCGCCGGCCAGCGGTACGACCGAACTGACCCGGATGCGCCCGCCGGTTTCCCCGTGTACTACGAGCAGGTGTACGGCGGCGTAGGGCTCGTGAGCTACCCGGTGTCGAAGTTCCGCCGCGTTGAGATCAACACGTCCATGGGTTGGAGCCGGAAAGACCAGTTCTTCGACGAAGTTGACCTGGAATCGGTGCTCCTGTCGAACTCCGCGACTCTCGTTCATGACAACACGCTGTATGGCCTCAACGGCCCGGTGGATGGCTGGCGCGCCAATCTGACCGTTGGCTACACGACCGATGTACTGAACTCCAACGTGAGCTACTACACGGTGTCGGCCGATGTGCGGCGCTACTTCCGGATCGTACCCGGCGTGACGCTGGCGTCATGGGGCAACGTTCGCGCAAACGTTGGGCGGCGGGCGAGGCTCCATCTTATAGGTGGATCGTGGAACTTGCGTGGCTATCCGTTCTTCCGCCTGCGAGGCAAGCACCTCTGGTTCACCTCGCACGAGCTACGGTTCCCGCTGGCCATCGCACCCAGCGCGTGGATTCCGGTGCTGGAGCCCTTTGGCATCGCCAACCTGCGAGGGGCGCTCTTCGTCGACGCCGCCCACTTGTGGAACGAAGGCTACAACGATGTCGAGTTCGACCCAGGCTCGGGATTTGAGATCGGCCGGACCCTCGGGTCGGTAGGTGGAGGGCTGCGTATGAACATCTACGGCGGCATCGTGCTTCGCTACGACATCGGCTACCGTTTCCCAACGGGCTTCAACTGGGACGAACGGCAGACCTTCAATCAGTTCTTCTTTGGGTGGGATTTTTGATGGCGGCACGGACCAAATTGGCAGATTGGCGCTTGCTGTTGGTAGTGGTTTTCGTTCTTTCAGGATGCGAGACCCTTCAACTGGGCAAGCCGCTTGTGATTGCCCCGGCCGACAATACCACGGACGGCGGCTCAACGGCTCGTACGAACACATCCAGCGAAGGCCCAACGCCGCCTCTGGCCCTGCGCTGGGATCACACCGCCGAAGGCGGCTTCGGGCCGGCCTCGCCACTCATTGCGGGAGGCTATGTGATCGTTTCCACGAGGGCGGGCCGTGTGGATGTAATAGAACTTCGTAACGGCAGAAAAGTAGGCAGGGTCACCCTGGGTGACGCCATTGAAGGAGCGCCGGTGTTGGTGGACGAGCTCATTCTGGTGGTCCCAATCGCTGCCGGGCGCGATGGCCTGGTTGCTTACAACCTGGCTACGGGCTCGAAGGCCTGGACCCTCCGAGATAACCCGCACGCGGCGGGGCTCCTGCTCTCCGGTGGATTCGTGGTGGCCGCTGCTCTCGACGGAACGCTGCGCGGAATTGAGCCACTTACCGGCAACGAACGGTGGTCCATGCAATCCGACTCTAATCGTGCTTTCTACGCGGCCCCTACGGAGATAGCGGACGGCCTGGTAGTCGCGGCCGATGAGGCAGGTCGCCTCGTTGCGTTTAGCCCGACGACTGGTTTGATACGATGGAGAAAGGAGATCGGTCTCCCCGTCATGAGAACACCTTCCGCGTTTGGCGGGCGTTTCTTCGTGCCGACTGCGCGTGGCCAACTTCTGGCCATTGATTCTGCAATCGGAGAAACGGTCTGGATCTACCGGGCCGACACGGAGCTTGCCCGCTTCGCCACACCGGCCGTGGATGAGCGGTACGTGATGGTAGGGGCAACGGACGGAGTATTGCGGTGTCTCGATCCCGAGACGGGAGAGGAGATTTGGCGGCATGAGTTCGATGGCAACATCTCCGCAGCGCCGCTGCTGACAGACCACGTGGTTTATGTGGGTACTATGGGCGAGCGCATTGCCGCCCTCGATGCTTCGTCGGGTGAGTTGCTTTGGGATGCAGAGCTTCCGGGGCGAGTCAAGTCGGCGCCGGCGGCCCGAGACGGCATCCTGATCGTACTGTCGGAGCCAAAGCATGTACATGCCTTTGATACCCAGCACATAGCCGCGAGCGCGGCAGAGAACTAAACGGGGGAGACATGCGACGTGGCCTAGTAATTCTGACAGCTCTAGTGCTCAGCTCCGTTTCAGCAACCGGCCAGGACGTTCTTCCCGACCCGGACGGCCTCCTCGTTGTGGAGACAAATGCGCCGGATGCCGTCGTCTTGGTCGATTCAGAGGTCATCGGCGTGGCGTCCGACAGCCCGTTTCTGCTTCCGGCAGGCCCCAAGCAGGTCGTGCTCGTAGAGGCCACGGGGGAAGGCTGGGCGCCGCGCAGGGCATCAGGCTCGGTGATCGTCAGAGCGAACGAAACGGCTACAGTTCGTCTGGATTTGCCTTTTCGTTACCGAATCGATTCCATGCCACCCGATGCGGAAGTGGTTCTTCGGTCGGGTGGAAGTGAAGAAGTGCTCGGCATTGCGCCGCTCACAGTAGACCGGCCGGAGGTGATGGAAGGCGTACTCCTCGCCCGCAGGCCAGGCTACATGCCGGCCGAGGTGGCTCCCGGCGATTCGCTGTTCAACCACCACACGTTGATGATGCAGCCTCTTGAAGCAGGGGCAGCGTTGGACGCCGTCACAACCTGGATACCTCCCCGCGAACCACGCCGATGGATTGACTACGCAGCTGCCGGTGTTGCCCTCGCCGCCGCAAGCGTGGCCATCTACTACAAGTTCGAGGCCGATGACGTGGATGACCGCTACCGCTCTCCTGACAGCCCCGTACGCGGCGATCCGCTCCTCAAGCAGGAAGCAGAGCGGCTCGACCTGTACTCGCTCGGCGCGCTGGGCGTCATGCAGGTGGGGATCACGGTACTCGCCGTACGGTTTGTGTTAAGGTAGAGAGCATCTTGGCGCGGGGTATATTCGGCCTTCCTCATAGGAGGCTGTTGAAATACTACGCCGTAAGCGAGGCGCGCGAATCTTGGCCGAGATCGAGGCGCCCCGCAGTACTGCGGGGCAACCAAGAGATCGGCCGAGAGTCCCGCATCATGGCGAGAAGGCCGGATGACGTATTTCAACAGCCTCTTAGGCTCCGAACCCTCGCCCGCCGATGTCGCTCAAGGATCAACTCTCGCACGACCTCAAAGAAGCCATGCGTGCGAAGGACCGCGTGCGCCTGGGCGCCATCCGCATGCTGAGCGCGGCCATTCTGGAAAAGGAGAAGAGCGGCGGGGGAGACGTGACCGAAGATGATCTCGTCGCCATCGTCCAGAAACAAGCCAAACAGCGCCGCGACTCCATCAGGCAGTTTCGGGAGGGGGGGCGCAACGACCTCGTTGATATCGAGGAAGCCGAGCTGGCCGTCATTGAGCATTACCTACCCGCGCAACTTTCGGATGAAGAGATACGAACCACGGTTCAGCAGATCGTCGAACAAACCGGGGCTTCCGAAATGCAGGACATGGGACGTGTGATGGGCCAGGCCATGCAAACGCTTCGCGGCAAAGCGGACGGCAACCGCGTCCGCCAGGCAGTGGAAGCGCTGCTCAAAAACTAGGAGCCTGTCGGCCATGAATACGCTCGACTTCTTTTTTCTCGCCATCATCGGGTTCGGCGTATGGCGCGGCTACCGCAGCGGTTTGGCCAAGCAACTGGTGAGCACGGTGGGGCTGTTCTTCGCCTTTGTCGTCGGCGCCGCGCTGATGGGCCCGGTTGGCTCAGCCGTTGTCGAGCGGATCGGTTTCTCGGAGCGCATTGCCCCCATTATCGGCTTCATCGTCATTTTCGCCGGCATCCTCGGCGGCGTTGCGGCTATCGGCTATGCGTTCCGGAAAGTGCTCGAGGCCATCAAACTTGCCTCCGTCGATACGATGGCGGGTTCGTTGCTGGGTGGACTGAAGTCAGCGCTAGGCCTGAGTATCTTCCTGTTGATTACAGGATTTTCTCCGCGTCCCGGTGGCGATCCGTGGTTGATTGGCAGCGAAACGCGCGACGGCTCGGTTCTCTACGTGCCGCTCCAGGCCGTAGCGCCCGAGGCCTGGGATCTACTCCAGGCGCTCACGCCAGGCCTTCAGGATGCGCTGCTAAACAAGTTCAACAGTTGGCAAGAAAGCCGCGACGAAGGCGTGCCTGGTTTGATTTCGATTAACAGGGCGGAGTGAGGGTCTGGTCAAAAACGTCGAAGTACAACCAGCCCGCCTACAATCATTATCCCACCGCCAATCTGGATGCCGGTAATGGGCTCTCCGAGCAGGAAATACGTCGCCACGAGAGCAACGAACGGCACGAGGTTCGAGAATGCCGCGGTCTGGGAAGGCCCCAAGCGCCGAACCGCGATGTTCCACAGCGCATACGCGAGGCCGGTCGACAGGCCGCCCGAGAAGAGAAGAGCGAGCCACGTCTTAGCACTGACCGACGCCCACAGCGTTTCGCTCAGCGTGAAGACGCCGAGGCCACCGAGAATAGGCAAAGCCGCGAGCACGCCAAAGAACGTGAGCGCGACCGGCGGTGTGCCGCGCGTAAGAATTGGACGGCTCAGTACGGTGTACAGCGCCCAGAAGATGGCGCCGAACAGCATGAGCACGTTTCCAAGAAGCGTTGTGTTCGAGAAGACGAGAGCGCCGCTGCCGGCCAACACCACAACCACTACGCCCGCAAAGCTGAGAACTAACCCGCCCCACTGCCTGGGCCGAAGCTGCTCGATCCCAAACAAGTGGCCGAGCAACGCCGTCCACATAGGGCTGGAGGCAATAATGAGCGCAGCATTACCCGCTCCCGTTTTCGATACACCCAGAATGAACAATACCTGGTAGCCCACTTGCCCGACCATCCCGAGGCCGATGAGGCTCCAGGGACGCTCCGAGAATACAGCAGTAAACGACTGCGACGTTCGCCGAGCCTCGGCCAGCCAGATCCCACCCAGCACAAGAGAGGACACGACAAACCGAAAAAGGTTGACCGTAAACGGATGCATCACTTCGAGTGGTACTTTAATGATCGGGAAGTTCAATCCCCAGATCAGAACCACTACCAACAAAGCAGCATCGTAGCGAAGCGACGAACGAGACCCGGGCGGCATGCGGAGGATGAGAGCGAAGCGCGTCGAACGCTTGGCTCTTTACTCGGTTCATCCTCGCCCACATCTTGACCACCATGAAGCAGAACGGCATCAAGAAGCTCTACTACTCGATCAGCGAGGTCAGCGAAATGACGAACCTCAAGGCTCATGTGCTGCGGTATTGGGAAACGGAGTTTCCGTACCTCAAGCCAAAAAAAAACATGGCAGGTAACCGTACGTACACGCGGACAGACATCGATCTCGTCGAACGTATTAAGCAACTACTACGCGATGAGAAGTACACGCTGGAAGGAGCCAGGCAGGCCCTGTCCAGACAGCGAAAGGGTGCCGAGCCGAGCACACAATCGGAACTAATCGAGCTTCGTTCTTTTTTAGAGGACGTGTTGCAGCAGCTTCCGTGAACACGGTACTTTCAGGGTAACATTCGGGTAGTAGCGCATCCCTGAAGCTTGCGGGCGGGCGTGGGCGGCATCGTCTACCTGCTTTGACAACTTCGGGTAGTGGCGCAGTCCGGTAGCGCATCCCGCATGCTTGCGGGCGGGCGTGGGCGGCATCGTCTACCTACTTTGACAACTTCGGGTAGTGGCGCAGTCCGGTAGCGCACCTGCATGGGGTGCAGGGGGTCGTGGGTTCAAATCCCGCCTACCCGACCAGTGAGCCTCGGCTGTTCGATCGGCCGGGGCTCTTATTGTTTCGACCGTTTTCCCACGGGCTGCTGATTGATATCAGTCTTTTCGTTGACGCAACAACCCTTCCTCAACGCGCATTGCCTTCGTATTCTAGTTCTTCACTTCTGGAGCTCGTCACGTCCTTCCGATGGCTTCCGCCACGCACACACTCGAAGCCGATCTGCGCGCTGCTCGCGAGGCAGCCGAGGTGACGATCGAGGATATTCACCAGGAAACGCGCCTGGCCGAGGACATTATTGAACGCTTCGAAGCCGGGCAACTCATCGGCGATCCCTCGTTCAACATCATCTACCTGAAGGCGTTTCTTCGGTCCTATGCCGATGCGGTCGGCGTGCCTCCTCACAGAGTGGAGGCTGCGTTGGAGGCTGCGAAGACGGGTGCGTACCATGGCGAACTGCACCCCGACTACGTGGAGGCCAACACCGAGACCAGCGCGGAGCCCTCCGAAGAGAAGACGGACGACGCCGAGACTGAGCAGGACGACACCGGCGCTGAGACGGGCGCGCAGAAAGAAACCCCCTTTCCCAAGGTCGATGCCCTGCCGCCCGCTGTACCGGCTGGCTCAGCGGCATTCTCAGGCACTTCCACCGCGCCCTATGCGGGCGCGAGGCCAACCCGACGCCTCCAGCAGAAGGTCCGCACCAGTTCAGGCCGGACGTTCGATATGGCGTGGCGCGCCATCCTAGGTGTGACTGTTCTGGTCGTTCTGGCCGTGCTCGCTGTGTTGTGGCTTCTTTTCGGAGGTGACTCGCCTGAACCCGACGTGGCCGGTTCCGATACGCCGGAATCCGAAGAGGTGGCAGCAGGAGACGGCCCGGCTGCGGACGGATCGTCCCCCCAGTCCCCCGCTCCGCGACTGTCCTTCCCAATAGAGGTTAGTGTTGTCGCCGGCGGGGATGGTCTCCAGAGTTTCCTTGTAACCGAGGCCCCCAACGCGCGGTATCCGGTTTGGATCGAGCCTGGAGAAACGAATTCGTTTTCAAGCAATCTGGGAGTAGTGCTCTGGGGGGAAGGCGGGCTTGGCATGAACCCCGAGGAAGTAACGCTCCGTTTCCAGGGGTACGAGTGGCGGCCTCCCCAGGGCCAGGTGCTCCGTATAGACAGTACGTACGGGCAAACGCTGCTCGACTCGCTCCACGCCGCTTTTCCTCGTGGCGGAAGAGTCGCGCCCCAATCCTGACCACGATGGACCTCGTCAGCGATGCGCTTGATGCCATTCGCGGGTTAGAGGATACGCCCGCCGACGGCCTGGCCGAAGCGAAGGCTTCTGAGCTGACCGGCAAGCTTCGCCCGATCGTGCGCCGGCTGGGCCATGCCTACTATGTGGAGAACAAACCGCTCCTGAGCGACGGCCAGTACGACAAACTCTTTCGTGCGCTGCAGGTGCTGGAGGAGCGGTTTCCCGATCTCAAAACGCTAGACTCGCCGACGCACCGCGTAGGGGGGCCGCCGCTTGAGAAGTTCGAAAAAGTGCAGCATCCCGAACCGCTGCTCTCACTCGGAAACGCCTTCGATTCCGGCGAGCTCCGCGCCTGGTACGAACGCGTGTGCCGGGGTCTCGGTGATGTGTTGGATGATGGAGAGAAACCAGCTCTTGTGGCGGAATTGAAAATCGATGGGCTGGCCATTGCCCTCCGCTACGAAGGCGGGCAGTTAACCCTGGGGGCTACGCGGGGCAACGGCATTATCGGCGAGAACGTAACCACGCACGTCAGAACCGTCCGGTCGATTCCGCTAAAGCTGTCGGATGAAGCACCGAGTTATCTGGAGGTACGAGGTGAGGTGTACATGCGCCGGAGCACGTTCGAGGAGTTGAACCGGAAGCTGGTTGAGGTAGGCGAGAGCCCGTTGGCCAATCCACGCAATACAGCGGCCGGAAGTCTCCGACAACTCGATCCTGCTGCCGTAGCCGGGCGCAAGCTGGACTTCTGGGCCTACGGTATCGGCAAAACAGACGGAGCCATTCCCGCCACCCAAACTGAGGTGCTGGCGTGGCTGAAGGAGCTTGGCCTTCCACCCAGCCCCAACCATGCCCGCTTCGATGACATCGAGGGCGTGGTCGATTTCTGCGAAACGTGGACCGAGAAGCGTGGAGAGCTTGATTTCGAGATCGACGGGGTGGTGGTGAAGGTAGACAGGAAGGATTACCAGGCGGAACTCGGAAGCGTGGCCAACGCGCCGCGTTGGGCAGTTGCGTTCAAGTTCCCTGCGCAGGAGGCCACGACCAGGCTGTTGGACATCGAGCAGAATGTAGGTCGAACCGGCGTTGTCAAGCCCATAGCCATCCTCGAACCCGTGGAGGTCGGCGGCGTCACCGTATCGCGGGCTACGCTCCACAATGCCGAGTACATCCTGGCGCGTGACATCCGTATTGGCGATCGGGTTACTATAAAACGTGCCGGCGACGTCATTCCACAAGTCGTAGGGCCGGTTGTGGAGACTCGAGTTGGAACCGAAACCACCTACGAAGAACCGACTACGTGTCCTGATTGCGGCGAGCCGCTGGTGCGCCTGGAAGGCGAGGCCGACATCCGCTGCGTCTCCGCTACGTGCCCGGCTCAATTAAAGCGCCTGGTGGAGCACTTCGCCTCCCGCAACGCCATGGACATCGTGGGAATAGGGGAGAAGGTGGCTGTGCAACTGGTCGAGGAAGGCCTCGTCGGCACCATCCCGGACATCTATTCGCTGGACCGCGATGCCTTGCTTGCGCTGGAGGGATACAAGGACAAGAAGGTGGATAATCTGATGGAGGGCATCGAGACCTCGAAAGGGAGACCGTTGCGCCGTCTCCTGTTTGGCCTCGGGATTCGATTCATTGGAGAGACGACCGCAAAGCTGCTCGTCGCGGAGTTCGCTTCGCTTGGCGTTTACGCCCCGCCGAATGGCGGGAAGGCGCTGGGCAAAGCAACGCGGGAAGAACTCGAAGCCATCCACGGCATCGGGCCGGAAACGGCTGAAAGTGTAGTGTCGTGGTTCTCAAACAGCGAAAACCGGGACATCGTGGAAGCGCTACACAAACTCGGCGTTAACACCGTGAGGCTGCCGGAGGAAGAGCCGTCCGCACCCACCACGAAATCGGCCATCGCCGGGAAGACCTTCGTCCTCACCGGCACACTGCCGACACTGAAGCGTAGCGACGCCAGGAGGATGATCGAGCGGGCAGGGGGGAAGGTGACGGGCAGCGTTTCGAAGAATACCGACTACCTCGTGGCAGGCGAGGCCGCCGGGTCGAAGCTCGACAAGGCCAACGAACTCGCTATTCCGGTTCTCGACGAAGCTGCGCTTCTCGAGCTTCTGGGCTAGGGCCATTTCACAATTAGCGCACAAAGATTGGTTCGAGGTCAGTCTGAGCTCGTTTCTATGCGCGCGAGAAGTTGGGGGCAGTAGTCCCGGACTCTGCTCTCCGAGGAGCGCAGCACTTAAGCGGTCCATTGCGGTTGAGTGTGAAGAGGCCCTAACTTTGTAGATCGTGTTCGATTCCGCCCGAAAACGTATGGCCTACCGCGCCGCCCTCAAAGCGACGCAGCGGAGAACCGTGGCCGCGTGGCCTTCCGATCCGCATGAAGTCCGCATTCTCCTGATTCTGCCTGACGGCGAAGAATCGTTGCGGGCCGCATGGCGGTTTGCGCTGGAGATAGATGTGCCCCGATCCAACATCGCGCCTGTTGTGCTCGGTGAACGGCTGAACTACTCGCCGGACGCCTTTGCCGGGGCTGTGGACATCATCACAAAGAAAGACCTCGACTGGCGGAGGCTCCCGAACAAGAAGGTGCTCCAAGCCTTCTGGAGCCCGCACCCGCACGTCGCCATCGACTTTACTTCGCCGTTTTCGGCGGCATCCGCATACCTCGCCGGGGCTTCAACCGCGCACTTTCGGATCGGGCTCTACGACAAAGCGGCCGAGCCGTTCTTCGACTTCCTAATCGCGCCGACGGAGAGTTTTGAAGCGGCCCTCCGCGCGTTGCGCGGCTATCTGGAGTCTATCGATCCGCCCGCAATCGCTTTTAAGAAAGACCGCTAAGAGGCTGTTGAATTACGTGCTCTGTCGCGGGCAGGATGACGAATTTCAACAGCCCCCCAAGTAAGAACCGTGTAACGTATTGCTTCAACCGCTCGACTTCGTTGTCATTGTTGTGTACCTCGCGGGTATTGCGTGGCTGGGTATTCGGGCGGCAGGAAAACAACGCACCACGACGGATTACTTCCTCGGCGGCCGCGATCTGCCGTGGTGGGCTGTGTGCTTTTCCGTCATCGCTACCGAGACGAGCACGCTAACCGTGATCGGCATTCCGGCCGTGGCGTTCGGCGGGGCGCTGACCTTCCTTCAAATCACGCTGGGGTTCCTGCTTGGGAGGATTCTGGTGAGCGTGATTCTCCTGCCACGCTACTTCCGGGGCGAGCAGGAAACGGCGTACGCGTTCCTCGGCCATCGGTTTGGCGACCGAATGCGCGCGCTGGCTTCGGTGACGTTTATGCTCACGCGGCTCCTCGCCGACGGCGTGCGGCTGTTCGCAACCGCCATACCGCTCAAAGTGATCGCCTTAACGGCGGGCTGGGACATCAGTTACGCCGCGATCATTATCGTTATTGGACTTGTTACCATTTGCTATACCTTCATTGGAGGACTGAAGGCCGTGGTATGGGTGGATACGGTGCAGATGTTTATCTACGTGGGCGGCGCCGTGCTGGCGGTGTTCCTGCTGCTCGGCCACCTTCCGGCGGATTGGCTGGCCCGGGCAGTGGCTGACGGCAAGACGCAGATTCTGAACACGAGCCTGGGCCTCACGGACTGGCTTACGCAGCCGTATACCTTCGTTACTGCGTTGGTCGGTGGTACGGTGTTCTCGATGGCCTCCCACGGCGCCGACCAACTGATTGTTCAGCGCATCCTGGCGTGCCGTTCGCTGAAGGACGGCCGGCGCGCAATGATCTGGAGCGGGGTGGGCGTAATGATCCAGTTCGCCCTTTTCCTGCTCGTTGGCCTCCTGCTGTGGGCGTACTACAACGGCGCCACGCTGGACGCGCTGGGCCTCTCGCGCGGAGACGAGGTCTTCCCCAAGTTCATCGTGGAAGGGATGCCCGCCGGCATCTCCGGACTGCTTCTGGCGGGGATCATTGCAGCGGCCATGAGTACGCTATCGTCGTCGCTGAACGCGCTCGCGGGCGCCTCTGTTTTTGATGTCTTTCAACGGTTTTCCAAGCGGCGTCTGGATGACGTCTCGGCCCTGCGCTTGAGCCGCATCATGACGCTTTTCTGGGGCGCTGCGTTTATCGGGTTTGCAATGTTGTTTACCGACATGCAAAATCCGGTAGTGGAGTTGGGGCTGGGCATTGCCGGGTTCACGTACGGGGGCCTGCTTGGTGCCTTCCTCCTCGGCATCCTCAGCAAGAAAGCGCGCGAGGTGGACGCGATGATTGCATTCGTGGTCACGATTGTGGTGATGACGGTCGTGATCTTCAGCGTGTTTTACAGCGGCGCCGAGGGGAATTGGGTGTTCGCATGGCGTCCGAGCGCGAACCTCAAAGCAGAGCTCGGCCTGGTTTCCCTTGCCTGGCCACTCTATACCGTCTTCGGAGCGGCAGGGATGATTGTTCTGGGAAGCATGCTCGGCTTGCGGCATGGAGGAGTCTCTCGGACTTAGGAGGCGGTTGAATTACTTACTCTGCAGCCGAGACGAGTGAATCGCGGTCGGGATCAAGGCGCGAGATCGCAGTCGAATCGGTGATTCGGCGAGTATCTCGCAACGCTGAGATCGACCGTGAGACACCGTCGCAGGCCGGATGAGGTATTTCAACAGCCTCTTAGGGTGATTCTGCTGCGGCGGCCGCAAATCGGCCCATTCCACCGATCTTTTTCGTTGTCCCACAGTACTGCGGGACGCCTCAAGAGATCGATGAACTACTCTCGATTTCCCGACTGCCTCGTTGCAGCCTGCCCCGCCTTGGCGGGAAACCCCCAAGTCCGACAGACTCCTGAGTTCAGACGCGCCGGGAGATTCGGCCGGGCACTCTGCGCCGAACGCCGCGTGAAAGCGCTTCATCGTATTTTGCGGTCGTCACGTAACGTTTTTGTATGAGTATTCTGGACCGTGTAGGGCTTAAGCAAAAGGGAGGGCGGCGGCCACGCCGGTTGAAGCTGGAAGCGCAAGGGCCGCGCGGCCGCAAGAAGCTCTCCCGCCGCGCTATTTGGGAGCGCACAGGGCTGCTGATCGTGCTCGTCGCGCTGGGGCTGATGGCGTTCCCGCGCGTCCAGTTCTACGCCAGCACGGCCGAGCGTGGTGATATATGGCTGGACGAGGATCTGGTTGCTCCCTTCAGCTTCCCTATTCATTTATCGGAAGAGGAGATCGAAACCCAGCGCGATTCCATACGCAGAACGGAGCCCCTGGTGTTTTCCATCAATCCGAATGCGGCAGAGGAAACCCAGTCGTTGCTGGACTCCCTCGATTCACGCCTGGAGGGCGTCTTTCAGGCCTATGCAGACTGGAAGCTCGCTGAAACGCGCGGGCAGGAGGAAGGCAGCGCTCCGGGCGACTCGACCCGGTACCTTGGCCTTCGCGCAAACTTTCCGCTGGCGATTTCGGACACCCAGTGGGACGCGCTATTGGCGTCGTACGCAGCCCACTCCGGAGTGCTTCCGACACCGAGCCGGGCGGGCGAGGGAGCACCCGCCCTCGACGACATGCTGCTGCGGTCGATTTCGCAGCTCAGCACGAGGCAACTGGCCAACATCGTCCTCGACGTCGCGCGGGATAGCGTCCGAACGACTCACGTGGTGGTTCGCAACACGGACCCGCGCGTCCGCGACGAAAGCATGCGCCGGATGGACGACCTCCTGGGCATCGACGAGGCTTTCTCACTTGCCCAGAGTACGCTGACGCGGCAGTACAAAGGCCGCCGCGACACCGTCCGGATTGGGATGACGTTCTTCGCGCACGTGTACCGCGCGCCACTCCACCTCGAGCGAGAAGCCACCGAACAGCGGCTTGCAGAGGAGATGCGAAATATCCGCACGACGCGGGGCCGCATCCGCGAGGACATGACCATCATCCGGCGTGGCGACGAGGTGACGCAGGAGATCCACGAGCAGCTTGTTTCGCTCGAGCGCGAGCAACGCCTGCGGGCCGGAGACATCAGCACCTACCGCACCTGGCTGGGCAAATTTCTTCTCATCCTGTCCGCCTACGCCGTTTTCTTCCTCTACCTGTACCTCCTGCGGCCGGGCATCTTCTCCAATACGCGGTCGATGCTGTTGATATCGCTGCTCGTCGGCGGCACGGTGGTCGGCTTCGCGGCGCTCGGGCAGATAGAACTGCTCAACGAGCTGGCAGCCCCGGTGGCGCTGGTCTCCATCATGCTCACCATTCTGTTCGATTCGCGGGTGGGGATGTTTGCCACGGTGACACTGGCCATCGCCAACGACCAGGGCAGGGTGGTGTTCTCTACCACCGGCGAGACCGCGACCGGCAAGCATGATTTCGTCTGGGACGGCGTAGACAACCAAGGTATTGAGGTTGCGCCCGGCATCTACAGGC
>JADFQN010000179.1 GCA_022561755.1 Bacteroidota bacterium
TTCCCCCGAGACCTCTGTATGTATCTGCCCCAGATGAATAAGTCGCATTTAGCTGTAGTAGTGCTTTTCCTTGCTGCTTCGGCCTGCACTGGAGACGGAGAAGCCGTTCAACAACTGAAGCAGGATACTGTCGTGAATCAGGATACTGTAGACTCAAACGAGAATCCAGCCCTCGTCGATCAAACTCAGGAGGTGAGTCCAACCCAGGAGACTCGGGCCTTGGACGAGTTGAGACAGGGAATGCCTTACTCGGAAGCAAGAATCGCCATCCTGGCTTCAGGCTGGCAGGGTCTCTCCGTACTTGGGCAAGATGGGGGAGAGCTTTTCGGCCGAGAGGGAGAAATGGTGGAGGGAAGAGGTTGGACGGAGCTCCAATCTTGTGCCGGCTCTGGTCTTTCGCCGTGCAGATTTGAGTTTGCCAACGCTGAAGGCACAAAGTTGATTGTGATCACCAGGGGCGAGAATGACGACCCCGCGGTCAGCTCTTGGGAGCTTGAATGAGCGTGTTCTTAAAGTCGTTGCCCCAGCTCCTGAACCGCTCTATGCTATTGAACCGACAGCTAGCCGCCGGAGGTCACGAGGCTGTGCTCGATTGGTGGAGCTTGAACCCATCCTGCCAGTCACGTTGCTAAAGCTAGACAGAAGCCTCCTCACGGCTTACTACAGCGGATAGTCGCCCGATCGTTCAATGTCCCTCGCGGAGATGGAATCACCCAATCAGCACCGCACAAGGATTGGGAACTGGATGTGATTTGCTGAATTCTGTAATGTGCACCGGTTGAACCGGCTTCATAACAGCAAAGAGAGGATCACCATGAAGGTAGAACACAGAATCGAGATCGACGCACCGCTCGACCTGGTCTGGGACAAAATCAGCCGACTCACCGACATTCAGCACTGGACCCGAACGGTTACCGAGGCGCACTTTCACACCGAGGTCGAGCGCGGACTCGGTGCCGGGCGAACGTGCGAGGTGCCGGGCTTTGGTACTCTCGTGGAGAACGTCCTCGAATGGACGGAAAACGAGTCGTATACGTTGTCGCTGGAGGGACTGCCGTTCTTCGTGAAAGACGCCTACGGAGGTTGGCGCCTCGAAAAGGTGAGCGACAACCGCACCCGTGCCACGACGTTTATCAACATGGAAACTGGGTTCTGGCCGATAGGTGCTCTGATGGAGAAGTTCATGCTCGGCCCGCAACTCAACAAGACCATCAAGATCGTTCAGTCGGAGTTCAAGGCATACGTTGAGCGGGAGACGCTGAGCGAAAACGTGGCTTGACGAGGTGCTACTATCGAAAAAGCACTCCTAGTCTTTAGTCGACCTACCACACGCTGCCAAGCGCAACCCTGATCGCCTCGCCACTGACACCACTGGATTCTTCGGATGCCAAAAAGGCTATCATCTCGCCGACTTCTTGCGGCGTGGCAACCCGGCCTGGGGGATAAAGTGCAACTCTTTCTTCCCACACTTGCTCCGCTGTGATGCCGCGATGCTTTGCCTCGTTACGCGCCGAGCGTTCGGACATCTCCGTCCGCACCCAACCGGGCAAGACAGCGTTGGATGTAACGCCGAAGGAACCGCCGTCTTGTGCGACCGAGCGCATTAATCCCAGAAGACCCGCCTTGGAGCTGTTGTAGGCACTTCCCGCGCGCTCGGCGACTAGGCCTGCTGTGGAGCTCGTGAAGACAATGCGGCCATATCGGCGTTGGGTCATCCCTTCTAAGACAAGCCTCGATAGATGGAACGGCCCATCTAGGTTGATGCGCATAGTTTCGTACCACACGTCTGGGGGCTGTTTCCAGATAACCTGCTCGTGGGCGGACCCCAAACCGTGGTTGCATACGAGAATTTCTACAGGCCCCAGATGCTGTTCGGCGTCTGCCACCGCTTGCGCACAGCCCTCGGCAGTACCGAGATCTGCCACCGAATAACGGTGACCCGTATTCCTCAATTCCTGCTGGCTTCGTGCCACACACATCACGTGTGCACCCCGCGAGGCCAGAAGGTCTGCCGTAGCACGCCCTATGCCACGGCCGCCACCTGTGATAAGAGCTACACGTCCCTTGACTCCTGCCATGCGGTATGAACTCCTCGAGTGAACTGGAAACCTGAATATCGAACTGCAACGGTTGCTTTACAATCTCCGTCGCAATTGGTGCCGATGTGGTCGGCTCCTGGGTCCGACTTGGGTGCGTGAGACGTGCGGTTTGTATCCAAACAGCTATCCAGGGCGTACAACGCTGCTCAAGCCAACGAATCGCCCGTGATACCTCCGCAAAAGACGGCGCCGGTTGACCCCAACGTCCCAACCGGACGATGGACGCCCCTGGATAGCCGTGTGATCACGGCAGATCGTGTGGTCGGGTGGATCGTCGCAGGTGTAGTGAGCTCCGTTCTATTCGTGGGTGTTGGAGCGCTACACCTCTGGGTGCTCCTCTCCACTTGGGCCTCGATTGGTATCACTTTCGCCGCGATAGTGATAGCGCTCGGGTTCATGGTCTTGGCCCGTGCGTGGCCCCCGGTCGAGTACCGTCGGACCTTCTATCGTGTGGACGAACTCGGCGTGGAGATCTGTCGTGGCGTCGTTTTCCGACGCCGCATCGCCGTCCCGCGCTCCCGCCTCCAGCACACCGACATTTCAGAGGGACCCATCGAGCGCCGCTACGGACTCGCGACTCTCGTCCTCCATACCGCAGGCTCAGTCAATTCCTCTATTTCGTTGCGGGGGCTCGATCGCGGCACCGCCCTTCATCTTCGTGAGGCCCTCAGCCCGGAAACCGAACACGATGCTGTCTAAGGATTTGTCCGGGCATGTAGGGAGCTACCGGTTGCACCCGCTCTCGGTCGTCTTTCGCATGAGTGGCGCAATCAGAGCTCTGATTCTCCCCGGTCTGGCCGTAGTCATTCTTGCCCGCGGCGAAGAATCGGACATCTGGCTGATGGTTCTGTTCGGCCCTGCTGTCGTCTACGCGGTCGTGCGCTATCTCACCGTACGATACGAGCTCCACGAGAACGAAATAGTCATCCGTCAGGGGCTCTTTTTCCGGAGCGTCCGGCACATTCCCTACCACAGGATTCAGAACCTGAATCTTGTGCAGAACGTGTTTCACAGGGTACTAGGCGTCGTCGAGCTACGAATCGAGACGGCGGGCGGTGCGGAAGCCGAAGCTGAACTCCGAGTACTCTCGGCGGCTGCGCTGGCAGAGATCCGATCGCAAATCTCCGGCTACAAGGCCAGAGTGGATGAGAAAGAGGAGAGCCCTCCGGACATGGAACCAGAAGTCCCGGGATCTAAGGACGAAATCGATTTGCTTTGGCCACCTGTAGATGACGCTCTTTCGCCACGCCTTCTCTACCAAATGAATGCCGGTGAGATCGCACGCCTCGGTCTCATCTCCAACCGTGGCCTACTGATGGTGGCTGCTTTAATCGCGATCCTCACCCAGGTCGATCTCCTGGAATCGTCCATCGAGTGGTTGTCATCCGTCCAATGGTTGGCCGAATGGATCACATGGTCGAAGCTATTGAGTGTCCCGCTCCTCATCGTTCTCGCCGTTGTGGGCACCGTTCTCTTGCTACGGCTGTTTTCTCTTGTCTGGTCGTTTCTCCGGTTCCATGACTTTCGGCTCGTGCTTGTCGGGAACGACCTCCAAACACACAGTGGACTTTTCACGCAACAGACCGTGGCCATTCCACGCCACCGCGTTCAGCGTCTTGTGATCCGCGAAAGCCTTTTGCACCGGTGGTTTGGGCGGGTTTCGGTCAAGGCTGAAACCGCAGGTGGAAAAGCCATTGACCCAGGCGTCGGCAGCCGATGGCTTGTGCCTCTTGCTCCGCGGCACGTGCTACAATCCATCCTAGACGCGGTGCGGTACGATGTGAATCTAAATGGCGTCGACTGGTTAGCCCTTGCCCCTCGGGCCTCTCGACGGATGGGCGTTCGCTACCTCCTGCTTCTCTTCATCGTATGTGCCGCGGCGGCGGCAATTTCGACATGGTGGGTCGTCCTCACATTCTTTCCCCTCGCTCCCCTAGCGATGCTCCTGGCTCGTCTCGACGTCAAACACCGCGGATATGCGCTCACCCCGTCTGCGTTTCTCGTACGCGAAGGCTGGTACACACGAAAACGCGTGATCATTCCCTACAGCAAGGTCCAGACCGTTTCACTCGGTCGGTCACCCTTCGACCGGCGCCACCGCATGGCCACCTTACGCGTTGTCACAGCGGGTCCAACACCAGGCACGCCGTCCGTGCATGTGCCGTTTCTGACTCTGTCTGTTGCCCTGCGCATCCTCCAACGATTACGGTTGGAAGCCGAGTCGCACGAGCTTCAGTGGTAGATCCGTAGTGCCGTATCCCCGCTAGGACTCGAACCTGGACACCCCGATTAGGACTCAGTCAAGACCGTGGTTCGTTCGCGGTGGAGCCACGCTCGCCGGAACCGAAATCTGCCCTTCTTCCATCTCTCACGCATACTCCAGGCCCCAGCCGATGAAAAAGACCGATCGTGAACTGGGTATGCTACGGCAGATTTCGCGCCGCGATTTCGTCCACGGAGTCAGCCTCGGGACACTGGGCCTGATGCTACCGCTCGGGTGCTCTTCCGGGACTTGCAGGGCCCTGTTCCGGTAATGTTCTGGGGGATGATAGAACCGCCACAACGGGATGTCCCGATTCATGAGCAGCTCCGTCAGTCGAGGCAAGTCATGCTGGGGTTGACCTTTGAAGACTATGAGCGCGAAGTACGAACGGTACTCGACGGAATGCTGGGCCCCGCCGGTTTCAGCCCCGCAAATGATATCCTTGCGATAACGGTCAATC
>JADFQN010000180.1 GCA_022561755.1 Bacteroidota bacterium
GTAGCCGCCGGAAGCCACGAGGCGGTGCTCGACGGTGGCCGCCTGGCCAGTGGGGTGTATCTCGTTCGCCTGGAGGCTGAAGGAGTAGTCCACGCGACACAGAAGGTGCTGTTGTTACGCTAGTGGAAGGCCGAGGGCCTCGAGCCGAACCTCGTTCGGCAGCCGCGGAAGGGCATCGGCCATGGACTTAGCCGACGAGGTACCTTCTCTTCCGCACTCCCACTGACACCACCTACGTGCCCGATTCCCGCTCGCGCACTGCTATCAAGAAGCAGGTGCTCTCCCTACTCCGCAACCACGGCCACAAGGCGTTTCGGCAGAAGGAGATCGCGAAGACCCTCGGGTTCAAGGACAATAAGCAGTACAAGGCTTTTCGTGAGGTGCTGAGTGAACTGGAGCGAACAAATCAGGTCGAGAGAGTGAAGGGCGGCCGGTTTCGGCACCGCAAGAAGCGCAGGAAGCACGTAGTCGAAGGCGTGCTCAGCGTCAACCCTCGGGGCTTTGGTTTCGTGAGTTCAGAGGATCTAGAGGAGGATGTCTACATCCCGAAATACGGCCTCAAAACAGCCCTGGATGGCGACCTCGTGCGGATAGAGCTCGCCGCGCCCACACGGGGCCGCGACGACGAGCGTCAGCGAGAAGGTGAGGTGATGGAGGTGCTGGAGCGCACGCGCGTTCAAACGGTAGGCACGTTCGCGCGGATGGGCCACTTCGCCTTCGTCAAGCCCGACGACCAGAAGCTGACGCACGACATCTACGTCACGCGCGAAGCCTTCAACGGCGCCACTGAAGGCGACAAAGTGGTCGTCTCCATCGACGTGTTCGACGACCCGAAAGCGGCGCCGGAAGGCCGTGTCTTGCAGGTGCTCGGCCCGGCGGATGCGCCGGGCATCAGCGTGCTCGCTCTCGCGATGGCGCAGGGCGTCCGGTCGGATTTCCCTCCCGAAGTGGAAGCCGAGGCTGAGCGCCTGGCTGTTGCCATCCCCGAGAGCGAGATCGCCCGCCGCCTCGACCTCCGCGACGAGCGCATCTTCACTATCGACCCTGTGGACGCCAAAGACTTCGACGACGCCATCCACATCAAACGGCTCGATTCGCGGGATTTCGAGGTCGGCGTTCACATCGCCGATGTGAGCCACTACGTGCAAACAGGCACCGAGCTGGACGAGGAAGCGTTCGCGCGGGGCACAAGCACGTACCTGGTCGATCGCGTCATCCCCATGCTCCCCGAGGCGCTCTCGAACGAAGTCTGCTCGCTCCGCCACAATGAGGACAAGCTGACGTACTCGTGCCTGCTGACGGTTACCCCAAGAGGCGAGGTGACGAACTACCGTATCGAGGAAACCGTCATCCACTCGAAGGCACGGCTCGCTTACGAAGACGCCCAGTCCATCATCGACGGAGGTGGAAAGGACCATCCGATGAAGGAAGACGTGCTGCTCGCTGCGCGTCTCGCCCGCACCCTCACACAAAAACGGATGGACGAGGGATCCATCGACTTCGACATCCCCGAAGTGCGCGTGGTGCTGGACGAGAAAGGCATGCCCGTCGAGATCGTGAGGCGACCACGACGCGAATCGAACCGGCTGATCGAAGAGTTCATGCTGCTCGCCAACCAAACGGTGGCAAAGGAAGTAGGCCTGCGCCTGAAGAAGCCGTTCGTCTACCGCATCCACGCGGCGCCGGACAGCGAGAAGATCCGTAACCTGGAGCAGTACGTGGCCGCGTTCGGCTACAAGTTGCCCCTGACGGACGACACCGTAACCAGCGCCGCGCTCAACGGCTTGCTCCGGCACGTAAAGGGTTCGGCCGAGGAGCCCATTATTGAAACAGCGGCCATTCAGGCGATGGCGAAAGCCATCTACTCGTCGACAAACATCGGGCACTTCGGGCTTGGTTTTCGGCATTACACGCACTTCACCAGCCCCATCCGGCGCTACCCCGATCTCATCGTCCACCGCCTCCTGAAACGCTACCTCGCCGACGGCAAGCCGGCCGAGGAGGACGAGCTCGCCGCGCAGTGCAAGCACTGCTCCGACCGCGAGCGAGCCGCCACGGAAGCCGAGCGCGAAAGCGTACGCCTCAAGAAAGTGGAGTACGCCGCCCAGCACCTCGGGGACGAGTTCGACGGCGTGGTGGTCGGCGTAACGAATTTCGGCGTGTTCGTGCAGATGAAGGCGCTGCTGACCGAGGGCCTCGTCCACGTGCGCGACATGGGCAACGACTACTGGGAGTACGACCCGCGCAACTACGCCCTCGTGGGCTCGAACACCAACCAGACCATCCGCCTGGGCGACGAAGTGCGCGTACAGATTGCCTCGGCCAGTGTGGAAGCGCGACGGATCGATCTGCTTTTTGCGGACTGAATTTGAGACTCCGACCCGTGGCCGCCCGCCTAATGACCGAAGTGCTGATCAAGGACCTGGAAACGGGAGCGACGTTGTTGCTGGACCGCGCCCTCAAGGCGCGCAAGGAGTTCCTCTGATACCAACATAAGCCGCTGGAGAGTAGTTTTACTCCATGCGCCTTCCTTTCCTCTTGCTGCTCGCGTGGGTCTTCGTCACCCCTGCTACCGCGCAGGTAATGGACGACTTCTCCGACGGTGATTTCACGGCCGACCCACCTTGGTCGGGCGATACGGATCGGTTTACCATCGTGCCGTTCGGGGCGGACTTCGCGCTTCAGAGCGACGGATTGGCGCAGCCGGACACGATTTCGATGTCCACACCTTCCACGGGTGCGCGCGGCGAATGGCGGTTCCTCTTCCAGTGGAACCGCATCAAGCTAAGCGCAAGTTTTGAAACTCAAAAGCTTACGCCGCTTACTCTTGTGCCTTACGGAAGCATTATGAAAGGTACTTGCGCCTTTTTCAGTGTTTTCGCCTATCCGCACCGAGGTTCAGGTTGCGTTTCTTGAACCTGGCTCCAACCGGCTTTTCCGTTAGACGCTTCTGCCGCCCGGCCTCACGCTTCGCGCTGTTCGTCCGGCGCGAGACTCGCAAGGAGCGCAACGTGAGACTCCCACCCGTGTACGGTGCCGGAAATTTCGACAAATTGTCCACGACACTAGCTGCCGCAACGTGGATTCGTAACAGTACGCGCTCACCTCGGTGCTATCATGCTTCTGATCTGCCAGGTTCCGATGATTAAATCATATTTAGCGATGAAAGCCGCTACCATAGCCTAGAATAGACGAGCATTACCCACTGATCGTGCTCGCACGGATGTCGTCTCTAGCTACATAGAGGAATAAATGACATATGCACAAATAGATACTAATTTACGTAGAGGTGGAGAGATATTCATCTACAGTCTTTGGATTCAAAGTCAGATGACTGACTTGATTATACTCAATGATCACCCTCGCATAATTCGAAAATTTGTTGATTACCCCAAGACAATTCCCCCTACGCTTAGGAATAACAGAATGAAGTATTGGAGGAAATCCTTTGGTTATATTAAGAAAGAATTTATAAAGCGATTTAACAATAGTCTCTCAGATCAAGCGCTACAGGATCTCAATACTGTCTATTTTATAAGAAATGCAATTGGGCATTCATATGTATCATTAGCTAGGCATTATTTCTTGTATCGACCTGATAGCAGGAGGAAGCTAATTGCATTTAAGAAGTCATTTGATGTAGTTAATCAATCAGCAGATGCAGCCAAACCAATAGTCTTCAAATTTGATTTCAGTAACGATGAAATATATATCCACAATTACGATGCGATTAAACGATTGGACGAGGTCCATCTAAGAACTCTTGCTGTAGCTTTAAACATACCTCATTCAAGAATCAGGTGACGTTCACGAGACGCTATCGGCCCGAAAGCCACCACGGCCAGCGAAACACCTGCCATCATCCCGCCCGATAGCCACGTGGTGCTGGTTGCTAATCGCGATTCGTTTCGCGTGACATTCGTTGATGTGGACGCGCCCGTTTTCGAAGCGCGGTCCTTCTCCGGGCTCAACAACGACGGCGACATGCTCGCGCTGTTTCACGACGGGGTGGCCATCGACTCGGTGGCCTACGAGCCCGACTGGCACCGTGTGGAGTTGGAGGACGCGTCTGGAATCTCCCTCGAACGCATTGACCCAGCCGCCCCGGCTACCGATCCCAGCAACTGGTCTTCTTCGCTGGATGCACGCGGCGGTACGCCGGGCACGATGAACACGGCCTTCGTTGTGGACGGCGAGCCTCCCGGCAGCCCCGGACTGGAGATCGACTCGCCCTTCGACCCCGACGCCGGGCAGTCGGCGGCGATTCGTTATACACTGGCCACCGACGCAGCTCTCGTTCGTGTTCGCATCTTCGACGGAGCCGGGCGTCTCGTAAGGCAACTGGAGGACGGAAACCTCAGCGGCCCGGCCGGCACGCTGCTCTGGGACGGGCGCGGCGACGACGGCAGGCAGCTCCGCATCGGCATCTACATCGTGCTGCTGGAAGCCGTGAACGTGGAGGGCGGATTGGACAAAAAAGAGGATACCATCTGAACAGTATCGGGCATGCCAATCGTAACGCAAGATGTAGCTTCGCGCCATGCGCCTGGCGCTTCTTCTGTTCGCCCTTCTCTCGTTGTCTGCAACCGCGCAGGTCATGGACGACTTCTCCGACGGTGATTTCACGGCCGACCCGCCGTGGTCGGGCGATACGGATCGGTTTACCATCGTGCCGTTCGGGGCGGACTTCGCGCTTCAGAGCGACGGATTGGCGCAGCCGGACACGATTTCGATGTCCACACCTTCCGCGGGCGCGCGCGGCGAATGGCGGTTCCTCTTCCAGTGGAACTTCAACCTGTCCACGTCGAACGGC
>JADFQN010000181.1 GCA_022561755.1 Bacteroidota bacterium
TCTCATCTACATATCGATTATCGCGTCCGTGCCGTTCTTCGCCGGAAGCGCATTGGCACAAAGCGCCTCGGCGGAACCAACTTTGTGGGGAATCTACGGCGCGCACAACCGGCACGACTGCCCAGTCAACAATCGCGAGACGGCTAAAGAGGTGATCGCAATCAGCATGATGAATCTCCAGCCATTGAATGAGAAGTATGGAATCACTGCTTTTGTGGACATGTATCATTCGGGTCTCGAACACACTTTCCTCTGGGTTGTCGAGACCACAGAGCCTCATAATCTGGAAGAGTGGTCGATTGAGCTTGGCGTTGCCCGCTGGAACGATCTGAAATTCGTGCCCGAGCGCACGTTTGAAGATGTCATTACCGACGTTACCGCGTTGCACGGGCTAGAAGATTGGCTACCTGGGGACTCCGAATAAAGAACTGAGGACCCATCATGTAGCCGACAAAGGGTAAGGCGGGATTCCCAGAATTGCAGTTGTCATGTCAGCGGATATATTGAGAGACGCACCATATTCTCCTCCTTTCAACAACTCCATCTAAAGGGAAGACCTATCATTGAAACCCAGATAACCTACCCCGGCGGTGCCCCTCACTTGACCATTCAGGGCGACGCATTGCCATGACAACCACACAGATCGGGACCTCCTTCTTGCGTATTGAACCCAAGCCAATACCTCCGATGTGCAACACCCGAAGGATGGACATCAGATCGATAGCAAAGAGGAGTCAAACCATGAAACGCACTCTGAAGACGGCCGCTTTGACCGCTGTTACCCTTTTCACCCTTGCAGCCCGCGTTCAGGCACAGCTTCCCGATCCTGGAATGATCGTGGACGACCGCACAGCCCTCGTGATCACCGATCCGCAGAACGACTTTTTGAGCCCGGACGGCGTCTTCTGGGGCGCTGTCGCCGAGAGTGTCACCGAAAACAACACCGTCGAAAACCTCGAGACGCTCATGCGGACCGCAAAGCAGAGCGGCATCGGGGTCTTCATCTCACCCCACTACTACTTCCCGACCGACCACGGCTGGAAGTTCGCGGGAGCCCTCGAAGCGGCGATGCACGACGTTGGCATGTTCGACCGCGCAGGTCCCACCGATCTCGAAGGCTTCGAGGGCTCGGGAGCGGACTGGCTCGAGCGCTACAAGCCGTACATCGAGGACGGGCAGACCGTCGTCACCAGCCCCCACAAGGTTTTCGGGCCGGAGCAGAACGATCTAGCGCTCCAACTCCGCAAGAGCGGGATCGACCGGGTGATCCTGGCCGGCATGTCTGGTAATCTCTGTGTCGAATCGCACATGCGAGAGCTATTGGAGATGGGCTTCGAGGTCGCCGTCGTGACCGACGCCACGGCCTCTGCAATCCTTCCCGGGCTCGATGGGAACGCGGCCGCACAGACCAACTTCCGCTTCATCGCCAACACAACGTGGACTACCGCCGAGGCCGTCCAGCACATGCGCGGCCAATAAGCTCACACCCGTGCACCGCCATCGCGAAAGTGTAGCAACCTCACGGTTACCGAGCAAGAGAATCCTTTCAGCGTCGCCGCACTCCCCAACGACCGCGAACTCCGCGTCTTCTACGGGTTGAGTGCCTCACCCGCCTACAGCGCAAAACCAGACGGTGAATGGGACCCAACGAACAGCTTCCCAGATGGGACCCATTGACAAGATTCCTGCGATGGGACCCATTGGACGTGATGGATCACTATGTGACGTTTGTGGCGTCCATCTTCAGGTCGATCCGGTTTGGAACTTCAAGTTCACACGGCCGCGCGAACCTGATCCGGTTCAGCTTTTTCCGGGAGATTGGTGCCATTGAGGCCACCGAAGACGGGCGCTGGCGGATCGTGCCCGAGAAGATGGCGGAAGCCGTCGATGCCCTTTCACGGTAGGCGGGATTACGTATCGCCGCCGGCCGATTTCCCCTTCCGCATCTCATCCACCGACAGGGCGCCTGCGCCCATCAGCGCCAGGGTTGCCAGTCCGGCGGCGTAGAGGAGCGGAACCTCGTATCCGGGCATCCCGAATTGCGGGCCATCCGGCCCCATGCCGGTCATGTTCATGAAGTTGAATCCGGCCGGAAGGTGGACGGTAAAGATCGCGACGAGCATGTTGATGATGAGGGGAAGGCTCACCAGTGCAACGAACGCACCGACGATCAACGCGAGACCGCCGAGCGTCTCTACAAGGCCAACGACGTAGGCCATAAGGCCCGGTGCCGGCACCCCGATACCTGTGAGCATGCCCACAAAGCCGTCGTGGCCACTGCCAAATTTGAAAACTCCGTGGAAAAGGAAGCCAAATCCGAGGATCAGGCGGAGAGGGAGCGGAGCATAGCTGCTCCATTTGTCGAACATGTGCGTCCTCCGTGTGATGGTGGGTGGGCAGGCAGTGTAACAAGTCTAGGGACTAGCTTCCAAGAAATCATGGTAACACCGAGAATGGTATACTTTCGTCAATTAGCACGAAGGCGTCGTCGGTTGCGGCCTCACGGTCACTCAACGTCATCCTGAACCAAAATTATGCGCGCGCTTCGGAACACCATACTGGATTGACACATGGCGACTCGACGTCTGATCACGGGTCTTTGCATCGCGGCCTCTTGCCTCTTCGCGACCTCGATGCGCGCGCAGGACTCAGTCAACGTGGTGATCGGTGCGCGGTACGAGGCCGGTGCGCTTCAGCGAGCGCTTCTAGGTAGCCACTACCGGGAGGCCTGGACATCAGAGGTCAGGCTCCCCGTTCTGAATCTGGCGACCTTCGCGGGTGGGCTGACACCCGAGCGTATCGGAGGGGGTCAGCAAACGATCTCGCTTGTCCTCCTCGGTGAGAACGGACGCCGGTACTCCTTCCGTCTCATCGACAAGGATCCAACTCCTGCACTGCCGCCGGAGCTTCGGGAGACAGCCGCCGACGCGCTTCTCCAAGATCAGATAAGCGCTTCGCACCCGCTCGGCATCCTGGTCGTGAACGCGCTCGAAGATGCGGCTGGGGTGCTGCACGCCGAATCTGAGCCGTTCGTCATGCCTGACGACCCCGCCCTCGGCCAGTTCCGTAGCCAGTTCGCCGGGCAGGCGGGAACGATTGCGGAGCGGCCGGGCGACGAAGAAGATCCAGATGCGCTCTTCGGTGGGTTTGATAACATTGACGGGAGCAACCGGATTTTTCGCCGCGTGAGGGAGAGTCAGACACAGCGCGTCGACTCACGGGCGTTCCTGAACGCGCGTCTGTTTGACGTTCTGATAGGCGATTTTGATCGACACCGGAGGCAATGGACCTGGGCGCGGCGATCCGGCTCCAGGCAGTGGCTTCCGATAGCCGAAGATCGAGACCAAGCGTTTTCGCGCCTCGATGGGTTGCTTCCTTCGCTCGCGTACACGTATGAGCGGCAGCTGGTGGGCTTCGACGAGGACTACCCCGGCATCTACGGTCTCCACCACCAGGCACGCGAGCTTGATCGGCAGTTTCTGGCGGAATTGAGCCGCGGAGACTGGAATTCGGCCGCCGTCGAGCTCCAGGCCAAGATGACCAACCAGGTTATAGACGACGCCGTGCGCCGCCTTCCGGACGCCATGTACGAGATAGACGGCGCGTTCATCGCGAGATCGCTGAAGGCGCGGCGAGATGCGCTGCCACAGGCGGCCGACGAGCTGTACGAGGTTCTCGCGATGGACGTCGAGGTTCACCTGACGGATCTGGCAGAGCACGTTGAGATCACATCGCTGGGTGATGGGAGCGTCGAGGTAACAGCTCAGCCGGCCGGGGAGCCTGGCGGCGTTTTCTTTCGAAGGATCTTCGATCCTTCCGAAACGCAGGAGATTCGAATCTTCATGGGTGATGCGGATGATGTCGCCGTCGTTGGAGGAGTCGGCCGTCTCGGTGTCCTTGTTCGCGTCGTGGGCGGAGGCGGTGAGGACGAAGTACGCTATGTTGCGGACGTCGGGAGCGTGCGCTACTACGACGCCTACGGCGAAAACCAGGTTACGGGGCCCGCGCCGAGCACCAAGATCCAGAGGTCCCGCTACGAGCCGCCGCGGCGTCCCGACGGCGACTACGAAACGCCGCCTCATTCGGGGAGCTGGACGGTGCCATTCGGGAGTCTGCTCTTCACTTCGGAGTACGGCTTGGTCGCGAGACTCGGTGCCTCACGATTCGGATATGGGTTCCGCAAGGATCCGTATGGCTCGCGCGTCCGCTTCGGCGGCGCGATCTCCACGAGGGGCCGGTTCGAGGGCAGCCTCAGCATCGACCTCTACCGAGAGAACTCCGGCCAACACTTCTCGATCGATATCCTCGGCTCGCAGCTCGGCCTTTCCAACTTTTACGGTTTTGGGAACGATTCCCGGGCCTTCGCCGTCTCCGACTCGGCGCACGTCTTGGTCAGCACAGTCTCGGTCGAACCGCGCTACGGGTTCGCGTTGGGCGACCATGCGGATCTCGGGGTTGGTATTGCGGGGCAGTTCTCGAGTTCGGATTCGGACGTTAACCCGTTTCTTCCGCCCGGTGTGGATCCACCGCCGCTGTATGGCGCGGGCGATTTTGTTCAGACAGAGGCGTTCGTTGACTTTCGGATGGACACACGCGACGTCCCAGGAGCGCCGACCAAGGGGGCGACGCTCAGCATCCGCGGCACGGTTTCTCCTGCCCTTTTCGACGTAGACAGCACCTACGCCAGTTTGGAGGCGGCGGCAACGACGTATCTGTCGGCAGTTTCGGCCCCCTTCGAGCCCACGCTTGCGCTACGCGCGGGCGCGAAGCGCGTGTGGGGCGACATGCCGTTCTTCAGCTCGGCGT
>JADFQN010000003.1:0-47500 GCA_022561755.1 Bacteroidota bacterium
CGGAGGTGCTGTGCGAAGGGGCCTGCGTGGATAAAACGTTAATGGGCGCCCCCGTCCAGATCGGTCGCCTGCAACGCTATGCCACCGACTACGCCATGGACAAAAACCTCCAGTTCTTCGAACCCGTTGGCCAGGAGCTTCCCGTTCGGCAGGTTGGAGGCGGGCTAAACCTACAGGGAGAGTGGCCTGCCGGACGTTGGCTTGGAAGCGAGATTCATGTCAGCTATCGGCTCGCTGCTCATACTCAACTCATCGACGAGCAAGAGAGCGGCCTGGACGGCTTTGACCCGGACTGGCAGAAGACGCATTGGACAACTTCCATTGAGGCACGGGCCGATGCAGACACACGAACGTTGGCTGCAGGTGCGAGCGTCGAGCGTGTACGTGCTACTGGGCCCGGACTCGATGAAGATGCCGGCTTCACGCTCGCTACGATCTTCATCCAGCGAATACAGCGACCTCGATCCGGTATCGGCCAGCGCACCGACTTAGCTGTGGTCACAACGGGCGGACGGGCCGGCCTCAAGCTGGCGCAAACCCTGGTTGGGACCGTGTCGAGGCATGCGTTTACACTCGGTGCGAGCTTGGCAGGGCAGCCGCCCGAAGAGCAACCTGGCTTCGGCTATTGGTTTGGCCAGGGCTACACCGGGCTGAACCGACCGAATAGCGCTTACCGCCCTCTCGGACCACCGGGTGTGAGCAGGAGTGGCTCCGCGTGGTTTGGCTGGCACTACACGTTGGCCGCCGGGTTGAGCACGGAGACACATGTGGAGGTACGTGCTCTTCGCGGGCTCTACATCGAGCGACCTGCGTTTCAGCTAATAGATGAAGACGTGGCAGTGCGCGGAACCATTACCGCTGTACCCGACGCTCCTGGTGAAACAGTGGCTGCAAGGGCGTCTGTTGTCGGAGCTGGCGGCCCGTGGCATGCCCGCGCTTTCTACAGTCTGCTTACCGACGTGGGTGGAACGGACGCATTTCGAGATGCATGGCAACGCGTCCCAATCCACCGGGGAGGGGTAGCCGTCACCCTGCGCCCGGACAGCAACTTCAGCGTTCGAGCCTCACTCACCGCACAATCCGGCACAACGTGGCCGGGTTATCTGGCCATTGACGGAGTTGCGGCCCCGAACGGCTACGTCTACTCGGATACCGTTCCAGCGCTGTGGCTTCTCAATGCGTCCGTTTCCAAGCACTTCTGGAACCGGCGATTGCGAGCCATCCTTTCGTTTCGAAATATTCTCGATGTAGAGGAGCGCTACCACCCCATTGGGGCCATGCTCAACTTCAGGCTCTTCGCCCGCATCGAAGCTCGGCTCGGTGGGTGATTACTCGAAGCGAACCACAACATCGCTGTTCGCCTCGTAGCGGAAGTCGGCCAGCTCGCCCATTTCAGCCAAGACGGCCTGCCGCTGGGATTCCGAATGGGCAAGTTGCAA
Organism: Bacteroidota bacterium; assembly: GCA_022561755.1. Lineage (GTDB taxonomy): Bacteria > Bacteroidota > Rhodothermia > Rhodothermales > Rubricoccaceae > JAHEJB01. The sequence goes on from JADFQN010000003.1 coordinate 1,440, forward strand.
GCGGGCGGCGAGTTCTGGGTTCTCCTCCATGAGGTCAAGCATGGTTCCGAAAAGAATATCGACAAGCGTAACGGTAGTGCTGTCCACGTAGGAAGCGTTCGTCTCGGTGATGGTCCCTGGAAATACGATGGATGCCGACATCCGCGCGTTGTCGAGAAACCCGCGAATTAGCCCGCCCTGCTCTTGCATTTGTTGGCGGATTTTCTCCGTTTCAGCGGCGAGGGAATCGGGGTGGATGTCTGTTTCCGGCTCGTCCTCGCGTGGTATGTGGATTTCCAGGACGCCCGGCTCGTAGGCGAACGTCACGCCGTCGAGGCCAAGGCCATTCATACCCCCCACCTGCTCATTCTCCCCGTCGTCGTCGCCAAGTCGCAGTGCGTCGCTGTTGTCCGTCAGGCGGATCTGATTGATGTCCGTGAATGCGTAGGTAGCCACGTATCCCTCGAAACCGTTTTCAGTCAGCTCTTCCACACCGGAGAACGTCACACCTTCTCCCAAGCTGTCTGCCCGCGCCATCAGCTTATCCTCGTCGATGAGGCTGAACGCCTGGGTTGAGTCCGTCGAACCAAATCCGGCAATCATGTTTACAGCGTACGAGGCCAACAGGACTGTTTCCTCAACGGTTCCACTGCCGTCGGCGTTGAGGAAGATGACCGTGTGGGTTTGGAAGCACCCGGCGAGGAACAGAACGATGAGGAGGAGTACGGGGGCGTGGCGCATGGTCTTGATATGCGATTTCGGATTTCGGATTTTGCATGTTGGGCAAGCTAACCGAAGACTGGTCGGTGACTACTGATTAGTTGCAGTCCTGATATCTTCGCTTTCATTTCCCGATATCCGATATCCCATATCCGATATTGCGATTCTGTCAGTTCAAATCTTGAGCCTCCGAAATCCGAAATCCGAAATCCGAAATCGCAAACCGCCCCATGCGCGTAGGTCTCCTCACCGGCGGCGGCGACTGCCCCGGCCTGAACGCGGTGATCCGCGCCGTTTCCAAAAGCCTCCTGCTTCGTTGCGGCGCGGAAGTCATCGGGTTCGAGGACGGTTTCCTTGGGCTGATTGAGGGTCGATATCGGCAACTCGACTACCGGGCCGTGTCGGGTATCCTCACGCGTGGCGGAACGATCCTCGGCACGTCGAACAAGGCGAACCCGTTCCGCTACTTCGCGCGCGACGGCGCGGATGTCTCGGACGAGGTTCTACATCGCTACCGGGACATGGAGCTCGACGCCATTGTGGTCATCGGCGGCGACGGCACGATGACCATTGCCAACGGCATGCAGAAGAAGGGGATGGCCATCGTTGGCGTGCCCAAGACCATCGACAACGACATCGTGGGCACCGACCGGACCTTCGGTTTCGACACCGCTGTGACCGTGGCCACGGAGGCCATCGACCGGCTGCACAGCACGGCGCAGAGCCACCACCGCGTGATGATCCTCGAAACAATGGGGCGCTACGCGGGCTGGATCGCCCTGCACGCAGGCATGGCCTCAGGCTCGGATGTCATCCTCCTCCCCGAGTTCCCCTACGATATCGATGTGGTCGCGGAAGTCTGCCGAAAGCGAGGACAGGGCGGCCAGCGGTTTACGATTGTCGCCATCGCCGAAGGCGCCAAACCGGAGGGCGGAGAGCTGGCCGTCAAGAAGGTGGTGGTGGGCTCTCCCGACCCCATCCGCCTCGGCGGCGCCGGCAACGTGCTCGCCCACGCACTGGAGCAGCGACTCGAAGGCGAGGTGCGCACGACCATCCTCGGCCACGTGCAGCGCGGCGGCACACCAACCCCGTTCGATCGCGTCCTTTCGACACACTTCGGGTCGCAGGCAGCCTGCGTTGTGGAGGAGGGCCGCTCGGGCGTCATGGTGGCCCTTCATGACGGCAGGATGACCGAAATCCCCCTCACCGACGTGGCCGGCAAAGTCCGCAACGTCAAGCCGAATGACCCGCACGTCCGGGCTGCCCTTAGTGTAGGGACTTCGTTTGGGGTGAGGGAGCTGTAGAGGCCTGCCCACAATACAGTCATCCCCGCGAAGCAGGCTGTTGCACAGAAGCTGCGTCCCCGGCTCAGCCGTGAGTGAGCCGACGACTATGCGCGAAAGACTGCATGACGGTATGGGCTCGCCTGGGGAGCAGATGGACGCCAAATGCGAGTAGACGAGGCCATTGGGGAAAAAAGGTGGCTCTTGGTGCCATCGTGAACAGCTTGTTGAGGTTGTGGGCGATGGCCATCAAGTAGAGTTCGCCTTTGACGCGCGCTCAATCCGCGCAGCCTGAATCGCCGAGACGAGTGAATCGCGGTCGGGATCAAGGCGCGAGATCGCAGTCGAATCGGTGATTCGGCGAGCATCTCGCAACGCTGAGATCGACCGTGAGACACCGTCGCAGGCCGGATGAGGTATTTCAACAGCCTCCTAATCATCTGCTTCGTGGTGGTGGTGTGAGAAGCAGAAGATCTACCATATTTCAAAATCACGGCTGTCCAATCGGACGGGGTCCACCTCACAGAAAGGGTAAAGTTTGTTCACCGTCCCATTTGTTGCATTGTTGTGGCTGTGTTGCCACTCATGCCAAATCAAACGGAACAGTATCTCTGTTCTCACCCCAAACAAGGCGACCGATTACTTTGATGAATTACGACGAGTCACCTGTTTATCGCAGCATCGCAAGAGCAATCGGCAGTGCCAACTTGGTCCACGCCGTGTAGACTTTGCCGCTTGGGTGGAGGCCGTCTTCTACAACCATTTTTCCCTGTGTTCCGGATAGCGGGGTGATGTCCGCGTAGGCCGCACTCGCGCGCTCTGTTTCTTCTCGATTGGCTGCGTTGAATGAGCCTATTTCAGCAGCGATGGTAGCACTCTCTCTACCCCTTGCGAACGGCGTTACGCTCCAGTCGGGGATGGACACCACGAGCACGCGCGATGCATCTCCAGCACTAAACGCAATGGCCCGCTGCAAAAGGTCACGGAATTGCTGCCGGTACTTGTCGAGGCAGCGGCCCCGGTACTGGTCGTTCACGCCAATGAGCAGCGAGACGAAGTCGTACGGGCCCCGTGGACGTGCCTTGTCGATGCCCGCTGCCAACTCGTCCGTCGTCCATCCGGTCACGGCGATGATCTCGGGATTTTCCAGCGGGATGCCCTGCGTCCGCAGCTTCGTCGCCAGTTGCACCGGCCATCGCTCGTCCTCTGCCACGCCCTCGCCAATGGTGTATGAATCGCCGAGGGCGAGGTAGCGGAACTGCCGCGGGCTCATTCCTTTGCAGTTTCCTGTGCAGTGATGAGGTCGAGGAGCCGAGCCGCTACGGCTGCTTTGTCCATCATCGGCAACTCATGGCGAGAGCCATCCGCGCCGAGAAGCACCACGCGGTTGGTGCCGGTTCCGAACCCCGCACCAGCTTCGTTGGCGTGGTTCAGGACGATCCAGTCGAGGTTCTTGCGTTCCAGCTTGCCGCGTGCGTTGGCCTCGCCGTTCCGGGTTTCCAGCGCAAACCCGACGAGCACCTGCCCGTTTTGCTTGCGCTCGCCAAGGGCCGCGAGGACATCCGGCGTGCGCCGGAGTTGCAGAACCAGATCCTCATCCGCCTTCTTCATCTTCTGCTCGCCGGCCGTTGCCGGTGCATAGTCGGCGACGGCCGCGGCCGCGATTACCAGGTCGGCGTCCGCATGGTTGAGTGCGGCTCTGTGCAGGTCGTCCGCGCTGACGACATCTTCCCGGTCGACTCCAGCAGGAGTGGGCAGATCAACAGGCCCAGCGAGGAGCACTACGTCGGCGCCTCGCCGTGCCGCAGCGTCCGCGAGGGCAAAGCCCATCGTGCCCGTCGATCCGTTCGACAAAAATCGTACAGGGTCGATGGCTTCGCGCGTTGGCCCGGCAGTGACGAGGACTTTCTTTCCTTCCAATGACCGGTTGACTTGCGTCCGGCTTTCCAGCCATTCCCCAATGAATGCGGCGATGGTTTCCGGTTCCGGCAGCCGGCCCACCCCAATCAGTCCACTGGCCAGTTCGCCGCGTTCGGGATCGAGAATCGTGTAGCCGAATGACCGCAAGCGATCCACGTTGGCCTTTGTGGCGGGATGCGTCCACATGTCGTGGTCCATCGCCGGGCAAACGAGCACCGCGCATCGCGCTGAGAGCACCGTGGCCGTGAGCATCGAATCGCAGAAGCCGTTGGCCAGCTTCGCCAGCGTGTTGGCAGTAGCAGGGGCGATAACGAGACCATCCGCCCAGAGGCCGAGGTCCACATGCTTCGTCCAGCTTCCGTCTTGGTTCTCGGGGAAGACCTGGATCAGCACCTGGCGCTTTGCGAGTGTGCCCAGGGTGAGGGGCGCGATGAACCGTGTCGCATCCGCCGTCATCATCGGCTGGACTTCTGCACCCGCCCTCACCAACAGGCGGACGAGTTCGGCTGCCTTGTACGCAGCGATGCTGCCCGTGACGCCGAGGATGAGCTTTTTGCCGTCCAGTCGTGGGTCAGTCATGGCGGTCAAAGATGATGCGACACGAAAGTAGGGACAACGTGCACGCCATCCCTACTAAATGTAGACCATCCTCGTCTAGAGCGTGGCGCCGCTGTCGGGGCCCGCGTTCCGGTAGTACACCTCGTCGTTCTTGAGCTCTTCGAGAGCCAGTGCTCCAGCCTTGGAGCGGCGCTCAAACTCGAGCGATATTTTGAGCTGGTCCTCGTTCGTTCGCAACTCTTCGGCGGGCTCAACCAGCCCAAGGTCGTCGTAGTAGGCCAGTTGCGTATCGAGCTCTTCTTTGGTTCGCGCAGCCAGTTGGCGCGCACGCCGGGACGAAATAACAACCGTTTCGTAGATGTTGTCGGTCATCGCGGCGAGGGCGGTGATGTCGAGGGTTTCGATGTTCTTGGACGCCATGTCGGAATCGTTAAGGATTTATCGGGGAGGGATGATTTTGCCTTAGCCTGCAAGAAACGCACGTATGCAGGCAATGGTTTCCACAACGGCTTGCTCGAGGTCGTCGTTGACGATGACCTCGTCAAACTGATTGGCCTGGCTGAGTTCAAGCGCGGCTTTTTCTAGGCGCACGGCCATGTCGGTCGCCGAGTCGGTTCCCCGAGCAGTGAGCCGTTCTTCGAGAACCTCCAGCGACGGGGGGCGGATGAAGAGGATGAGGGCTTGTTTGCCGTAGAGTTTCTTGACGTTGAGGGCGCCCACCACGTCGATGTCGAGGAGGACCGCCGTGCTCTCTGCGGGCCGTTCGAGTTCGTCCTTCAGCGTGCCATAAAAAAGGCCGGGATACACTTCCTCGTACTCGATGAAAGCGCGGGCCTCGACTTTCGCCCTGAAGACCTCCTCGCTAAGGAAAAAGTAGTCCACGCCGTGCTCTTCACCCTCGCGGCGCGTGCGCGTCGTGGCGGAGACTGAAAAGCGAAGGTCCTCCATCTCATCCATTACCCGCCGCGCGATGGTGGTCTTACCGGCGCCGCTTGGCGCTGTAAGGACGATCAGTTTCATGAGTGGTTTGGGCTACGAACTTTGGCTTGGGCTCCTCAAAGCCCATGGCGTACGGCCCGCAGCCTCAGACAACATTCTGCACCTGCTCGCGGACTTTCTCCAATTCCTCCTTCATGCGGATGACCCGTTGCGCCATCTCCGAGTCGTTGGCCTTGGAGCCGATGGTGTTGATTTCGCGGTTAAACTCCTGTGCCAGGAAATTCAGCCGTCGGCCGACGGCTTCCTCTTCGTTGAAGGCATCGCGGAACTGCGCCAGATGCGATCGGAGCCGTACGCATTCCTCGGTTACGTCCAGTTTGTCGGCGAGGAGAGCAATCTCGGTTTCGAGGCGGTCGGGGTTGAGGCGCTCGTCGGTAAGCAACTCGCCCAGGCGGCCACGGAGCTTATTCTGGGCCTCGGAAACGCGCTCGGGCGCTCGGTCCTCAATAGCTTCGAGGTGCTCTTCAATCAACAAGACACGCCGGGCGAGGTCGTTGGCGAGGGCGGTGCCTTCCTTCAACCGCATGGCGTCGAGGCCGCTCAGCGCTGCTTCAAGGGCGGGTTCCACGACCGCCCACGCCTCCGATTGCTCGGTTTGGGGGTCTGTCTCCGGTGCCGTCAAGACTTCCGGATAGCGCAGGAGGAGATCGAGGGTGATCGGAGAAACGTCGGCTGGGATTCCGGCCGCGTTGCGCACATCCTCCATCATGCGAGCGATGGCTTTCGCTCGCTTACCGTCCACCTGATAGCCTGCATCCGCCGCCACTCGTTGAAGGGTGAGGTTGACGGTCACGTTGCCGCGCACGAGTACGTCCTTGCAGCGCACCTGAATGGCTGGGTCGAAGGCGTTCAGGCTCCGCGGCCCACGCACCGAGACCTCGGCGAAACGGCCGTTCACCGAGCGTACCTCGACGGTGGCCTCGGTGGCGCCGACGCGGTGGGTTCCACGTCCGAATCCGGTCATGCTGCGGAGCATGGTCAGGGGGTGTAATTAAAAACAACGAAAGCCGACGGCCGAGCCATCAACTTCTCATGCGGAGAGGGAGGGATTGGCTTGCGCCCATCCCGGATGGGGGAATCCTGCATTTCGAAAGCACGGGACTGCGTCCCTTTTCGCCCCTTCGCGTTCGGAATCGAGCAAGCTCGCTCCGACCGCTCTTCGGCGAAGCGCTGCGCGCTGCTTTCTCATGCGGAGAGGGAGGGATTCGAACCCTCGGTACCGGGAACCGGCACACACGCTTTCCAGGCGTGCCCCTTAAGCCACTCGGGCACCTCTCCGAAGACTGAAGTGCAAAGGTAAAAAGGGCGGGGTCGTGGCGGCAGTGCAGTATTGGCAAAAACCAGCCGCAGCTCTTGTCAGTCCCGTTTCATCCTCAAACCGCCATGATATCCTTTTCTTTCTTCTCCAGCATAGCGACCACCTTGCCTGTGTGCTCGTCTGTGTGTTTCTGGAGGCGGTCCTCGGCCTCGTAACGCATATCCTCCGGCATGTGCTCGTCGGACTGGAGCTTTTGGATCTGGTTTTTCGCGTCACGGCGGACGTTGCGGATGGACACCTTCGCTTCCTCGCCCTTCACACGGGCTTGTTTGGCAAGTTCAGTGCGGCGCTCCTCCGTTAAAGGCGGGATGCCGATACGAATCAATTCGCCGTCGTTGGTTGGGTTGATGCCAAGGTTGGCCGCCTGAATGGCGCGCTCGATGGCGCCGAGTTGGGTCTTGTCCCACGGCTGGATGACGATCAGGTCGTGCGACGGTGTGCTGATGCTGGACACTTGATTAAGTGGCATCATGCTGTCGTAGGCGTCCACGCGGACGTCCTCCACCATAGTCGCGCTGGCCCGCCCGGCGCGGATGTGGCCCAACTCAATAGTGAGGTGCTCAAGCGAGTGGTCCATTTGCTGCCCGGCGTCTTCGAGGAGTTTTTTGAGTTTTTCAGCGATCATCGTTGGAAAGAGAATCGACGGCTAGGAGTCTGTCTGACTTAGGGGTTCCCCGCTAAGGCGGGGCAGGCTGTCACGAGGCAGACGGAAAATCGAGAGCAGTTTATCGATCTTTTGAGGCGCATAGTGGTGCTACGTAACGAAAAAGATCGGGGGAATGGGCCGATTTGCAGCCGCCGCAGTAGAATCATCCTAAGTCCGACAGACTCCTAGGATGCGGGAGTTGGGGATGCCTCCGAGGCGAAGACGGGCTCTTTGCCGGATTCCCAGTGAACGAGCGTGCCAACGGACTCGCCGCGAAGTACACGCAGCAAGTTGCCGCGCCGGTTCATGTTGAAAACGAGGAGCGGCATGTCACTTTCTCTGGCGAGGGTAATGGCCGTGAGGTCCATCACGCCAAGTTCGCGGGATAGTACGTCCATCCCACCGATAGAGGCGAAACGGCGAGCGGACGGGTCGCTTTCCGGATCGGCGGTATACACGCCGTCCACGCGTGTGCCCTTCAGGATGAGTTCGGCATCCATCTCGGCGGCGCGGAGGGCCGCGGCCGTGTCCGTAGAGAAGTACGGGTGCCCGGTGCCCGCGCCGAAGATGACGACGCGGCTCTTTTCGAGATGACGGATGGACCGGCGGCGGATAAACGGCTCGGCGATCTCGTTCATGTCGATGGCAGAGACGAGGCGCGTGTCGAGATTTTGCTCCTCTAGCGCGTCCTGCAACGCCATACCGTTGATCATGGTGGCGAGCATGCCCATGTAGTCCGCGTGGGCGCGGGACGACATCTGGTTCCCCTCCGGCGAAACACCACGGAAGATGTTGCCGCCACCGATGACGAGCGCAATCTGCGCGCCGGCGTCTACGGCTTCCCGAATGTCGGCCGCGTAGGCACCCAGAATGCTGTGATCGATGCCGAACTCCTTGGCGCCTAGCAACGATTCTCCGCTTAGCTTGAGCAGGACGCGGCGATATTTTAGTGCGCCGGACACGGCTATCTCGAAATCGGTGGGGTGGGGTGAAAAGCCACGGAAGGTACGCCGGAGGCCCTTCATCTGGCAATCGGCACGGGTTGAAACAACCGTGGGGACGCGCCGCGATATGCCCCCACGAGAACGGCGAGATGGTTGGCGAGCGCCAGTCGCACACCGTCAATCACCCAGCGCGAAGCGCACAAACTGCTTGAGTTCGGCGTCGGCGTTCTGCAGCATCTGCTTGACGGACATTGAGGAGTCCTTCACGAACGGCTGTTCGACGAGCACGTTGTCCTTGAAATAGCGTTCCAGCTTACCGGTGGCAATCTTTTCGAGGATGTGCTCGGGCTTGCCGTCGTTGCGGGCCGCCTCGCGGCCGATCTCCATTTCCTTCTCCTGAACGTCGGCCGGAACGTCATCGCGGGTAGTGGCAATGGGGTTCATGGCAGCGGCCTGCATCGCTACGTCCCGGCCGGCCGTCTGGAGATCGCCGGAACCGGACAGCTCAACGAGCACGCCAAGCTTGGAGCCGGGGTGGACGTAGCCAACTACCTGGCCGCCGTTCGTGGTCTCGATCACCGCAACGCGGCGAACGTCGATCTTCTCACCGATCTTACCCGTCAAGTCTGTGATGGCCTGCTCAACGGTGCGGCCGCCGTCGAAGTCGAGTGCGAGGAGGGTGGCGCGGTCGGCAGGGCGATTCTCGAGGGCCACCGCCGCCGTCCGGTCGGCGAAGGACGTGAACTCCTCGTTGCGGGCCACGAAGTCCGTCTCCGAGTTCACCTCAACGATGACGCCGGTCATCCTGTCTTCGGTGGTAGCCACCGCCACAACGCCTTCTATCGCTTCGCGGTCGGCGCGTTTGGCGGCCACTTTCTGCCCCTGCTTTCGGAGGAGGTCGATGGCCTTCTCGAAGTCGCCGTCGGCCTCCTGGAGTGCTCTCTTGCAGTCCATCATGCCTACGCCCGTGTGTTCGCGGAGACGCTTTACGTCCTGAGCGGTGATGTTCATTGCGGTACTGTGTTTCGGGATGGAATCAATGGATGGAGGACCTGGAGGCCGCGCAAATGCCTCTCGCTTGTCTGCAACTTCGGGGTGGTCAGGAGTCTGTCGGGTTTAGGGGTTCGTAGCAACGTGAGCAGGGAATCGAGAAAAATCTCTCGGTCTTTTGAGGCGTCCCGCGATACTGCGTGACTACGAAAATGAGCAGGGGAATGGGACGATTCACCGCCACCGCAGTGGAATCATCCTGAGCCCGACAGGCTCCTACGCCTCGGTTTGCTCGGCGGTGGGCTCTTCGAGAGGAGTTCCTTCAGTGGGTGCAGCTTCGGGCGTTGCCGTGGGGATTGCTGCGATTTCCACTGCTTTCGCCTTTTCCGCTGCCTTTTCCGCCGCCCTTTCTTCTGCAATCTGCTTGGCTTCAGCCTTGCGGGTCTCAGCCTCCACCCGTGCGGCTTCGCGCTCAATCTCACCGGCCCTGGAGCCTTCCAGGACGGCGTCGGCGATAACCCTTGTGAAGAGGGCTATCGACTTCACGGCGTCGTCGTTGGCAGCAATCGGGAAATCGACAAGGTCGGGATCACAGTTGGTATCGGCGAGGGCGATGATCGGAATGTTCAGCTTACGCGCCTCGCTCACAGCAATGTGCTCGCGGCGAACGTCCACCACGAAAATGGCGCCGGGCAGGCGGTTCATTTCCGAAATTCCGCTGAGGACACGTTCCAGCTTTTGGCGCGCACGCCGGCGCATGAGGCGCTCCTTTTTCTTTAGCTGCGCCAGGGTGCCGTCGGCCTCCTGCCGTTGGATCGTCTCCATCCGGCGGATGCTCCGGCGGATTGTCTGGAAGTTGGTGAGCATGCCGCCCAGCCACCGGTCGGTTACGTAGGGCATCCCGGAGCGCTGGGCCTCCGTGCGTACGACCTCCTGTGCCTGCTTCTTCGTGCCGACGAAGAGGATCTTCTTTCCGCGGGAAGCAAACCGGCCGGCCGCGTCTGCGGCCTGGTCGAGCATCGCCTGCGTCTGCTTCAGGTCGATGATGTGGATACCGTTGCGCTCCATGAAGATGTACGACGCCATCTTCGGGTTCCAACGGCTGGTAAGGTGCCCAAAGTGGGCGCCGGAGCGCAGAAGCTCCTCAATCGTAACGCGAGGCATAGGGGTATGGGTTCGGGTTGATGCCGCCCCTGCCGTCGTCCGCCGCCAACGATCCCGGACAAACCGGGACACCCGTCGGGGCATCGGGCAAGGTGTGGGGTGGTGCTTTGCTCTTCGTACTTCGTTCTTCGGGCTCACTTTGATAACGAAGCACGAAGTACAAAGGCCGAAGCGCGAAGAACTAGCGCTTCGAGAACTGGAACTTCTTGCGGGCCTTGGGCTGGCCGGGCTTCTTGCGCTCCACCATGCGGGGGTCGCGCGTCAGGAAGCCGGCGGCGCGGAGCGGGCCGCGTAGCTCCTCGTCAAACTTGATGAGAGCGCGGGCAATGCCCAACTGCGTCGCCTCCGCCTGCCCCGTGAGGCCTCCGCCTTTCGCGTTCACTATTACGTCGAACTTGTCGCGGTTCTCGGTGAGGTCGAGAGGGCCGGTGAGGGCCTTCTGGCGGACCTCGGTGGGGAGATAGGTCTCCAACGGCCTCTTGTTTATGGTAATCTTGCCGGTGCCGGGGCGCAGGTAGACGCGTGCTACACTGGTCTTGCGGCGGCCTACGGCCTGGTACTGGGTGAGGGTTGCCATGTGCTAAATCTCCTGTTTACAGTGCCAGCGGCTCAGGCTGTTGAGCCTCGTGCGGATGTTCTGGGCCGGCGTACACCTTCAGCTTCTTGAGCATCTGGCGGCCGAGGCGGTTCTTCGGGAGCATGCCTTTCACGGCCTTCTCGATAATGAACGTCGGCTTCTTCACGCGGACCTCCTTCGGGGTGGTGATGGTGACGCCGCCTGGGTAGCCGGAGTGGCGGAAGTACTTCTTGTCGGTCTCCTTGGCGCCGGTGAAACGGACTTTGTCGGCATTTACAACGACGACGAAATCGCCGGTGTCGATGTGTGGCGTGTACGCGGGCTTATGCTTGCCGCGAAGAACGGAAGCCACCCGCGACGCGAGCCGCCCGACGATCAGGTTCTCTGCGTCAACGATGTACCAAGCTTGCTCGACTTCGCCGACCTTGGCACTGTACGTCTTGAACGAGTTGTGATCCATGAGAATGGGATGGGTCTGGAGGCACGCGCCAATCAATCGAAAGCGTCGCCGTTGTAGACAAAAACAGACGGCCGGACGTGCAGAACAGTATGAGCCGCGCAAACTCCGCCAACGGAGGCGCGGGCAGAACTTGAAAAGGTACGGAGCCGCGGCGAGGCAGTCAACGAATCGACCTCGTCAAAGTGTGTCGCACCGCACTGGTTCAACGATTCTTAGCACAATCCCAACCGGATCGCCTGCTTCGGCCACCACATGGCTCCGCGAGCCTATCTTCGTCGGTCAGGATCATGGGTCGCAATTCACCCCACCACACGCGACCATCGGCATGAACATTCCATATGTGGAACGGCTCAATGCGCTGGCAGCACGTCTGCCTTTCCACTTGGACGATGTGGAGCGGGTGAACACCGTGTTCCTCCGATGGCACACCTCCAGGGGAGAAGACGACCGCAAGACATTGGATATCTGGGTGTATTGCCGCACGCAGTCGTACGTCCTGAACAAGTTGGCGAAGGATACCGAGGCAACGCCGAACGACTTCGATCAGCTTTCCTCGGTCGTGTTCACCAAAGTTCGGAGTGGGATGGAGTCGGTTCGCAAGCCCGAGCGATTCGCCAACTGGGTGAACGTGGTTTGTCGGAACGCCTATATCAACGAGCGGAAGAGAGAGCGCCCGCGCGATGAGCTGAATGAAGAGATGCTCAAGGACGATACGGCTCCGGCGTTGATGGATTTGGATCGCGCAGAGATCATGCGTGCCGTTGAGGGCGCGATCGGCCGGCTGCCTCCCTCGCTTTCCATTGTCGGACGGATGAAATTACTGGAGGGCAAGAACTACAAACAGATCGCGGAGGCTACGGGTCTCCCCATATCGAGCGTGCGAACTTATACAGCGAAGGCGTTGGCCCGTTTGCGTGAAGATCCTGAGATCCGCGAGATTGTTCGTGATATTATTCCCGGCTTGTTGAGCCAAGAGGAGGGTTGAAGCAATGATTTTGATGAGCAATGACCATGTACGAACACAATTCACATTATTGGGAGGTTACGTTTTGGCTTTAGAACTGTCTAGAAAGGCGTCAACCCCGTAGCGAACCGCGCCTTGCACCTCATCGGCGCCAATTCTCATGTTGTCCATCCAAGAAAAAATCCTGCTTTACAGCGACCTGCCTGAAGACGAACAGGCGGGCGTTCAGCAGCACATCCGCGAGCACCCCGAACTGGAGTCGCTCTTTGCCGAATCGCAGGCGCTCCACGCCTTGCTCGACGCGGCTCGGGAGGACGCAATTCCCGATGCTTCAGCCCTTCTTGACTACGTTCTGTTTTCAGCGATAACGGCGGGCAACCCGCCTGCCGACGTGGCTGTGCGCCACGCCCGAACGGAGGCGGCTGTCCACGAGCATCCGGAGTTGCAAGCGCAAGTCGAGGCAATTCGTTCGTCTCTGCATCGACTCACGGAAACGGCCGAAGACCCTATCGCTCGTTTCGAGCGACTGACGGCGCGCAATCAGGGATCGTTCTCGACGCCGGCGGCGGATCGTGAGGCCGTCGCTCGCAGACAGGGCATGAGGCTTGTCAGGCCGGTGCGGCTCGCATTGGCAGCCGGTTTGGCTTTCGTGGCTGTCTACGGAGCGCTCTCCGTGATGAGTTGGCGGCTCCAGCCCGAGCGCGCCCGCTTGGCCGGGTTGCACAATGCTGCTGATGTGTTCGAAGATATGAGGTTCCGAGGCCAATCGACCGAACCACCTCCTGATGATTTGGTGGAGTCGTTGGAAATCCTTCGGGAGGCGCGTTCCTCGACATTGGGCCTTTTCCCATCGTACGACGGGGACCGTCTGGATGCCGCGGCCGAGTTGGCTGAACGTGTAGCGGCAGACGTAGATCAAGCCACTCTACGGAGAATCCAGGCGCACTACGTTCTGGGCAAGATCCGGATGTACCAGGGGCGCGACGCTGAGGCCGTCGAGGCCTTTCAAACCGTAGTGGATCACCGGGCGCTGGGCGCCGAAGAGGCGCGCAGGCTGCTCGATTTCATTGGCGCACAGCAGGCTCAAGAATAGGAGCTCAAGGGCCATCATAACAATCGGGCCATCCCTCATGCACGCGGGATGGCCCGATTTTGCTGACGATTGCCGTGCAAAGCACGAACGCTACGCGTACGTGTTCAGCATGACGGGCATGATGAGCATGAGCATCTCCTCGCCTTCCCTCTGCGTGGCAGGCGTAACCACGCCGGCGCGGTTGGGGGAAGAGAACTCGAACACCACGTCCTCTGAGTCTATGTTGGAGAGCACTTCGGTGAGGTAGACTGAGTTGAAACCGATTTCCATCGGCTCGGCCTGGTATTCGCAAAGCACGCGCTCACGTGCTTCGCTGGCGCGCTCCAGATCCTCAGCCGAGATGATCAACTCGTCGGGCTGAAGGCTCAGGCGCACCTGGTGTGTCATGCTCGACGAGTAGAGCGCTACGCGTTTCACGGCGGCCAACATGGCGTCGCGGCTGATGGTAAGCGTGCGGTCGTTCTCCAGCGGAATGACGGCCTCGTAGTTCGGGTACGGCTCGTCGATCATCCGCCCGAGGACGCGCGTCGCGCCGAAGTCGAACTCGACGTAGCCGCTGCCGACGCGAAGCGAGCACGAGGCCTCTTCGTCGGTCGCAGCACGGGCGGCCAGATTGATGGCCTTGCCCGGCGCCACGAAATCGATCGGCGTTTCCGACGTAATTCCATCCATCGACAGCTTTACCAGCCGATGCCCGTCGGTAGCCACGGCGCGTGTTTTCGCCGAATTAACCTGGAAGAAAACGCCCATCATGGCGGGGCGGTGGGCGTCCTTGCTTACCGCGAACGAACTCTTTTCAATAGCGCGCTTGATGGCCGCCGCCGTGGTCTCTATGGTCTGCGCTTCTTCCAGACTGGGCAGCGCGGGGAAGTCGCTGCCGTCGTGGCCCACCATCTTGTATCGTCCCTGGTCGGTGGTTAACTCTACGTTGTGTTCCGCATCCGACGTAAACGTGACCGGTAGGTCGGGGAGCGCGCGAAGGGTGTCGAGAAGGCGCCTGGCAGGCACCGCAATGCGGCTCTTGGCGTCAGTTCCGTTGCTCTCGAACGCTACCTGGAGCCGCTGAATGATCGAAATCTCCAGATCGGTTGCCGTCAGAATCAGTACGCCGGATGCCTCGTCGTCATCACGCTCAAAAAGGATGCTCTCGAGGATCGGCAGCGTGCTCTTGTTGGGCACGGCGCCGCCAACGGTAGTAAGCGCCTTAAGCAACTCGGCGCTGGAGACAGTAAACTTCATAACCGGGGGAAGGTGGTAACAGGGAAAGGATGTGGTCGTCTTGGCCCAAAGCAGAACCTATTGCAACTAACACAACGGGCGGCGCAAGGTTAACGCCACACGCCCTATCGTGTATGCAGTTCCAGCTTTTTGCCAATGGCTTCCACCATCTCGCGGTATGCTGGGTCGGTGTCGTACTGATCTTCCACACTCTGAACGGCGTGAATCACGGTTGAGTGGTCGCGTCCTCCAAAGTGCAGGCCAATCGTTTTGAGGGAATGGTTGGTGAGCTGCTTCGAAAAGTACATCGCCACCTGCCGAGCCTGAACAACCTCGCGCTTACGGGTTCGCGCTCGCACGAGGTCTTCGGGGATCTTGAGGAAGTCGCACGCGATGTGTTGGATCTCCTCAACCGTCAGGCTGACCCCTGCTTCGACGATGAGGTCGCGCAAAACCTCGCGTGCCATCTCCAGGTTGATTTCGCCGCCATGGAGGGCCGCGTGGGCCTGTAGGCGGATGAGCGCACCTTCCAGCTCGCGGATGTTGCTCTTTATGTGCGTGGCGACGTAGTCGAATACGTCGGGGTGAACCTGAGTTCCCGTTTCCTCAGCCAAACGCCTGATGATGGCGATGCGCGTCTCGAGTTCCGGCATCTGCACATCGGCAGAAAGACCGCACTGGAAACGGCTCAACAAGCGCTCTTCAATACCGGCAATGTCCTTCGGCGGGCGATCAGCAGAGAGGATGATTTGCTTACCCGCCTGCTGCAGCGCATTGAAAACGTGGAAGAACTCCTCCTGCGTTTTCTCTTTCCCTCCGAAAAACTGCACGTCGTCTACGATCAGCAGGTCGATGCTGCGGTAGTACTGAGAGAAGTCGCCGGCGGAGTTGCCCTTAATCGCCCGGACGAAATCACTGGTGAAGCGCTCGCTGGAGACGTACTTGATCGTGTCGGCTGTGTTGTTCTCCAATGCGTAATTGCCGATGGCTTGAATGAGGTGTGTTTTTCCGAGACCCACGCCACCATATATAAGGAAGGGGTTGAACGCCGTGGCGCCTGGGTTCTCCGCGATGGCCCAAGCGGCGCTGCGAGCGAGGCGGTTGCAGTCGCCTTCAACGAACCGCTCGAAGGTGTAGGCAGCATTCAGGTTCGGGTTGATGACGGGTTTCCGAACGCCTGGTATTGCATGCGGATTGGCATGCTGCGGGGAGAACGCTCCTGGAACTGAGAATCCTTCCGCCACGTCACCGTTCTGCTCCGGCGCATGGGGTGGCGTGTAGGGCGGAGTGTAGGGCGATGTGCTGAACTGGCCTGGCAGCCCGGTCACCGAAAGCCGGGAGGTGTCCATGGTGGGCCGCCCAAGGTCCGGGTCGCGCGCCGGCAGTTGCATGGATCCGCCAACAATCCGCGATCCGTCAACCTCGGTCTCTTCCCTTTCGATAACGATGTCGTAGAAGAGCCTCCCGCTCGACCCCAACACCTTCTTTATGGTCTTGCGAAGGAGGCCGTGGTAATGCTCCTCCAGCCATTCGTAGTAGAAGCGGCTCGGAAGCTGCACCGTCAACTTCGATTCGTCGTCCTCCTGATCCAGAGCAACCGCTCGGAGGGGCTCAAACCACGTTCTAAAACTCTGGCGGCTGATGTTGTCTCGGATGATGTCGAGACACTCGTTCCAGACCGCATCGGGGGGGCGGTTCATGGGTTGGTGACAGGGGCAAAAAGGTGCAAGGAGGTCTGGCGAGGAGACGCCCCGAGCCCGGAAGCAACAATCGGCCGCCGCCGATTATTCACCACGTTGTCCACATTCTTGTGCGGAGTGCTCGATGAAGAGGGGTGATGGCGGCCCCAAACGGCCCCGACATCACGCCCACACTATCCACGAGTTGTCCACAGCATTGAAAACAAGGGGAAATACCTGTGTTGAAAGGGACTGGGCAAAAGGTTGCGGCGGATATCACACAACGGCGATCCGTCGCTTAGGGCGAATGGAAGGCGATGCGCGTCGTATCCAAACTCTAAGTACCGGCTTGTCCACACCTTGTAAACATCCCGCGCCGGCGCGCCTGAAGGTCGCGTTAAGCCTTATTGTCGGAGACCGATGGCCTCAACAACACTCTGATGGTAACACCTACGTAACAGAGGATCAAGATGCCCGGGCCATGAATTTCCAACATCGTGTGCAGACCCCTCAACGCCTTGCCGTAGCAGCGATTCTCGGCGTAGTTTCGAGCCGATTTTTTTAGCCGTTCCTTGACCGCTCCGCAATACCAATCTTCGTGGGCGGGTGCACTTTCTCAACCATGCTACGCGTAGATCTCTCTCCTTTCGGTGAAGGCCTCAATGATGGTCTTGATGAGCAAACGCTCAGTCCGTCCGCGGGCGACCTCGGACTGGACCCTGAGGTCTTCAGCAGGATAGTGTTGGACCTTCGGCTAGACATTGCGGAACGGCGGGTACTTGCCTCGTTCGACGTCCGTGCTGTTGCAACGCTCGAATGCGATCGGACGATGGTCTGCTACCAGCAGCCTGTTCACGGAGATCATGCGGTCCTCTTCGTTCCGCCGGATCAGATCCCGCCCGACTCCGGCGACGATGCCCTCCTGCCTCTCGACGATTCGGAAACGGAGATTGACATCACGGAAGCGGTTCGCAATACGCTGATGCTGTCGCTTCCGCTTCGCCGCGTGGCGCCGGAGGCTGAGCACGTGGAGATCACCACTTCATACGGAGAGCACGAGATGCTAGACGGCGCCCCGGTCGACGACCGGTGGGAAGCCCTACGTAGTCTCCGCTCCGACAATTCTGATTGATTCATTGCCCGGTTCGGGCTCTTACCGACCGCACACATCCTGTCATGGCTCATCCAAAACGCAGACACTCGAAAGCTCGCACGGCAAAGCGTCGCGCCCAGTACAAGGTGGGTACGCTTCCAACTACCCACACGTGCGGAAATTGCGGCAACGAGAAGTTGCTTCACCGTGCATGCCCCACGTGCGGGCATTACCGCGGCCGCGCCGTTGTCGAGCGTCCCGATTACGTATAAGGCGGCGCCCACGCTCGTGCGAGTTCTACCGCGCGAAGGTAGCGCACACACTCTGTTTCCGCGCAGCTTTCGTTAGCTCGCACCTGTATCTTATGGCCGTCTACGGGCCTGGTAGACGACCTCGCATGTCGAGCTATCGCAACGAATCGGGCACACAGCTTCACCACGGAACGTCCGCCTATGACAACCCGAGTGGCCGTTGACGCAATGGGGGGCGACGACGCCCCCGGCGTTGTCGTCGAAGGGGCGATCCGCGCCGCGCGCGAAGCTCCTGGCAGGATGCACCTCCTATTTTTTGGGCCGGAGGGTGTGGTTCGCGCCGAAGTGGGAAACCACGATGTGGCTGGGCTTGGTCTTGACATCGTTGATGCACCCGACGTAATCGGCATGGGCGAAAGCCCCACGACCGCGCTGAAGACAAAGACGAACTCCTCTATCCACCGAGGCCTCGCTGCCGTAAAGCAGGGCCACGCCGATGCGTTCGTCTCGGCCGGCAACACGGGGGCAGTGATGGCCGGGGCGCTGTTCATTTGCGGACGCCTCCCCGGCGTGCATCGCCCAAGTATCCCCGGCTACTTCCCAACGCCAACCGGAACCAGCCTCGTTGTAGATGTGGGCGCTAACGTGGATGTGAAGCCCGAGAACCTCGTACAGTTTGCCTGGATGGGCCGCATCTTTGCAGAGCGCGTTTTTGGTGTGGACGACCCGACCGTGGCGCTTCTGAACGTTGGGGAAGAGCCCGGAAAAGGAACGGAAGTGGTTAAGGAAGCTTACGGTCTTCTCGAAGCCGAGGACGGCCTCAACTTCATCGGCAACGTGGAGGGCCGCGACCTCTTCAACCACAAAGCTGATGTGGCCGTTTGCGACGGTTTCGTAGGCAATGCCCTTCTTAAACTAGGTGAGAGTTTCGCGACCGTGCTTCCAAAGCTGATCCGCAACGAGATCGGCAAGCAAGGCCTGAGCAACGGCGAAGCGGAAATCGTGGGCCGCGTGCTGAAAGGCGCGTTGGCTCCCTTCAACTACGAAAACTTCGGCGCCGTCCCACTCCTCGGCGTAGACGGCAACGTGCTCGTCGGGCACGGCGGGTCGACGGCCCGCGCGGTTGAGCAAATGATCTACCGCGCCTGCGAGGTGGTGGAACAGAACCTGGCCGGCAGCATTGCCGAGGCCTTGGGAGGCTGTTGAAAAACTCCACCTACCTGCGGCGGCGCCTCTTGCCCGATCTCTGCGTTGCGAAATACTCGACGAATCACCGATTCGCCTGCGATTTCGCGCCTCGATCTCGGCCAAGATTCGCGCGCCTCGCTTACGACGTAGTATTTCAACAGCCTCCCGGGGAATTAGTCCGCCCGCCGGGCTGCTCATCGCCCACGCAGTTCGCTACGCAGCACCCGTCACGAACGGTATAGCATGAACACAACTGCCGCCATTACCGCCATCGGCCACTACCTCCCGGAGGACCGGCTCACCAACGCCGACCTCGAGAAGATGGTCGATACATCCGATGAGTGGATCCGCACACGCACCGGTGTCAGCGAACGGCGTATCCTCCGCGACCCCGATAAGGCCACGGCTTTCATGGCATCCGAGGCAGCGAATGAGTTGCTCGATAAGCGCGGCATCACGGCCGATGAGATCGACCTGATCATCCTGGCAACTGCTTCGCCGGACATGCCCTTTCCGGCAACGGCCTGCCTGGTTCAGGCGGAGATTGGCGCGACGAATGCCTGGGGGTTCGACCTGCTGAGTGCCTGCAGCGGGTTTCTCTTTGCGCTGAACGTCGGTTCGCAGTTCGTCGCGTCCGGGAAGCACCAGAAGGTGCTGGTGATCGGCTCGGACGCCATGTCCCGCATCACGGATTACACCGATAGAACAACGTGCGTTCTCTTTGGTGATGGCGCCGGCGCCGTGCTTTTGGAACCCGATTCGGAGGGCTACGGCCTACTTGATTCGGTAGCGTACATCGACGGAAAGGGCGCGCCCTTCTTGCACATGAAAGCGGGGGGGAGCCTTCGCCCGGCTACACACGAAACGGTGGACAACCGCTGGCACTTTGTCTCTCAGGTAGGCCGCCAGGTGTTCAAGCACGCGGTTGTGGGGATGGCGGACGCCGCCGCTGAGATCATGGAGCGCAATGGACTCGAAGGCGACGATGTGCGCTTTCTCGTGCCTCACCAGGCCAATCTTCGCATCATCGATGCAACCACGCGGCGCATGGGCATCGAGCCGGAGAAGGTGACGCTGAATATTGAGCGATACGGCAACACGACCACGGCTACGATTCCTCTTTGCTTGCACGACTGGGAGGCCGATTTGAAGCGCGGCGACAACCTCGTGCTGGCTGCCTTCGGCGGAGGTTTCAGCTGGGGCGCGAGCTACGTGAAGTGGGCTTACGATGGCGCGCCGAATGCTGAACGCGTAAGGATGAATGCTGAAGGGGTTTCGGAGGAGGCCTGAGTTTATTTCGTATTACGTAGTGCGTAGACCAGTCGCGCCCATCCCCGATACGCAATACGCAACACGCAATACGCAATACGCAATGACTAAAACCGCCTTTCTTTTCCCCGGCCAGGGTTCTCAGAAACCCGGCATGGGCGCCGATCTGTACGAGCAGTTTGCATCAGCCCGTGCCCGGTTCGAGGAAGCCAACGAACTGCTCGGGTTCTCACTCTCGGAAATCATGTTTTCCGATGTGGAGGATGCCACCCAGCAGTTGAAGAAAACGGAGATCACGCAGCCCGCGCTTTACGTCCACAGCCTGGCTGCGATGGCCGTTTTGGGCGAGAAGGGTCTTGCGCCGAGCATGGCGGCCGGCCACAGTTTAGGTGAATACAGTGCACTGGCTGCATGCGGCGCGCTTTCGTTTGCGGATGGACTTCGGGCCGTCCGTCGCCGTGGCGAACTAATGGCAAAGGCCGGAGTGGTGCGGCCGGGTGCAATGACTGCGGTGCTGGGGCTCGATGCCGACGTGTTGGAGCAGATCTGTGCAGATGCCTCCGAAGAGGGCGATGTCGCCGTTCCGGCTAATTACAACGCACCCGGCCAGATTGTGATTTCGGGAGATCGCGGGGCTGTGGAGCGCGCGAGCGAAGCGGCCAAAGAGGCCGGGGCGCGCCGCGCAATTCCGCTACCGGTCAGCGGAGCGTTTCATTCGCCGCTGATGGAGTATGCGTTGGGGGGTTTGCAGGAAACATTAGATGGGCTGGAGATCACTCCGCCGAGTTGCCCGGTCTATTTGAACGTGACGGCACAGCCCACCACCGACCCCACCAAAATCCGGCAGCGCCTGTTGGATCAGTTGACTTCCCCAGTTCGCTGGGCGCAATCGCTTGAGCAGATGAAGGCAGATGGAGCAGCCTCGTTTGTGGAAGTCGGTAGCGGCAATGTATTATCTGGCCTCGCCAAACGGACGCTGGGGCGGGGTGTGGAAACGGCGCAGGCGGGGACGACCGAAAATATTGAAGCAATTCTGTAGGGACACGGCATGCCGTGTCCACATGTGCAATCGGACCATTGCAACCATGACCCTCGACCTCTCAGGAAAAACAGCCCTAGTAACCGGCGGAACCCGCGGCATCGGTCGTGCGATTGTGGAAGCCCTCGCCGAAGCGGGTGCTAAAGTGGCTTTCACCTACCGCTCCTCTTCCGACGCCGCCGACGCCCTCAAAGCCGAATTGGAGGCGAACGGCGTGGAATGTCTCGCCATCCAAGGCGACGCTGCCGACACCGCCCACGCCGGGGAGGCCGTGCAAGCCGTCATCGATGCGTGGGGGTCGATTGACGTACTCGTCAACAATGCGGGCATCACACGCGATACGCTCATGATCCGCATGAGCGAGGACGACTGGGACATCGTCCTCGACACGAATCTGAAGAGCGTCTTCAACTTCTGCAAGGCGGCTTACCGCCCGATGATGAAGCAGCGCGGCGGCAGCGTCATCAACATCTCGTCGGTGGTGGGCGTAACGGGGAATGCGGGGCAGGCGAACTACGCGGCATCCAAGGCGGGCATCATCGGCTTCACGAAGAGCCTCGCCCGCGAGCTCGGCGGACGCGGCGTCCGGGCCAACGTCGTAGCGCCCGGTTTCATCTCCACGGATATGACGGCCGGGCTTAGCGACGACGTGAAAGATGTAATGTCCACCTCCATCCCCCTGAAACGACCGGGCAATCCGGAGGACATCGCCTCAGCCGTAACCTTCCTTGCCTCCGACGCCGCTGCTTACATCACAGGGCACACGCTGCATGTGGATGGCGGCATGGCGATGTAAGTCTCGATAGGAGAACTCCCGCCGAAACCGACTTGGCGCAGGACTCTCGGCACGGATGCGCTGTTAGCTTGGAAAACTCTATCGATCTGTAAACGCCAGTGGCCTACTCGACCGTCATTGACCTCACTGCCGAAGGGCAGAAGGAAAACAGGAAAGAACAACCGATCTATTCGCCGTTCCCGGCGCCGGACCCTGAGCTTCCGAAGGCAACCGTAGAGGTGCTTCCGAGCAGCCTCCAGGACGGATTGAAAGCCATGGGCTGGCCTAGCCTCATGCCCGTGCAGGAGACGGCCATTCCGTACCTGCTGGATGGAAGGGATCTGATCGTTCAGTCGCGGACAGGTAGCGGAAAGACAGGGGCGTTTCTCCTTCCGCTGCTGGAGAGCCTCGATTCAAACGAGAAAGGGACGCAGGCCCTCGTTCTTTGCCCCACCCGCGAGCTGGCCAAGCAGATCCTCGGCGAGTTCGACCGGATGAACGGCGGCTTGCCCAAGGAGAAGCAACTCCGCACCATAGCCGTCTATGGCGGTACGGCCTATGGCCCGCAGCTCGACGCCTTCAAGGCAGGTGCGCAACTCGTGGTGGGCACGCCGGGCCGCATCCTCGACCACCTCCAGCGCGGCGCCCTCAAGCTCGACAACCTTCGGACCCTCATCCTCGACGAAGCCGACGAGATGCTCTCGATGGGCTTCTACCCGGACATGCGGAAGCTCAAGCGTTACCTACCCGGCAAGCGAACGAGCTACATGTGGTCGGCCACGATGCCCTACGCCGTGCAACGCGTCGGCCGCGAGTTCCTCAACGAACCTGGCTTCATCACACTCTCCGGCGGCACCATCCACGTGGACATCATGGCTCACCGGGCCTACCTCGTGGACCCGATGGAGAAGGACCGGGTGCTGGTGAAGCTGATCGAGATGGAGAACCCGGAATCGGCGATTGTATTTACGAATACGAAGCGGCAAGTGGAGTACCTCGCCACGTTCCTTTCGAACTACGGGATCGACGCGGCAGGGATTTCGTCCGATCTCACCCAGAAGGCCCGCGAAAAGGTGATGGGCCGGTTACGGAAGGGCGATCTGCGCATTCTCGTAGCCACCGACGTGGCCGCACGCGGCATCGACGTCTTGGATCTGAGCCACGTCTTCCAGTACGACGTACCGCAGGATATGGAGTACTACATCCACCGCGCCGGGCGCACGGCTCGCGCGGGTAAAAGCGGCGTAGCCATCAGCTTTGTTACGGCCTCCGACAGAAAGGATCTGAAGGAAATAGAGCGCAAGTACGAGATCGACATGGAATGGCGCGACGTGCCGACGGACGAGGAGGCCTCCGCGCGCGTCGGCGAGCGGCTAATCAACCTGCTGGAGGATGAACTCCGGGAGCTGACCAACCTGGAGCGCGAGCGCATCAAGCGGTTCGTGCCCGTGGTAAAAATGTTGGTGGAGGAAGGCGAGCCCGAGCTCCTCGCCATGCTCCTCGAAGAGGCCTACGAAGACAGCCTCCACGACGCTCCCGCTGCGCCTCGGCCCAGTCAGCCGAAGGCAGAAGAGGCAGCCAAAGCCCAATGAAGTGGCTCCTCGCGCTGGTATGTACGCTCGCCTGTGTCAATGCGCCCCTCGCCCAGCCCGCAGACTCTACCCGCTTTGATCCGACGGATCACTACGAGGTTTACACAGGATCGGGTGAGCCAAGCGATCTGAACGCCATCGTCTCGGCGATGGCCGGCGCTCACGTAGTATTCCTCGGCGAGCAGCACAACGATCCGACGGGCCATGCGCTGGAGTTGATGCTGCTGGAGGCAGCGCACCGCCAATACGGCTCGTCCCGGGAGGTGATCCTTGGGATGGAGATGTTCGAGCGGGATGTGCAGCCGGTGTTGGACGAGTACCTGTCCGGACACATCCGCGAGCAGGATTTTCTGAAGGCAAGCAGGCCGTGGAGCAACTACGAAGCGGATTACCGTCCGCTGATCGAGTATGCGAAAGAAAACGGGCTCGATGTTGTCGCCACGAATGCCCCGAGCAGGTATGCGAGCCTTGCCCGGCGGCGTGGCCTGGTAGTGCTCGATAGCCTTGAGAGTTCATGGAATTGGCTGCCGCACGCGATGCCGATGACAGGCATCAGTGATCAGGTCGCTCCGCCTTCGCCCGAGTACGAAGCACGGTTCAGGGCGGAGATGGATGAAATGGGAGCCCATGAGCCGATGCCGGGGATGCCGAGTGCCGACGCCATGCTGGTTGCCCAGAACCTCCGAGATGCCACAATGGCTTTTGCAATTGGCTTTCCGTTTAGCGAGAAGCTTGTTCTCCACATAAACGGCTCGTTTCACAGCGCAGACGGGCTTGGCATCCCGGAGCATCGAGCACGTTTCAGCTCCGTGGAAACGATGCTCATCATCACCATGCTTCCGGTTGACGACATCCACACCGCGCCCGAGCCCTCGAACGACGACTTCATCATTATGACGGACAAAGGATTGATCTCGGAGTGACCGTTGGACGATTCGGATCGTTGCTCTTTGTCGTCGCTATCGGTTTCCTCTTAGGAGGCTGTTGAAATACGCCATCCTGCCTGCGACGGCGCCTCTCGGCCGATCTCTTCGTTGCGAGATGCTCGCCGAGTCACCGATTCGGCTACGATCTCGCGCCTCGATCTCAACGGAGATGCACTCGTCTCGGCTACAGAGTACGTAATTCAACAGCTTCTTAGGCGATTCGTGAATCGCCCCTACCGCAAGCATGAGGCGGTGGGGCGAGGCGAAGGTTAGATCGCGCTATCTTCCGACCATATCCACCGACGCCTTCCCCACGATGACCCGATTCACCGCGCTCATAGCATTGAGCGCACTCGTTTTGACGAGCGCCTGCCGCATTGAATCACAAGGTTTGCCACCCGTTTCACCGACGGCAACCACAGACGGACTGACGACCGCCGAGGACTCTTTATTAATGGACGAACTGGCGCAGTACACAACGGTGCGTCTCACAGTTGATTTGTCCGGCCTTTCGGACTCCACGCGGCAGATGATTCCGTTGCTCATCGAAGCGGCAAAGGCGATGGACGAGGTCTTCCAGTATCAGGCCTTCGGCGATCTGGATTCGCTGATCGCTTCGCTCCCCACCGAGGCCGCGCGGAGATATGCACGCATCAACTACGGTCCGTGGGACCGCTTGGATGGGAACGCCCCTTTCATTGATGGTTTTGGTGAGAAGCCTGCGGGCTCGAACCTCTACCCGCACGACATCACTTCGGAAGCGTTGCTCGAAGCAGCCGACGCTTATCCGGACGAAAACCTGACGGGCCTCTACACAATCGTCCGTCGGGAGAACGGACGGCTTCGCGGCCTCCCCTACCATCAGGTCTTCAGCGAGCAGCACCAGCGGGCGGCGGACTACCTCCGGCAGGCCGCGGCGTTTGCCCAGGATTCCCTCCTGCAGAACTACATCATGCTCCGCGCCGACGCCCTCGAAACGGACGATTACCAGCCCAGCGACCTCGCGTGGATGGACATGCGCGATAATCCGTTGGACATCATTATTGGCCCCATCGAAACGTACGAGGACCAGTTAACCGGCTACAAAGCCGCGCACGAGGCGTACGTGCTCATCAAGGATCTGGAGTGGAGTGCGCGTATCCAGCGGTTTGCGCAGCTTCTCCCCTCCTTGCAGGAAGGGTTGCCGGTTGACGATGAATACAAGGCCGAGACTCCGGGTACCGATGCCGACCTCGGCGCTTACGATGCCGTCTACTACGCCGGCGATTCCAATGCGGGCTCGAAAACCATCGCCATCAACCTGCCGAACGACGAGGAAGTACAGCTCCAAAAGGGCTCGCGGAGGTTGCAACTCAAGAACGTGATGCGCGCCAAGTTCGACCGCATTCTGATCCCCATCGCCGAGACGCTCATCGCCGAGGATCAGCAGCGCCACATCACGTTCGACGCGTTCTTCGGCAACACGATGTTCCACGAAGTGGCGCACGGTCTGGGCATCAAGAACACGATTTCCGGGAACGGCACCGTCCGCGAGGCGCTGCGCGATCAGGCCTCGGCGCTCGAAGAGGGCAAGGCCGATGTGCTCGGCCTCTACATGATCCAGAGCCTGATTGAGCGCGGCGAATGGGAAGGCGACGTGATGGACCACTACGTGACGTTAGTGGCCTCCATTTTCCGGTCCATCCGGTTTGGTACTTCAAGTGCGCACGGCCGCGCCAACCTGATTCGCTTCAGTTTCTTCCGGGAGATCGGCGCGATTGAAGCTACAGAAGACGGGCGCTGGCGGATTGTGCCCGAGGAGATGGCGGAAGCCGTTGATGCCCTCTCAAGCCGCATTCTCATGCTTCAGGGTGATGGCGATTACGAAGCCGTTCAGGCATTTGTCGGCCAGTACGGCGTGATGAGCGATGAGCTCGAGTCCAGCCTCGACGCGGTGAGCGCGGCGGGTATCCCAGTGGATGTAGTGTTCGAGCAGGGCGTGGAGGTGCTGGGCCTCGCGCCGGCCGGTGCGGCATCGGAGTAAACCGTGTTGGGGCAATCCGGTGGATTACCCGACATGCGAATACCATTACGGCACGTAGGGGCGATTCACGAATCGCCCCTACGTATATGTTGGGATGGCAATCGCCACGAGGACGGGATTACGTGTCGCCGCCGCCCGATTTCTCCTTCCGCATATCATCCACCGACAGGGCGCCTGCTCCCATCAACATCAATGCGACTAACCCCGCGATGTACAGCAAGTTGACTTCGTAGCCGGGCATCCCAAACCCACCTTCGGGCAGCATGTTCATGAAGCTGAACCCGTGCGGGAGGGCGACGGTGAACATGGCCACGAGCATGTTGATGATAAGTGGGATGCTCACAATGGCCACAAAAGCGCCTGCGATGAGCGCAAGACCACCGAGGGTTTCAACGAGGCCGACGACGTAGGCCATAAGGCCCGGTGCCGGCACGCCGATATCCGTGAGCATACCCACAAAGCCGTCGTGGCCATTGCCGAGTTTCGGCCAGCCGTGAAAGATGAAGCCAAATCCGAGGATCAGGCGGAGAGGGAGCGAGGAATAGCTGCTCCATTTGTCAAACATGTGCGTCCTCCGTGGGATGGTGGGTGGGACAGGCAGTGTAACAAGACTAGGGACTAGCTTCCCATAAGTCAATCACGAAATGCTAGCGTCGCTACTCCTCGTACAGCGTTGTTTCGGGCCGGAAGGCAAACCAGGCGAAGGCAAAGTAGTCGCCGAATTGGAGCGGTGTAAGGTGCTGCCCTTCAAGCGGACCGGCGATGGCTTCGCCGAGCACATTCCAGGTGCTGCCGGTCTCTGCGTCGGTGAACCGGCCGTCTGCATAGCTGAATGTAAGGGATTGTCCCTCCAAACGCGGATCGAACACGCCGGTTGAGCCCACCTCACGCGCTTCGGCAATTACGGCCTCGCCGAGGGCGGTTACAGCGCCTTCTGCATGGAACACAACGATCGGTTGATCACCGATTGAGTCGTGAATGACGTGGCGCTCGCGGGTAACCGCCGTTGGGTAGGCGCGTGCAGCATCCGGCAGTTTAACGGCGATGACGCGTGAGAGCGGTGGCAATCGACCGTTGTCCGGCCCATCAAAAAGGAAAGGCGCCTTGTCGATGTCGTCGTATCCCGCGTACGGGTTGTTACCGTACGCGCGGGCGTGGCCGGTTTCGCGGGAGAGCACGTCCGCCTCCGGGTGTGCTTCCCGCGCCTGCGCGAATGAAACGATCTGCGCCGGAAGAAACGTGAGTGTGGTTCCGAGCAGGTCGCCAACGAGCGCCTCGCCCGTGAACTGCTGCCAGAGGGTTTCCGTCTGCCGGTCGTACATCACGAGGTCCGAGTTGCGCAGCATCCCCGAAACCCCAAAGTCCAGTAGCAATTCGCCCCCATCCGTCGAAATACGCCGGTCGAAGGCGATGGCGCTGTAGCACAGCGGGCAGAAGGTGACGGTCACCGGTACACCGGCAAACTCATCGTTGGTGATCTCGTGGTAGGTGAGGATCTGAAGCGGATAGATCCGGGCTGCATCGCCAATCCGCAGCAGGATGACCGGCTCCTGATCGGCCAGCCATGCCGCGGCCTCTTCCTGCGATACGAACTGTGGATTGTCGATGGCGGGAATGCCGTCCTTGGGCGGCCCACCGGAGCGGAGTTCGCTTAACTCAATGATCCGAAGCGCTGTGTTGGTCGAGAAGCCGGGAATGGCCTGATCAGGCCCAGAGCTCTGCGCGCAACCCATAAGGGGCAAAAGAGCAATCAACGCGGCCATTATCGGGTGAACGAGGGAGTGCATGGGCAAAGTTATTCGGCTGCCCCACTAACGTACGCGCCGACTTTGTGATGCCTCGCGGGAGTCACGTTTCCGTTACGCGGCAATTGGATTCGAGTGGTCCCCCTTCTATTGGAGAGTTGGATGGTCAGGGTCGCAGCGTGGAATTGTTTCGCGGCCAGAAAGCTATCTCTTCTTCCGCAAACACTCCATAAGCCCGCGCTTCCACAATCGTCGCCGTTCCGATCTGGTCGGGTACGAAGAGATAGTCGGTCGAAACAGGTCCTAGTTTACACGTGCCAACGCAGTAGCCCTTCCCAGGAGTCTGTCGGACTGAGGATAATTCTACTGCGGCGGCGGTAAATCGGCCCATTTTCCAGCTCTTTTTCGTTACGTAGTCCCGCTATGCGCCTCAAAAGACCGGGGAAATAGTCTCGATTTCCCACTCGCCTCGTTACGAACCCCTAAGTCCGAAAGACTCCTAGCTGCTGCATCCATCCGCCCATCACTCGCACATGAAGCTGACCTTCTGGGGAGCCGCGCAGACGGTAACCGGGTCCCAGCACCTCCTTGAACTCGACAACGGCAAGAAGATGCTGCTCGATTGCGGCCTCTTCCAGGGCCGGCGCGAGGACGCAAAGAAACTGAACACGGAGTTCTCGGCTGACCCCAGCGAGATCGACTTCGTCCTCCTCTCGCACGCTCACATCGACCATTCGGGGCTGCTGCCGAGGCTGTACCGTGATGGCTTCCGCGGCTGCATTTACTGCACGCACGCCACCTACGATTTGTGTGCGCTTATGCTGCGCGACAGCGCCTACATCCAGCAGAAGGACGTCGAGTTCTTCAACCGAAAGATTCGCAAGAAGAAGCAGACGGAGATTGAGCCACTCTATGAGATGGAGGATGCGGAAGGTGTGTTGGAGCACTTTGTCTCGATGCCCTACGACTACCCGTTCAAGCCTTGCGAGGGCCTCGAAGTGCGCTACCGAGACGCCGGCCACATCCTCGGCTCGGCGACGATGACGCTCACGGTCACGGAAAGCAGGAAGGAAAAGCGGCTTGGCTTCACGGGCGACATCGGCAACCCGGATCGGCCCATCCTGAACGATCCCGCGAAAATGCTGGATGTAGACTGGTTGATCTGCGAGTCCACCTACGGCGGACGAACGCACGAGCCCGTCGGCAAGGCGAAGGACAAACTCGCGAAGGTGCTCACGCGCACGGCAGCGCGCGGTGGGAAGGTGATCATCCCTGCATTCGCCGTCGGCCGGACGCAGGAACTGGTGCATGCGCTCGACCAACTATGGAACGAGGACCGCATCCCGCAAATCCCCGTGTTCGTGGACAGCCCCCTGGCAGTCAACGTGACGGGCGTCTTTCAGGCGCACCCCGAGTGCTACGACCGCGACCTGCTGGACTACATGCTCACCGACCCAAACCCGTTCGGCTTCGAGCGGCTGGAGTACGTGCGCGACGTGGCGCGTTCAAAGGAACTCAACACAATGAAGGTGCCGATGGTCATCATCTCGGCCAGCGGCATGGCCGAGGCGGGGCGTATCCTCCACCACTTGCGCAACAACGTGGAGGACCCGAAAAACACGGTGATGATCGTGGGCTATCAGGCCGAACACACGCTGGGGCGCCGGATCGTAGAGAAGCGGCCGGAGATCAAGATTTTCGGCGAGTCCCATAAATTGAAGGCCGAAGTCGTGGTGATGAACTACTTCTCCGCCCACGCCGACGAGCCGGGCATCCTCGACTTCACCTCCAAGCTGGACCGCGAGCGCCTGCAAACCATCTTCCTCGTTCATGGCGATCTGGACCGGCAGGAGATATTGAGCGCCGCGATGAACGAAGTGGGTTATCGGGATGTGCGGATCCTGGAGCGGGGGGAGGTGGTGGTCTTGTGAAACCTCCACACATGTGAGGTTCTTGCCTACCGATAAGAGAATGACGGAGATTGACTGAGATTCGCCGCCCGTGTCTACCTTCGGCAATTCCGCCCAACGCCCTGAGTTCAGATAAGCCTCGTGCCCGACGCTCCGCCTCCAGCGCCACCCGCAGACGAAGGATCGATCCCGGCGCCCTACATCTCGGCCACCGAGTCCCCGGCTGAAGTCACGATCAAGGCGCTGCTCTCGGGTATCGTATTCGGCATCCTCTTCGGCGCGGCCAATGCGTACCTCGGGCTCCGGGCAGGGCTGACGATCTCGACCTCCATCCCCGTGGCGGTAATGACGGTGGCGCTCTTCCGCACGCTCCAGGCGGCCGGTGTCCGGAGCAGCATCCTGGAAGCCAACATGTCGCAGACGGTGGGCTCGGCTTCCAGCTCCGTCGCCAGCGGAGTCATCTTCACGCTCCCGGCGCTGTTCCTCTGGGGTTTCGACACCGACGTCGTCCAGATCACGCTTCTGGCCATGTGCGGTGGGCTTCTCGGGGTTCTGTTTATGATCCCGCTTCGCCAATTCCTTATCGTGAAGGAGCATCCGAACCTGCCCTATCCGGAGGGGACGGCGTGCGCTGAGGTGCTCAAGGCCAGCGAAACGGGCGGCGCGGGAGCGAAGAACGTCTTTCTCGGTTTGGGGATTGGTGCGTTGCTTAAGGGGCTGACTGGGTGGATCCGCGCCGTGCCCGACGAGCTTGAAGTCCACATCCCGTTTCTCAAGAAGGGCCAGCTTGGAAGCGATGTGAGCGCGGCGCTCTTCGGCGTGGGTTACATCCTCGGTCCCCGGATCGCCACCATCATGGTGGGCGGCGGTCTGCTTTCGTGGCTGGTCATCATCCCGATCATCGCGACGTGGGGTGAGGGCCGCGCCGATCCGCTTTACCCTGAGACGGCGCTGACGATCGCCGAGATGCCGGCCGGGCTGATCTGGACACGCTACATCCGTTACATCGGCGCGGGCGCGGTTGCGGCGGGTGGGCTGATCACCCTGATCAGAAGCATCCCGACCATGATTGAGAGCTTCCGAATCGGTGCGCGCCAGATTCGCGAGCGCGTCGGAGTCGGGCCTGGCATCGCGCGCACCGAGCACGATCTCCCGCTCCGCTTCGTCGCCATCGGCGCCGTCGCGGTTTTCGTGGTGCTCACGCTTGTGCCGCAGGCGTTCAGCACCATAGAGATGCCCCTCGGCCGTGCCCTTGCAGCGGTGCTTGTTATCGTCTTCGCGTTTTTCTTTGTCACGGTCAGTTCCAGGATTGTCGGCCTCGTCGGCGTTACGTCGAACCCGACCAGCGGGATGACGATCGCCACGCTTCTGGGAACGGCCTCCATCTTTCTCCTCCTTGGCTGGACCGACGACGCCGGTAAGGTGGCCGCACTGACGGTCGGCGCCGTCGTCGCCATCGCGGCCTCGATAGCGGGCGATACCTCACAGGATCTCAAAACGGGCTTTCTGCTGGGCGCGACACCCCGAAGGCAGCAGGTGGGTGAACTCGTGGGCGTTCTTACCTCGGCGGCCTTTGTGGCGTTCACCGTGCTGCTCTTAGGTAAGGCCTACGGTTTCGGCGGTGAGGAGCTACCCGCGCCCCAGGCGACGCTCATGAAGCTTGTCATCGATGGCGTCTTGTCGCAATCGCTTCCGTGGACGCTCGTCGCCATAGGCGCGGCGATCGCGGTCGTGGCTGAACTTTTCCGCATCCCGTCGCTTCCGTTTGCAGTCGGGGTATATCTCCCCGTCTCGACCATGTTTCCCGTCTTCCTCGGCGGCCTGCTCCGCCTCGTTCTCGAGCGGCGCGCGTCGACGAAGGAGGAGAAAACAGCCCGCCGCGACCGGGGCATCCTATTTGGCTCGGGGCTCGTCGGCGGCGAGGGGCTCATCGGCGTTGTGATTGCCGGAGCCGCAGGCTACGCCGTCTCGCGTGGTCAAACACCGTGGAGGCTCGGTTACGAGTGGGCCGGCGTACTGGCGCCGTGGCTGGCGTTCGTGCTGTTCGTGGGGCTGATTGCGTACTTCTGGCGGCTCGTGGTGAAGCGGGAGGAGGGATAATCCTTGGCGGTCCACTTCCACGGAGTCGTAGGCGATAGATGCGTCAGACTCCGTCACCTATCCACTGTGCCAAGCGTGCTCGGATGCCGTGCAGCCGATCAGGACTGACCACGCCCACAGCGCCTATCAGGACGGACGACTCTACGACCGCTAAACGGCTGACTCGAAGCACGCTCGTGACCTTCAACCCCGACCGGCCGAAGTCCTCGTCGGCGTCGCGAATGACCTCGTCAAATCCCTGCACCTCCTGATCGAGTTGGGAGGAGACCATGCACACGAGCCAGTCGTCGAAGCGACCCGGTAGCTGCCTCAACAGCAACACAGGGCGAAGTTTGCCCGGCGCAAGGTCTGTCTATGGGAGGCGGAGGAGGGAAATATGACCGGGCTGGTCTCACGAGTATCGCTCTATGAGATCAACCTCGGAGTAATCCGGGCCGCTCTCGTCCTCGCTATCGCGGAGTGCCGACTGTAAGGACAAGTCAAACCACTCCCGGTCCTCGGTTCCGCCATTGTCCCGCTCCACCCTCTTCAGGAGGTTTTGCACGAACTGGAGCACCTCAGCCTGCTGGGGCGCTGGTAACCGCTGCATTCGCTGAATGATCTCTTCTCTTACCACCATAGTTCCCTGTGTGTTTGTTGCGGTTAGATGCTCCTACTCGTTTCCGGCAGCTTCGATCCGGGAGTAGGAAGCATGATCGGCCGGGGCATCCTGTTTGGCTCGGGGCTTGTGATTGCCGTGGCAGCAGGTTACGCCGTTACACGTGGCCAGACACCGTGGAACCTCGCGTACGAGTGGGCAGGGGCGCTGGCCCCGTGGCTGGGCTTTGCGTTGTTCGTTGGGCTGATTGCGTACTTCGCGAGGCTGGTGGTGAAGCAGCCAATTCTGTAACCCGCCACGCGTACCAACTACGAATAATCCGGGAGGGGTCTCCCTACTTGCGCGGTGTGCAGTGCGTAACTTCCCCGCTCGTTCTTTTCATACGCCTCTGGTCCCGGCACGCCGGGATAAAAGGGAATCCGGTCAGGTAAGATTTCGGATTTGTGATTTCGGATTGCGGATTAGTTCTGTCGTCAACCGAAATCGCCAATCCGAAATCCGAAATCCAATTCCGGAGCTGTACCCGCAACTGTAGGCGGCGTGTCCGATGTCGATGAAGCACCTAGCCACTTTCCAAATGACGGAAGGGAAGGCGCGTGCGGAGGCATCCGACGAATAGCCGCGAGCCAGGAGACTTACCCGAGCGCGTTTTCACCACGACCTCCGGGATCAGAGGGCCAAGGTGCTGCGCGTTCTCCTCTGAGACGCGCCGGCGACCCGGTTCTCGCACATGAGGATCGGGTTTTTTGCTGCGCCTTTTTTTTATCCTGCTCATCGCCGCGCCCGCTGCGGCCCAGACCACCGACGCTCCGGTGGCCGCGGATACCACGTTGCCGGGCGTCACGGTTACGGCCACACGCATTCCGGTTCCGTCGCGGGATGCCCCGGCGCGGGTGACGCTGCTCGGCGCCGATGCAATCGACGCGGCCAATGCTACCAGCATAGCCGATCTGCTGGAGTCCCGCGCTCCATTGTTTTTGAGGCGTTACGGCTCCAGCGGATTGGCGTCGGTCACACTACGCGGCTCCTCCGCCTCGCAGACGCTGATCTTGTTGGATGGAAGGCGGCTCGCTGATCCTCAACTCGGCCAGATTGATTTGTCGTTGCTCCCAACGGTGATGCTCGAATCGGTTGAGGTGCTGCACGGCGGAGGTTCGGCGCTCTACGGCACGGATGCGCTCGGGGGCGTCGTCCACCTGCGATCAATTCGGTCTTCGGAAAGCTTCGCAGCGCGAATGACGTCAGAGGTTGGTGCGTGGGGACAGCAAAGGATAGGCGGCGTGGTTTCCGGCCAGTCAGGCGGATGGAGTGGCGTCGTGGCTGTTGAAGGCGAGAACGCGGACGAGGACTTCTTTTACCACGATCTCTCACTGATCGGTGAGCCACTCGTGCGCAACCGGGGCTGGGACCGTGACCGCCTGGCCAGTTACGGTGCAGTAACATATTCAAGTGGTCCAACTTCTTTGCGCAGCGCCCTGATGATCACAGACGCCGAACGCGGCCTCGGTGGCACGGATTCCGTAGGCGCGCGGCAGTGGGATCGCACGATGCGTTTCTGGCTGGATGGAACGCAGCAAACCCGTTGGGGCTGCATCGAGGTGGGTGGATACGTCCAGCGATCGAGCTTGCGATACGCAAGCCCGTTTCCCTCCACCCGTCCGGATGCTCTCGACGAAACAGGTCGCACGACCACCGCTTCCTTCGACGTGCGCGCCCACCTCACCCGTTTTGCAGGATGGCATCTGACCGGGGACATCACCGTAGGTGCAGGAACCGCCGAGCACCCCAGCCTCTCCGCCGACGCCTCTGATACCTACGCAGCTCTCGCCGTTACTGCGGCACAAACAACCGGGCGGCTTCGCATCTACCCTGCACTGCGCCTCGACGGCTATTCGCCCTCGGAGGGAGAACAAAAGCAGGCACTCAGTCCGCAACTTGGCCTGAACTGGCGACCGTTTGAAACGGAAGCGTTCAGGGTAAAAGCCAGCGCAGGCCGAGCCTTCCGGATGCCCACGTTCAACGATCGTTTCTGGCAGCCAGGAGGCAACCCGGATCTGCTCCCCGAATCCGGCTGGACGGCCGATGCCGGACTAGTGTGGTCATCAAACCGGACCCATGCCGAGTTGACAATCTTTGCAGCCACAGCGCGCAACCAGATTGTATGGCAGCCGACGGCACAAGGATTTTATGCGCCGGAGAACCTCTCCAAGACGCGAAGTTTTGGCATCGAAGCCTCGCTGAATCGCACCTGGCTTTTCGGACGAAACACCCTGCTCGAAACGGGCGTCGTCGCCACGTTCACGGATGCCCGCGACCGCTCCAACCCAGCGGCATCCAGCTATGACCAGCAACTCCGCTACGTCCCAAAGTGGACGGCCAAGGCTTGGGCTTCTGCCACCTTCAAAGCGCTTCGCTTCGACCTCGGCCTGCGAGCCGTCGGCCGTCGCTACACCACCACCGACGCCAGCCAGAGCCTCGATCCCTACCTCGTTCTCGACGGGCAGGTGCGCTACATCCGTATGATCGGGCCCATCCGCACCACGCTCGCGCTCGCCGCCGAGAACCTCACCAGCCTCCAGTACGAGGTCATCCAATCCTATGTCATGCCGCCGCGCCACCTCCGCGTCCGGCTCATCCTCCAAACCCAGTAATCTCCCATGCAACGCCGTATTTCACTTCTTTCCCTGCTCTTTCTCCTCGTGGTCTCCGCGTGCGATTCGACCGATCCGGCCGTCCGTGTCGTCACCGGGATCTACGTGGGTAATCAAGGCAACTTTGCCGACAACAATGGCTCGGTCACGGTGTACGATCCAGCGACGGGGCAGACGAACGCCGATGCCATTCCAAACCTAGGAGGCCTCGTCCAGAACATCCTGATCGACGGCGACAGCGCCTTCGTCCTCCTCAACTTCGACGACTCGTTCTCGACGGGCCGCGGCCGCATCGACATCGTGGACCTCAACACGAACCAGCGAACGGCGCAGATCGACGTCAACACGCCGCGCAGTGCCGTGCTCGACGGCAACACGCTCTGGGTATCGAACCTCTACGCCAACACGGTCACGCCCATTGATCTCATCACAAACACCCCCGGAACGCCCATCGACGTTGGTTCAAACCCCGAGGGCATTGTGATGGCGTCGGGCAATCTATTCGTGGCCAACAATGGTTTTGGGGAATCAACGACAGTTTCGGTGATCGACATGGCTACTCGCACGGTTTCGCAGACACTGGACCTCGGTTGTGATGGTCCGCGCAATTTGTCCGCCGATGGTGACGGCGAGGTGTGGGTTTTCTGCACCGGCAAGACGATCTACGATGAGGACTTCAACATCATCGGGCAAACGAATGGCGCGGCGGTCGTGCTCAACGGCGCGACGGGCTCCGAAAACGATCGAACGGATCTTGATGCACAACTCGGCGGCGTCGGTGGCGCCATCGGTCAGGATGCTTTCATGGTAGCAGGCCGGAACGAGGCGTGGGCGGTGAAAGGCGCCCAGCTCCTCCGCTTCGATACGGCGACCAACATGCTGGTGGAGACCATCACGCCGCAGATTCCAGCCAACCACTTCATCGGCGCGGTCGGCTACGATGAAGTGAACGACCGGCTGCTGATCGGCGCCGTGCTCGACTACGTTTCGGCCGGGACCGTTGTGATTGCGAATCGGGCCGGAGCCGAAGTCGCGTCTTTCACAGCCGGTATCGCTCCGACGACCGTTGTTGTCCGCGAGGGCGAGCAGTAGTGCAGGATATCCGCATAGACCGCTGCTATTGCTTCCTCTGCACGTTTGCCGAACTGAAGGAAGTAGCGGAGGCTACCGGCGCGACCACCATCACCGAACTGCAGCAGCACGTGCAGTTCGGATGGGAATGCCAACTCTGCCACCCCTACATTCGCCGCATGCTGCGGACAGGGGAGGTTGTGTTCAATGAAATTGTAGGAGCCGACGATAGTGTCTAGCGCGTGGCCCTCAACCTCGAATGTCGATACTCCAGACAATTACAACGCCGATCCCGTGTCGGCACGAGCTAGAACAGGCTTTGAATCTGCTGCGACTACTCTTCAGTCGCCGCCTGCTGCCTCCAACAGTTGGACGATGCGAGTCCGCCCCCGCTCCCTTGCTGTTTCAATCGGACGCCGCCCGATGTTGTTGGCAGCGTTCGGGTCAGCTCCGGCTGCAAGTAGTGCTTGAAGCGCCTCGGCCGAACCAGATTCTGCCGCGTGATGCAATGGAGTGAAACCCGTGAGGTTCTTGGCCTCCAAATCTGCACCGTGAGCAAGCAATACAGCAATAGACTCAACGTGGTTATACCATGCTGCCCAGTTTAGTGCCCGGCGGCCATTCCGGCTTCGGCGAGTATCTAGGGCGTTGATGTCGGCCCCGTCGCTCAACGCGATCAGGATGGCCGTCGTGTCACCTGCGATGGCCGCATCCCATAGATGATCCTCTGCCGTCGATTGCGCCACGGCGACCGGCGCCAGGGCGTTCAGAAGAACAATGATCGACAGGATACTGATAAAGTGGGGCAAAGCGATGTGCGGCACATGATGGAGAATCGACAGGCCTGCGTTACGGCACGAACGTGTGTTTGTTACGCTGCTCAGCGCCCGCGTTCCGACCAATTCCCCGCATTCTTCGCCCTTGATGCCAAAGGGTTTGGATAAATTATCTGTTCTGTACGGGCGCATTGCTATGCGCCCAAGTTAGTTTACGTAAGGAGCACCATGCAGCAGGAATCCATCCGCAACATCGCCATCATCGCCCACGTGGACCACGGCAAAACGACGCTCGTGGACGCGCTCCTGTGGCAGAGCGGCACCTTCCGCGATAACGAGAACGTGGCAGAGCGCGTGATGGACTCGATGGACCTCGAGCGGGAGAAGGGCATCACCATCATGGCCAAAAACACGGCCGTGCGCTACGGAGACTACAAAATCAACATTGTGGATACGCCCGGCCACTCAGACTTTGGGGGCGAGGTGGAACGGACCCTGCGCATGGTGGACGGCGTGTTGTTGCTCGTTGATGCCGCCGAAGGCCCGCTGCCGCAGACACGCTTTGTGCTCTCGAAGGCGCTCGATCTGCGCTTGCCCGCCATCGTGGTGATCAACAAGATCGACCGGCATGACGCCCGCCCTGAGGAAGTATTAAACGAGGTGTACGACCTTTTTATAGACCTCGATGCCGACGACCGCCAGATCGATTTTCCGGTGATCTACTCGGTCGCCAGGGAAGGCCAATGCACGATGGATCTGAGCCAACCACTGGGTGATCTCAAGCCGGTCTACGACACCATCGTCGACAGTATCCCGGCGCCGGAAGGCGACGTTGATGGGCCGTTGCAGGTACTGGTGACCGACATCAAGCCGGACTCCTACCTCGGCCCGATGGCCATAGGCCGGGTCGTGAATGGCACCCTCAGTGAGAAACAGCGCGTGGTGATCTGCGGCCGCAACGGATCACAGAAACCCGCGCAGGTGACCGCGCTGTTTGTCAATGAAGGGTTAGATCGCGTGCCCGTGACGGAGGCCACGCCAGGCGAAATAGTCCACATCGGAGGGATGCAGGGCATCAGCCTCGGCGAGTCCGTCGCGGATGCCGAGAACCCACAGCCGCTTCCGGCGCTCCATATTGATGAGCCCACGCTGTCGATGGAGTTTCGGGTCAACGATTCGCCGTTTGCAGGCCGTGAGGGCAAGTTCGTTACGTCACGCAACCTGAAGGACCGTCTTCGGCGAGAAGGGGAATCCAACCTGGCCCTGCGCATTGAAGAAACCGAGACGCCGGATCGGCACCTCGTCTTTGGTCGCGGGGAGCTTCAGCTTGCCATCCTCATCGAACAGATGCGCCGCGAGGGCTTTGAGTTCGCCGTGGGCATGCCGCAGGTGATCACGAAGGAAATCGACGGCAAGAAGCACGAGCCGTTCGAGCGTGTTACCATCGACGTGGCCGAGGAGTTCATGGGCGTCGTCATCGAAAAACTGGGCACGCGCAAGGGCCAGATGGTGCAGATGGTCAACCACGGCTCGGGGCGCGTCCGTATGGAGTTCGAGATCCCGGCGCGCGGCCTCATCGGCTACCGTACCGAGTTCCTCACCGACACGAAAGGCACCGGGCTTCTCACCCACTTGTTCGACGGCTACCGTCCGTGGGCCGGCCCGATCACGCACCGCGCCTCCGGCGCCCTCGTGGCCGACCGGTACGGCAAGGTGACGGGCTACTCGGTGGTAAACCTGCAGGAGCGCGGGCAGTTGTTCGTCGCACCCGGCGATGTGGTGTACGGCGGGATGATTATCGGCGAAAATGCCCGCGACGAGGATCTCGAGGCCAACATCACCAAAGAAAAGAAGCTGACGAACCACCGCGCAGCCAGCGCCGACTTCTTCGTCAAGATGGACCCGCCACGGTTGCTCTCGCTGGAGGAGGCCATCGAGTTCATCCGCGACGACGAGTTGATTGAGGCCACGCCGAAATCGCTGCGCCTCCGGAAGCGGCACCTCAATCCTCACGACCGCAAGCGTGCGATGATGGCGAGGAAGGCGGAAGTTCTAGTCTGACTTTGGAGTCTGTCTGACTCAGAGCGATTCTACTGTGGCGGCCGTGAACCGGCCCATTTCCCCGCTCTTTTTCGTTGCCTAGCGCCACTATGCGCCTCAAAAGACCGAAAAATGTTCTCGATTCCCCGCTCGCCTCGAAGCGAATCTCTGAGTCAGACCGACTCCTAGCGCCGTGCTACCCTTCGACCTCCTCGAGTACGACGAGCCGGAGCGGCTCGACCGCGCCCTCGGCATGCAGCCGAAATGGAACGCGTGGGTGGAGCTCCACAACCTCATCGCGGCTGCCGAGTCCATCCACGACTACGGCCCGGCGGATGTACAGCGCATCGGCCGCGCGCACGGCGTAGACCTGTACGAGGCGTTTGCCGCCGAGCGCCGGGGCCTCTACGCCACGTACCTCGATCACTGCCTGGATAACGGGGACTTGGCCGAGCACGAACGAGGGTTTCTGGCTCATCTGGCGGACACGCTGCACCTGTCGACCGGCGACCTGCAACCCGTTCACGAGCGCGCGTTCGGCCGCACGGTCTCCGACGTGCTCTCCGACGATTGCGTGACCCTTGAGGAGAGGCTTCTGCTGTACAAACTGCAGCACACGCTCGGCCTCGATCCCGATCTCGCGGAGGGGACGTACGAGACGATGGCCCGCGAGAAGCTGCTCGTCGCCGTGGCCCATGCTCTCTGCGACGGAATGCTATCGCCGGACGAACGAAAGGAGATCGAAGCACTCGAAGACGAGTTTGGCATGAAGGTCCCTCGGCACGTTGAGGATCTCCTGGAGCAGGCCGCACAAACCTGGGCCATCCACACCGGCCCGCTACCGAGAGTTGACGTCTGGTTTCGGTTGCTGCCCGGTGAAATCGGTCACTACCAGACACCCGGTGAATGGCAACGGCTCAATTACGCGAGGCTTCGGGTTCTGCTAAGTGCGCACAGGGCATGGCTGATTAGAGGGGAAACGTATCGCCTTCGTATCCCCCGAAAGGCTCTTCACGGCAAGCGGTACGAGGGGCGCATTGTGCTGACAAACAAACGGTTGATCCTCGCACCCGCGAACCGAGAACCCATCGCGTACTACCTGCGCTCGCTGGGTACAGTAGAGCGCTACATCAACGGCCTTCGTGTTGGCCTACCGGACGGCCGATCGCTGTACCTCAATGCAGGGCGCGCGAACAGGGCAGTTCATTCGGTGTTGTACCGGCTGCTTAGTGCTTGAAGAAGGCAACTAGCTTGTGAAGGTCGTTCGGACAATTAGTAGCTGTTCGTGTGTGTCGCCCTCACCCTATCCCTCTCCCAAAGGGAGAGGGCCTTCAGAAAGAAAATTCATGCTCAGCACGTCGGTGCGTATGATTGTACTATGGATAATCCATTCTTGAACGACCCCCGAGTTCGTGAGCGTCGTAGGGCGCTCAGGGCGAATTCTACTCCTGCTGAACAGAATATGTGGCGCATCGTACGTGACCGGCGACTCTGTGGGTTCAAGTTTCGTCGCCAACGCAGTATCGGGCCATATATACTTGACTTCTACTGCTCTGAGGCGAAGCTTGCTGTCGAATTAGACGGAAGCGTCCACGATAATCCCGCACGCGCCGAATACGACCGCGAGCGGCAAGAGTACGTGGAAGCGCTGGGCCTTCGCGTCCTACGGTTTCGAAGCAGCGAGGTGATCCGCGAGCCAAATCGAGTTGCAGAGACACTGCTTGTGATGTTGAGACGAGATTGAGGTCTCACACTGGCACATACAACACTAGAAAATCCACTCTCCCTTTGGGAGAGGGACAGAGTGAGGGACAGATATTCGACCCAGCCATTAGTTTAACAATCCAAGCCGAACAAGTATGCCGCAACCCATCCGTAAGCTCCTTATCGCCAACCGGGGCGAGATTGCCGTCCGCGTTATGCGGACGTGCAAAGAGCGAGGCATCCGAACCGTCGCGGTTTATTCGGAGGCGGATCGGACCGCGCTGCACGTTCGGATGGCGGATGAGGCCTATCTGGTGGGTCCGGCGGCATCCACCGAATCCTACCTCGTGCAGGAAAAGATCCTGGAGGTAGCGAAGGCGGTCGATGTGGATGCCATCCATCCCGGATACGGTTTTCTGTCAGAGAATGCAGAGTTTGCTGAAGCGTGCGCCGCTGCGGGCATCACGTTCGTCGGTCCGCCGCCGAACGCCATCCGCACGATGGGCGACAAGACGCAGGCCCGCCTGCTGATGCAGCGGGCCAACGTCCCGATGGCGCCGGGCACGTCGAACGCGATTGAAGATGGCGCTGAAGCGGCGACCGCCGCCGAGGAGATAGGCTATCCAGTGCTGGTGAAGGCGGTTGCGGGTGGCGGAGGAAAGGGAATGCGCATCGTGGAGAAGCCGGAGGATTTAGAGTCGGCGTTGCGAGGAGCCCGGAACGAGGCTCGTAACGCCTTCGGCGACGACCGCGTGTACATCGAGAAGTACCTGACGGGGCCGCGTCACATCGAGATTCAGGTGCTTGCTGATATGCACGGCAACGTTGTTCATCTGTTCGAGCGGGAGTGCTCCATCCAACGACGGCATCAGAAGGTGATAGAGGAAGCGCCGAGCGTGGTACTCACCACCGAACAGCGCGCGGCGATGGGAGAGGCCGCCGTCAAGGCTGCAAGAGCGTGCGACTACGTGGGGGCGGGCACCGTTGAGTTTTTATATGACAATGGGGAGTTCTACTTCCTCGAAATGAACACGCGCCTGCAGGTGGAGCATCCCGTAACGGAACTCATCACCGGCCTCGACCTCGTCGCCGAGCAAATCCGCATCGCCGAAGGCGAGCCATTGGGCTACGCGCAAGAGGATCTATCGATTCACGGCCACGCCGTCGAGTGCCGCGTGTACGCAGAGGACGTGGTAGCCGGCTTCCTCCCCGATCCGGGTCCATTGCTCCGCCACCGGCAGCCGTCGGGATTCGGGATTCGCGTGGATGCGGGCGTGGAAGAAGGCGACGAGGTGCCTGTCTTCTACGATCCGATGATCTCGAAGCTCTGCGCGTGGGCGCCGACACGCGAGAAAGCCATCTCGCGGATGGACCGGGCGTTGGCGGAATACGACATCGCCGGCGTGCAGACCACGATCCCGTTCTGCCGGTTTGTAATGCAGAACGAGGCGTTTCGGAGCGGCGACTTCGACACAGGATTCGTCGCGGATCACTTCACGCCGGAAGACCTCGCGCCTTCAGCGGACATGGAGCGCGTGGCCGCCGTGGCCGCCGGGCTCATCGCGATGGAGAGCGAATCAGCTTCAGCGTACTCAAACGGCCAGTCCGAGACTGCACGACTCAGCCGCTGGGCGATGCGGCGGTATGAGGATTAGCTAGCTCTTCAGCACCGGCAGCCCGATCATCTCAGGCATTGCACCATCACCTGATGGCTGTGACAGAGCTTGTTCCGATTTCGCCAAGTACTCGCTGATGTCTGGCAATCGCGCTTTCTTTGGCCCGAGCCGCTTGCTCATTCGCTGCACGACAAACTTGGTCCACGCGTAGCGGGTTTTGGAAGGGATGGCCTCCCAGAAGTAGCTGCTCGTGGGCGTCGTGGCCATGCTCGGCTCGAAGTAGCAATTCACGGTACAGCCCCGGCACACCTCGTGGCGACCCTCCATCTTGCGGTGCCACGTCACGCGGTCGGACTGCCAGAGGTCGTAAAGCTTGCCCTCAATGGGCAGCTTCTCCATGCCTGCGTGGTAGCAGGGAAGAACGAGCTCGTTGAACGGCGAGATGACCACCGTGGTTGTCACGGCTTTACAGATCGGTTTCTCCGGGTCGTTGCCGCCACGGGCGCGGAGCGTTAGAAAGGCGGGATTTAGGTACGTGTAGGCCTTTTTGCCAAACTTCCGCACCCTGGCCATCACGTCCTCGGCCAAGACATCCCCCAACCCGTTGTACTCGAACAGCGGGTTCATGATGAGAACCAGCTTGTTGGGGCGGCTGATGGTTTCGTAGATCGTATCGAGGTGGTGGACGTTCTCGTTGGTGACGGTGAACAGCATGTCGGGCCGCTCGCCCAATTCCAGGGCCACTTCAATCGACTCCATCAGCTTGCCGAAAAGGCGCACACCCCGTGAAGCATCGTGCTCGTGCGGGATGGGCGAGTCGATCGAGAAGTGGAGGAGATCTACCAGCCCGCGTAGCGCTTTCGCACGCTTTGGGTAGAGGAGTCCGTTCGTCGTAATCGAGGTTAGGAAGCCCCGATCCTTTGCCAACTGTAGCAGGTCTCCGATCTGCGTGTGGAGGAGCGGCTCGCCGCCCGTAAAGTCGATAATCCGCACTCCCATTCGGCGCAGGTCGTCCAGGTTTTGTGCAACGTCATCCAGGTCCACCATCGGCGACGGCTGCTCCCAGATATCGCAGAAGCTGCACGTCGCGTTGCAGCGGTACGTGACGTAGTAGTTGCAGAGGATGGGCTTCACAGGCGCGGAAATATCGGGCGCCGGAAGGTACGACGGTGCGGTTACTTGTAGATGACGAATCTCTGCAACGAAAGTAACGTGCGGTCTACTTAATCAACGTCACGCGCAGTTGACCACTGAACTCCTCGCCATGAACAACAACGAAGTAGATTCCACTCGGCAACCGCGTGCCGTCAATCTCAAACTCGTGCAGTGTGTCCTCGGCCAGTACGCCGTCGTGCAGCACACTTACTTCTCGGCCGACCATGTCGTAGAGCGATATCGACACATACTGCGACTGCTCAACCCAAAGTGTGAACCGTGCAGTCGGGTTGAATGGATTGGGATAGACGAGCGAGAGGAGATGGGTGTCCGGTGTGGCGGATGGCTCTGAAGTTGTGACGATGCCGCCCAGTTCAAACGCCCCGATATCGCACGGCGCGATGCGGAGATAACCACGTTGGTCCGTTTCGATGGGCCGGCC
Organism: Bacteroidota bacterium; assembly: GCA_022561755.1. GTDB lineage: Bacteria > Bacteroidota > Rhodothermia > Rhodothermales > Rubricoccaceae > JAHEJB01. The sequence goes on from JADFQN010000003.1 coordinate 45,916, forward strand.
GTTGAGATCGGTGCAGCTACCGTTATCAATGGCCAGGCTTCCTTCGAGCAGCGCGTGGGTGAGGGTAGGGCCGCCGTTGTTGGCGAGGGGGCCAAGCAGCGGATCGAGCGGTACCGCGTCGGTGCCGACCCAGTCATTGTTCGCGTTGGGAAGGCCGGGAGGAAAGGCTTCGATGCAACCATACGCGGAATCGTCATTGGGGCGGCCGATGAGGTTGTAGCCCAGTGATTCAATCCCTCGGGGCGGGTTGAGGTTGTCGTCCTTGCAGTCGAGCCCGATGTTGTCTGCAATGATGTTGCCTTTCAAGCGCGCAAAGCTCTGATTCGAGAACCCAGGTATCGAATTCCCCAGCCCGTCGTTCGCTGTTATCGTGCTTGCAACAAGGTCCAATTCCCCGATATTTAAGAGACCGGAGGCGTGAGCCGGCCCAGTGATGGTGTCTTTTGATGTGTTAGCACTGATGGTTGTGTTTTGGATCAAGGAGAAACCCGCTGTGTGAATCCCTCCTCCTCGTCCGCCATCGTTCCCGTTCACCGTGCTTGCGTTCAGTTCAAGAGTACCGTCTGCGGCTACGTGGATTCCTCCTCCATCCCCGCGCGCGCCTCCGAGATTGTAGCCGAGTCCGGTTTCATTTTGACGAATCGAGGTTCTGTCAATAGTCGCGTTTCCACTGCTATACAGCCCGCCACCGTGCCCACCCCGCGTGTTTTCGTCACATTCTCCACCATCTCCAGTAATGTTGTCTTCGATGGTTGTGTCGGTCATGGTCAACGAACCGGCATTGAAGATGCCCGCGCCGTCGCCGCCGTTTCCGCACATACCCGGATTCTCGCTATCCCCGCTTCCCGTTCTGTTCCCAACAATGGAGGCCTCGCTAATTACCAACACGTTGCCGGTGTCGTTGTAGATGCCTGCTCCTCGGGCATGGCCACTGTTCTTGGGGTCCGAGCCGCTCAGCGTCTCGTTATCCGCGATGACGGTGCCCTGAATGAAGAGGTCGCCGTCGTTGTAGATACCGCCTCCGTGCCCGCCTCTGTCATTGAATATGCCGTAGCCGGACGTGTTCAACCGTATCTCGCCGCCGATGATGGTTGCGGTTCCATCGTTGAACAACCCGCCTCCGTGTGCAAAGTCAGCCCCCCCATCGCCTGCGCGATTGCCACTAAGCGAGCTGTTGATGAGGGTGAGTGTAGCGCCGAACTTGTTGTAGATCCCCCCGCCTGAGGATTGCCAGATATCCTCGTTGTCAGAAATCGTACAATTCTCGATGATCGCCTCCCCCTCATTGTAAATGCCGCCGCCGCCACCCAACTCACTTTTGTTGTCAACTACATCGCAGTCGATAAGTATGAGGGTACCGCCTGGCCTGTTGCGGATGGCGCCTCCCGGCCCGCACCATGAGCTCTGGCAGCGATGATTTCCCTGCGTGAGGGTCACATCCGTAATGGCCACGGTTCCCGCATTCCGGAGGAGGCCACCTCCAATCTGATCCGAAGGCGGGGTGGGGTCGACGCCTGAGCCGTACCTGAGCGTTAGATGTTCGATGGTCACGGAGACGTCCGCCGGGATGTCCAGTACGCGAGCA
>JADFQN010000003.1:50000-51469 GCA_022561755.1 Bacteroidota bacterium
ACTTTGGGGCCTTAGCCGACGATCTGGGTTGTTTCCCTCTCGGACACGGATCTTATCACCCGCGCCCTCACTGCCATCTAACATGTGACCGGCATTCGGAGTTTGTCTGGGTTCGGTACCCGGTGAAGGGCCCTAGCCCAATCAGTGCTCTACCTCCGGCACACTATTGGACGACGCTGTACCTAAATACATTTCGGGGAGTACGAGCTATTTCCAGGTTTGATAGGCCTTTCACCCCTACCCACAGCTCATCGGAGCCTTTTTCAACAGACACCCGTTCGGTCCTCCATACCGTTTTACCGGTACTTCAACCTGGCCATGGGTAGCTCACCTGGTTTCGCGTCTACCCCCTCTGACTATACGCCCTGTTCAGACTCGCTTTCGCTTCGGCTTCGGCGCTGAACGCCTTAACCTTGCCAGAGAGGAGTAACTCGTAGGCTCATTATGCAAAAGGCACGCGGTCACCCCACTGATGCCCCGGCCGAGGCCGGGGCGGGAGCTCCCACTGCTTGTAAGCAATTGGTTTCAGGTACTATTTCACTCGCCTATTAGGCGTGCTTTTCACCTTTCCCTCACGGTACTGGTTCACTATCGGTCACGAGAGAGTACTTAGCCTTACCAGATGGTGCTGGTAGATTCCCACAGGATTTCTCCGGTCCCGTGGTACTCAGGGACACCGCGGTGCTGCGCGCCTTACGCCTACAGGACTATCACCTTCTGTGGTATAGCTTTCCAGGCTATTTCGACTTCGACTTGCAGATCACCGTAATGCGGGCCCTACAACCCCGAAAGCGCCTAAACGCTTCCGGTTTGGGCTAGTCCCCGTTCGCTCGCCGCTACTTGGGGAGTCACTATTGTTTTCCTTTCCTCCGGGTACTTAGATGTTTCAGTTCCCCGGGTTGGCCTCAACAGCCTATGTATTCAGCTGAAGATGATACCGCTTCACGGTACCAGGTTTTCCCATTCGGAAATCCGCGGATCTAAGGGTATTTGCCCCTCCCCGCGGCTTATCGCAGCTTATCACGTCCTTCATCGCCTTCTCGTGCCAAGGCATCCACCAATTGCTCTTACTAACTTAAACCTCACTACGAGGCTTGTTAGTGCCTACTAGAGTATTCAGACTCTCGGTGTATTGCTCGACGGATAGAACTCAACCCTGCCCGAAGGCCTGGCCGAATCATACCCTGTATTCGATTCTACTACGGCTATCAGTATGTCAATGAACGTGCCGGGCTCCCGGGTTCGGGAAGGAACCGGCTCATCGCCCGAGGCCATTGAAGGCCTCCATTACGCTAAGTAAAAAGCGATGACGTGTGGAGTTACTCGGACTCGAACCGAGGATCCCCTGCTTGCAATCCCGATAGGGCGCGATTAGCAGCAAGTGATCTTCCAATCAAAACTCCAATACGAGAAAAGAACAGAACTGGTGGAGTTACTCGGACTCGAACCGAGGACCCCCTGCTTGCAAT
>JADFQN010000062.1 GCA_022561755.1 Bacteroidota bacterium
ACGAACTCGCTCTGTTTGACCGACCAGGACTGGATCATGCTGGTGGCATCCTGCAGATTCAGCCCCAACTGAAGCCGCCCAATCTTGTACTGCGCGCCGATGTCGAACGAGTACCCCCACGCACTGGCAAAATCGCCGATGGTGCGCCGGATGATCTTGCCGGTCACGCCCACTGATAGGTTCTCGCGCAGGCGGCGAGCGTACGAAACAAAGAAGGCGTAGTCGGCGGCGGAGAAATAGGTGATGTAGTTCTCCGGGTTCGGTCGCGGGAGGCCGGTATCCGGATTGAACGCGGCCAACGTGTTGGCGATGTTGTCCACGCCGCTGCGGAAAAACGAGATCCCGACCGTCGAGCGTGCGGTAATCGGAAAGGCAAAAGCGCCGTAATCGAACGAAACGATGCCGCCGAAGCGCTCGGCGTGCATGTACGCCGCTTCGGGATAGTTGAGGGCCTGCAGGCCGGCTACGTTCCAGTAGCCGGAGGTGACGTCGTTCGCGTGGCCTACGTACGCACCGCCCATGCCCAACGCGCGGGCGCCTACGCCGCCGGCAAGAAAGTCGGCGCCGTACTTAACTACGTCCTGAGCTCGGGTCTGTTGGGGCAGAAACGCCAGCGAAAACGCGGCAACAGCGAGAGATAGCCTGAAGGGATTCCTGATCGGCAGCATGGTTCGCGCGGATAATTAAGAGACGAACGAGGGGTAGCCTTTGCCGATGCGGTTGTGTTTGCTTGAAGAGTAGCGCTGCAAACATCGGGAAAAGAAGGCTTCAGAGCAAGCCTTTTCTAGCTGACCGACGGAATATTCGGATGTTCCATGCCTGCATCTCCTCCCAATGCCTTTCGGAGGCGCACGGCAAACGCTCCGTCCATCCTATGAATATGCGGAAATGTGGCAAAAAACCCTTCCTCCGTTCGCATCGACATCGGAGCAGCGTCCGATACCGGCTCAATCGAAAAGGTCGAGTGTCGCTCCAGAAACGCCCGTACACGCTCGCCATTCTCTTCCGGCGCGATCGTGCACGTGGAATACACAAGGAGGCCACCCGGCCGAACGTGACGGGCAGCGGCATTAAGAAGCTCGTCTTGCAGAGCAACAAGCTCCTCAATCTTCTCCGGATTGGCCCGCCAGCGTAGATCGGCGCGTTTGGCAAGAACGCCAAGACCGGAGCACGGGGCGTCGAGGAGGACTCGGTCAAACTGTGTGTCGAACGTGGCGGCACGGAGGTCTGCTGTCTGGGGCTCGATGATAGAGAAACTGTGCTCCTCCGCAGCCTTGCGGATAAGTCGAGTGCGGGCTTCGTGGAGGTCGACCGCAACGATACGCCCCTCGTTGCCCATCAATTGTGCTGCGTAGAGGGCCTTCCCGCCCGGCGCGGCTGCCCCGTCCAGGATCGTCTCGCCGGGCGGCGGAGCCAGGATGCGGACGACGAGCCCGGCGGCTTCATCCTGAACGGCGCAAAGACCCTCCGCCAGTAATCCTGCCCGGATGATCGGTTGAAGCTGCTCGACGACAACGAAGTCATCCAGGTACTCTGATGGCCGCCAGGCCACTCCCAGATCATCCAGCCGCTTCCCCAAATCCCCAAGCGTCGTGCGTAGCACGTTGATACGAAGGCCGTACGACGGACGAGCGTTGTTTGATTTGAGGAGGGCAACGGTCTCCTCCTCCCCGAACCGATCCAGCCAGCGGCGCACCAGCCATGTGGGATGCGAATGGCGGATGGCGAGGTCACGAACGGGCTTGCCGGTGTCGGGGATGGGCAACTCGTTGGCTTCGATGGTCCGCACCGCGGCACGCAATACCGCGTTTACGAGAGCAGACGCTCCCTTGCCTCGAACCGTTTTTGCCGTATCCACGGCTTCCGAAACCGCCGCGTGAGGCGGGGTGCCACGCTCCAGCAGTTCATACAGGCCAATCCGCAGTACCTGCCGGATGGAGGTGTCGAGTGCGTTGATGTCGCCGTGGTAGAAGTGCGTGATGAGGAAATCGAGCCACCGCCGCAGACGCGTCACGCCGGCCACGAGATCGGAGACGAGGCGTGCATCTCGGGGATCGTCGAAGTCGGCATCAAGCCAAGCTATGTGCGCCCTATCGCGCTCCACACGGATGAGCTGCCGAACTGCTTCCGCCCGGGCTGTGTGCGGGCGCGAGCTTTCCACACTCATCGCGCGCTCTTTTTCGACTTGTTGATGGCCCGCATCGCAGCCGAAGCAGCAACACGAAGCGCGTCGATGGCCGGAGCGAGGGGCGGGTTGTAGATGAGGTCCATTTCCTCCACAATCTCGCGCACGGCAACGCCGTGTCGAATCCACGGCACGAGCACATTGGCGCGCAGGGCCGCTCCCTCCTCTCCAACTAACGACCCACCAAGCAGGCGCCCACTCCCCCGCTCCACCACGTAGCTCACGTGGAGGCGTTTCGCACCCGGCATGGTGCTCACACGCGACCAGTGCTTGATTTCGATCGCCTCGGCGTCGAAGCCGGAGGTTTGTGCATCCTCTAGCGTCAGCCCAACAGCCGCACCTTCAATCCCAAATGCGCGCACGGCCACGGATGGCGTGACGCTAGCAAAACTGTCGGCAGGTTTGGCGCCGGCGGCATTCCGCGCGGCCACGCGCGAGGTTCTCCGCGCGATGGGCGACAACGGCCAGAGGATCTTTTTTCCATCCACAACACGCGGCACTTCGATGCCGTCGCCGCACGCCCAGACGTGGCGTTGGCTCGTTCGCATCTGGTCATCGACTGCAATGCCACCGGTCATCCCAATCTTGACGCGCGCGGATTTTGCCAGTTCGGTTCGCGGCTCGATGCCAATCCCCACGATCACGGCCTGGCAACCGATTTTCTCGCCCTTGTCGGTTCGTATGAAGGCCACGCGGCCGTGCCCGTCAGTTTCTATGCGGCTCACGCGCTCGGCTCGAACTGCGACACCGGCAGTGTGGATAGCTTCCATCATCGGGCCGGCCATACCGTCGGAGAGCACACCTCGGAGCACCCGGCCGCTCGGATCGAGAATCGTCGCGCGGAGGCCACGGTGGCGCATGGCCTCGGCCATCTCTACACCCACGAATCCGCCGCCAACAATCACAACGTGTTGGACTGGTTCGGACTCCAACCAGTTCTTAACGGCAACGGCATCTTCCAATCCGCGCACGGTAAACACCCCGCCGGCATCCTCTCCGTCCACACCCAGCCGACGCGCGTGGGCTCCTGTGGCAAGGATGAACCGGTCGAACGGCTCCTCGTGCCTGCTTCCATGCACGAGGGATTCCACAACCAGCCTGCCCTTCTCGGGTTCGATGGCCTCCACCCGATGCCGTACACGAACGGCCGCCCCACGTGTCTCCTCGAACTGCTCGGGCGTGAGGATCTCCAGAGTGGACGCCTCAGGAATCTGATCGGCCACGAAGTACGGGATCTCGCACGCGCCCACACTGACGTGCGACCCCTGCTCGTACAGCACGACCTCTGCTTCCGGATTCGCCCGCACGGCCTCCGCCGCCGCTGCCGGCCCCGATGCTGTGCCGCCGATGACCGCGATGCGCATTTTATCAGTTACAGGTTGAAGATTGGAAGGTTACAGGTTCTTCAAGGTGCGAATGCATGCTCGACCAACAATCCTCAACCTTCTAACCCGCAACCTTTCAACCCTCCCCAGATAACGAATCCGGCAACGCGTGCGTGTGCTTTTTCGGATGCTCGTGCGAGGCAGGCTCGAGGTGCGAGGTGACCTGCACGATGTCATCCTCGAACAAATTGTCCAGCACCGACTCGACGAGCGTAGCGCGTCGGTGGGCTTCTCGCAGAGAGAGGCTGTCCGGCATGATGAAGTGGGCTTCAATCCACACCTGATCGTTCACGCGGCGGTGGCGGAGTTGATGGTAGCCGTCGATCTTGCCTTCTGCCTTCGCCTTCTCCAGGGCCTCAAGCACTTTCCCCGATTCTTCTGGATTGACGCTTTCCATCAGGCCACTATAGGCCGTGCCCATGAGCCCGAAGGCCGTCCGCATAATGTTCAGGCCCAGAAGGATGGCGACGACGGGATCGAGCCAGAGAATGTCGGTCACATAAACCAGGCCTACGCCGACGAGGACACCGAGGCTCGTCCACATGTCCGTCAGCACGTGTCGGCCGTTCGACACAAGGACCAGCGTATTCGTCTTTCGCCCGGTGCGGACGAGGTATAGGCCGAGGAAAAGGTTGATGAGGCCGAGCGTGCCTGTGATCAGAAGCCCCGTGCCGAGTTGTTGCAACTCCGGCCCCAAGATTAGGGCCTTCGTGCCTTCGATCAGAATGAACACGGCCGCGAGAAGGATCATCGCGCCCTCGAAGCCCGACGAGAAGTACGCGATCTTCCCGTGCCCGTACGGATGCTGCCGATCCGGCGGCTGGGCCGCATACCACAGGCTGAAGCCCGCCATGGCCGTCGCGCCAAGGTGGACGACGGATTCGAGTGCGTCCGAGAGAATGGCGGTAGAGCCGGTGATAAAGTAGGCCCACAGCTTGCCCACGAGCATGAGGACGGCCACGGCGAGGCTCGCACGCATGGCCATCCGCTGAACACTCGCGTTATCGGCGCCAGCATCGTTCGGCCCGTGGTCGTGGTGGAGGTACAAGAGCATGGGGCTCAGACTACGACGCGAATCGGTAGTTTCGGCGGCGAAACGTGATTACGTGATTACGTGATTACGTGAATCCTCTCGCTGCACTCCATTCTCCCGTTGTCACGATTCACGCTCGAACATCTCGGCATCGCCGTTACCGACGCCTCGGAGGCCGTTGCTTTGTTTGAGCGATTGCTTGGCGCGAAGCCCTACAAGATTGAGCCCGTTGAGCACGAGGGTCTGCAGACGTATTTCATCGGGGATGGCGGGGAGGTCGGCGCGTCGCCCAAGCTGGAGCTCCTTGAGGCGATTCAGCCGGAATCTCCGGTGGCCGCGTTTCTTGAAAAGCGCGGGCCGGGCCTCCACCATATTGCATTCGAGGTGGATGACATCGAGGCGGAGATGACCAGGCTCGCTTCGCTCGGCTTCCGCCTCCTCGCCGACGAACCCAAGCTCGGCGCCGACGGCAAACGGGTAGTCTTCATCCACCCCAAGAGTACCGGCGGCGTACTGGTAGAGTTATGCCAATCGGTCGAGCCGACGCACCTGGCAGTTCCTTTCAAGGACGGCAAGCTGGCCGCGTTTGTCAGCGGGCCGGAGGATGCCCCGCCGCTCGTGGTGCTCCACGCCGCTCTCGGCTCTACGGAAATGGAGACGCGCCGCCTCACCCGCATTTGGGAAAAGGACTTCCGCGTCTATGCGCTCGATTTCATGGCGCACGGAAGGTCCGATTCGTTCGAGGGCCACGCGCTAACTCTGGAGGTCTTCGCCGACAATGTTCTCGCCCTGCTGGACGCCATTGACGTTGAGACTACGCACGTGTTCGGCTTCTCGTTAGGCGGTGGTGTGGTGCTTTTCGCTGCTCACAAACATCCGCAGCGGTTCGACCGCCTTGCCATCCACGCCCACAACGTGCAGTGGATTCAGTCGGAGGCCGACCAGATGGTCGGCGTCATGAGATCGGCGCTCGCCGCTCCCGATTCCTTCTGGGCGCGGCGCCTCGCCGAAACACATGGCACCGAGCATTGGCAGGATCTCGTCCGGCGGATGATCTCGTTCACGGAAGCCCTCCCCGCCCGTCAGTTCGACCAGGACGATCTGGCTTCCATCGCCCATCCTACGCTTGTGAGTACCGGCGATAGTGACCGGTTCTTCCCCCTGCGCCATTCCCTCATGCTATACTCGACGTTGCCGACCGCTAGCCTGGCGGTATTGCCGGGTGTGGATCATCCGATCCGGAGTGTGGACCCTAAAGCATTCGCATCAATGATCGCTACGCATCTGCTTGCTTAATTCTGATTATTCGATCCTCTGATTTCATTTACAAGTGAAGGCCAGAGCGACGATTCGCCCTGGCCTTCCGGTTAATCGTTGAGAGATCCCCCGACAAGTACGGTGCAGGAGATCCTTCATCCCGCTTTGCGGGATTCAGGATGATGGCACGTTAGCGTGCCATCACTTCATCAGCGTTACGCTGAAGGCATCAACGAATCGCTCGCCTAAGAGGCGCACAATGTAAACGCCGCTTGCGAGGTCAGAGCCCGCGATCGAGACGATCTGGGCCTGGTTGGCCGACGCGTTTCCATCGAATAGAACCGCGACCTGCTGGCCGAGCGTGTTGAACAGCACGACGGAAACGTGCTGGTCCTGCGCGGCAACAAATTCGAATTGGCTCTGCGGATTGAACGGGTTCGGATACGCATTGGTAAGGTGGTGCGTACCGACAACCTCGATGGTCACTTCGATCTCCGGGCTGTAGTCGTAGCCGCCGTCGAAGTCGATCTGCTTGAGGCGGAACGTATACGCGCCCGGGGTCACATCCGCGACTACGTAGTGGTACACATACACTTCCGTCGTCGTACCATGTCCTTCCACGAAGCCGAGAGCCTCCCAGTCGCCGGCGCCCATCATCTGGACCTCGAAGCCCGAGTTGTTGGTCTCGGAAGAGGTTTCCCAGCGGAGCATCACGTCCGAGCCGTCGATCGTAGCGTCGAAGGAGACGAGCTCGACAGGAATGTACGCGTCGCAAGCATAGACGATATAGGCGTCACATCCACCAGTGGACGTGGCCTCAATGATCGCGATCTCGAACGGCCCTGGAGGAACATCTGCCGAAAACTCCTTCAGTACGGATGGGCTGGCGCCGATATCAGCCAGACCGTTGATCGACCAGTCGGCTGTATTGGCTGCCGGCGAGAAAATGCCCGCCGTCAGGAAGCTCGTACCTGAACCCCCGCCCCCGCCAACACACAGAAGCGGATCGACTGCAACAACAACGCACTGCGAAGCGCCGGTAATGTTGTTCAGCGCAATAATGTCGTAGCTATAGGGCCCGACACCGAAGTTAGCCGTGCCGTCGGTAGCCCCGCAGACGTCCCAAGGGTCAGCGCGAAAAAGCCGTTGCACGGAGGTAGGGTCACCACCGTCAATGGCTAGGTTGAAGACAACCGGTGTCTCCCCGGGGGGACACGTTGGTTGCGCCAAGAGGCCGGGTGCGAGCAGGGTGAAGCCCAATCCGACGGCAAAAAGTAGTGAAAAGCGTTTCATGAGCCTGATGGAGGTTGTGAGTGTGGAATCCACGGCCTCGAAACGAAGCCGCTTTGAGCATAACATAGGAACTAGCATCTTCTGAAGCAAAAGAAATATGACGGCTCGAACTTGCTCATAGAAGTACTGGTCAGCTATGAGAATCGTTTTCGTTGCTCTGTTTCATGAAGCGTCTACTTGTTGGCTCTGCACGATTTGTTGGACCTGCACAATGGCAAGAGCGTAAACCGGTCGCAAAAATGCGGTTCCCGGAAAGATGTTGAGTACCATCACACCATGACCGACAGACTGCTCTCGCCCAGCGGCGCCCTCGCCGAAAAGCTCAAGCACCTTCCGAGGAGGCCCGGCGTCTACCAGCACAAGGACGCCGAGGGCAAGGTGCTATACGTGGGGAAGGCGAAGAACCTGCGCAACCGGGTGCGGAGCTACTTCCACGCATCGCGGGCGCATGACGGGCGGTTGGCCATCATGATCCGCAAAATCGAAGACGTGGAGGTGATCGTAACCGATACCGAGGCCGAGGCGCTCATCCTCGAAAACAACCTCATCAAACAACTCAAGCCACGCTACAACGTCGATCTCCGCGACGACAAAACCTACCCGTTCATCTGCATCAAGAACGAACGCTTCCCGCGCATCTTCCCCACCCGGCGCGTCCTCCGCGACGGCTCGCAGTACTTCGGGCCGTACATCGACGCGAAGGCCATGCGCCTGATGCTGAAGACCATCCGGGACATCTTCAAGCTGCGCACGTGCTCACTCCACCTCAACCAGCCCGCCATCGACGCGGGCAAGTACGACACGTGCCTCGACTACCATATCCAGCGCTGCGCCGGGCCGTGTGTTGGCTACGAAACGGAGGAGCACTACAACCAGACCATTAAGCAAATCAAAAAGCTGCTGAACGGCAAAACCAAGGCGCTGATTGGGCTGCTGAAGGACGAGATGGAAGACCTCGCCGCAGCAAAAAAGTTTGAGGAAGCCGCCGAGTACCGCGACCGCATCCAGGCGCTGGAGAAGTTCAGCCGGCGGCAGAAGATTGTGACGGACGATGAAGTTGACCGGGATCTCTTCGCCCTGGAAGTGGACCGCGATGCCAACGTGGCTGTGGGCGTGCTGTTCAAAGTGCGCGAGGGTAAGATCATCGGCCGTCAGCACAAGTACCTGCGTGGCCTGGATGATGTGGAAGACACCGACCTTATGCAGCGCTTCGTAGTCGATTATTACACGGAGGCCACGTTCTTCCCCGATGAGGCCTACCTGGCATCGCCTGTTTCGGAGCCGGAGCCGCTCGAAGTCATCCTGCGGGAAGGGCGTGGGAAGAAGGTGCTGCTCAAAGTCCCGGAGCGCGGGGAGAAAGCGGAGTTGCTCCGCATGGTGCAAGCGAACGCGAAACTGCTCGTCTCGGAATGGAAGATCCAGAAGGCGAAGCAGGATGCGGACCGGCTCCCCCACGCGGTGCAGGCACTTCAGCGCGACCTCCGGCTCAACAAACCACCGCGCCGCATCGAGTGCTTCGACATCAGCCACCTCGGCGGCACCGGCACCGTGGCCTCGTGCGTGGTTTTTGTGGATGGCAAGCCGAAGAAGTCGGAGTACAGGACGTACAACATCCGCACAGTGGAATCCGGCAAGCCGGACGACTTCCAGTCGATGCGCGAGGTGATTGAGCGGCGCTACGCGCGTTTGCTGGAGGAGAACGGGCCGTGGCCCGATCTCGTTATCGTAGACGGCGGGAAAGGACAACTCTCCAGCGCCGTGGAGAGCCTGCAGGCTGTGGAGGTCTACGGCCGCTTCCCCGTCGTTGGTCTGGCGAAGCGGCTGGAAGAGGTCTTCAAACCCGGCCGCAGCGAATCGACGCTGATCCCGCGCACGTCGTCGTCCCTGCGCCTCCTCCAGCGTGTCCGCGACGAGGCCCACCGCTTCGCCATCACCGCCCAGCGGAAGCGGAGAAAAAAGTCTACGCTGCACTCCGAGTTGATGGACATCCCCGGCGTAGGCGCGAAAACCGTACAGAAGCTGCTCAAAGCGTTCGGGAGCGTGAAGGGCGTGCGGGAGGCCAGCGAGGAGCAAATCGCCAAATCCGCTGGTGTTGCAATGGCTCAGAAGATTCACATGCACTTTGACACATTGGCTAATCAAACCGAAAAGGTTAGGTCGCAAAGAGAGACGGCGAGGCCGTAGTTCGTAATACCCCTTCGTCTGCGGAGCAGTTTTACTCCGTTCCGTCATGGCGAAGTGGGATTGGCACAGGAGGGATCACTCTTCTCAGCAAATCCCGGCGAACCTAGCATTCCCCCGCATGCGTAAACGCCTCCTCATCGCCGCCATTCTTCTTGATGCCGCCTGCGTGGTCGCCGCGCCGTTTGTAGCCGGCCTCATTCCAAAGTCTGCCGATGCCGCCGAGGCTTCCAATCACTTTCTCGTCTTCTCCGACGGCCACTGCTACGAGCTCTCGAAGCTCGATCTAGCCCACTGGCGTATCGAAGGAGAAGCCGATGTAGCCGCCTGCCAGGCCATGTACGGCGACTAAGCCTTTCTCATGTCTATTTGCTGCTGACAATGAGTGCCCGGGTGGAACCGGGGGTCTTGAAGAGGCAGCTCCGCATTGCGGAACCGCCTCTTTCTTTTGTTAACACGCGAGCTATCTCCCCAGTCGCGACCACCCCGTCCCGCCGGCCGGCGGGACTTCCCCTCCTTGACGTGTATAGGCGGGAGACATAGTAGACAAGTGCACGAGGACATGGTAGACACTTTGGCGACTCCACTCGCCTCGTCTGTCATGCCCTGGAACACTACTACCGCCATGTTTCTCCGAAGAGAGTCGTCCTCCTTGCCTCCCATCCCGACGCCAACGTCGCTCGCCTCTGCCGGCGCTTCGGCATAATCCGCGCCACCGGCTACAAATGGATCGCTCGCTACCGCGACGGGGGTACGGACGCCCTCGCCGACCGTACCCGAAGGCCCCATACCAGCCCCTCCCGCACACCACCCGAGATCGAGACCGACGTCGTCCGCCTCCGCGACCAGCACCCCGTCTGGGGTGGGCGCAAGCTCCACACAGTCCTTCAGCGCCAGTTCGGAGAGCGCGCCCCAGCCGCCTCCACCATCACCGGCATCCTCCGCCGCCACGGTCGCCTCCCCCCGGAGCCGACGGCACGGGCCCGCCGCTAGATGCATGCGGTGCAGACGGAGTAACACTCATCATCACGGGTGGCCTGCGAACCGAATCCGATTTCGTGAAGGCACTCGCGCTCGGGGCCGACGGAATTGCTGTAGCGAACTCGGCCTTGCAAACGATTGGCTGCCTCGGCATGCGCGCCTGCCACACCAACAACTGCCCGGTGGGCATTGCCACACAGAAGCCGAGTCTACGTGCCCGTCTGGAGATCCCCGCATCAGCACGCCAACTGGCGAATTTCTTTGAAGCCAAGGTCCACCTCATGCAGATCCTAGCGCGCGCCTGCGGGCACGATCAACTCAGCGGATTCAATACCAACGACCTGACGACGTGGAAACGGGACATTGCGCACTTGACGGGTGTGGCGTATGCGGAGGTGGTGCCGCTTTGAAGTTCGTGCGCGAAGCGCCAATAGATTTATCATGGAATAGCGGCTTCCTACTTCCGACTTCCCGCAACATCTGAATCACTGTGCTTCCCGTTGACGCCCAACGGATTGAGCTTCAGCGGCTGGGCAACAGGCTGATCGGCTCGCTACGGCTCAGAAGAATAATGCCAGAGTACCAAAGGTCGTAACGCCTTGCTGTTGCCCAGTCCGACCGCAAGCTCGCGTTGGGCGGCGTGAGCGCTGTCTCCCAGATGCACTACGGAAGACTAAAGATCTGCAATGTCATTAGTTTGTCAATCCACTCCGTCTGTCGCTCAGACGTCATCACCACGGCCCCGCGAACAGCGTACTGTAAGAGGAATCGGTTCCAAGTACCGTCAAGGACCCGGGTGAGTATGTGTTCGTCCGAACCCTGTTCACAGTTCACGACATGGGCCTCGTAGAGGATGCCGTCCGGCAATTCACGTATGACCTCCGCTGTAGAGCCCGGGCACCGCGCCATGATGTCCTCTTGATACGCAGCAAACTGGTCCTGAACACTGCTTAGATCAATTGCTTTGTTGAGCGTCTGCCAAGTGATCAACTCCGTCCAGTTCTCGACGGTCTGCCCCGGTCGTACAAACTCGGTGACTCGCTGTGGGCTTCGTCTGCCGCACTGTGCCCGACTTCCCAACCGCCCGAGTCACCCGGAATGAATGGCACTAGGAGCCCCTCCTGGGGCGGGCGACTACCTGCCGGTCCGGTGGCACAGCTGCAGAGGCATACCGCGCTCAACAGACCGCCAAGAAACGCCAGGCGCCAAGTGTCTACGAAACTCATTGCGATCCTCCTTCGGAAGCAGTCATGAAGGTCGGCTCGGCCAGCCGGATTGGGCGCTGAGGTCATGGTCGTCGCCCAACGGGGTCGCGGTTAAGCGTCACTTCCCAGATGGGAAGGTGTACGGCTTCAACCGCTGGTTATGAGTCGATTGCGCGAGCAATGCAGAAAGAGATCCGGCGGTCGGTTGGATTTGCCTTCAGATCGTGCTTGCGTACTACCGCGCGACTACAAGATACAACCGCGCGACTACAAGATATCAGGAGAGATCCTGAGCCGGAACGCTTAACCGCGACCCCGCTATGAGCGAGCGAAGCGAGCTCATAACGTGGCGCGTCACCTGCACCGCGCGGTAACACGTTGATTCGAAGTGATAGTTGCGCGGCGGTGTGACAGGCGCAACTTCTGCCGCCCGGCGTCAGGTGCATGCGCGGGTTATGTGTAGTCACCCAGATACAGGAAGATACTCCCTCTCTTTTTTGCACTATACCTCAATTGGCAGAGCGCCTGAACTCTGGATCATGTATTTTCGGCTGATCCCGTGACCACCAACGCATGGCTACCAGAGCCAGCAGTACGATGGGTATCGTAATGACACTTCCTTCTGGGCCAAAGTCGCCGCCCGTGAGCAAGTCTGGGCCGACAGGACTGTGGATGAGTATCGTCCTCGTCTCGAACCCACTCGCGGCAAAGCCAAAGACCGGTCCCTGAAAGAAATTCCAGGCTGCGTGCATTCCCATAGAAAGCCACAACTGTGACGTCCCAAGATAACCATAGAGCCTCAAGTATCCGAACAGCACGATGATCGTACTTGAAAGTACCCCCGCGTTCGGATTGATCGCATGGACTAAGCCATAGAGCAGGCAGGAAATGATGACAGCCCACAGTTTTCCCATGCCGTCCATCATGTTTTGCAACAGGTAACCACGGAACACTAGCTCCTCCCACCAGGCAACGAGGATGCAATAGGTCACAAACATCAGGAAGAAATCTCTGATGAACACTCCCGTGTTCAATTCAGGATTGAAACCCTCGAACTCGAGCAATCCAGCCCCAAGCTGGATAAAGAACACGCCTGCTACCATGAGGGCAGACAAGAAGAAACCGAAGAGCCAGTCTTTTACTGCCTGCCCGTCCAGCTTGAGTCCGAATGACACGAGGGTTTTCTTGTCGAGAAACCGTCTTCCGAGAATTGTCGTGGTCGTACCGGCAAATGCGACCATCGTAGTTCCCACAAGACCCTTAAGGGTCACGTCCTCCGGGATACCACCGAATGTAATCTTAATTAGGAACTGAAGTCCGAACGCAATACTCATGAGGATTGCCATAAAGAGCAAAATGCGCCATCCAGCTCGGAGTCGGCTTTCTCCTTCGTTGAAGAACAAACGTTTCAATCCGTCTCTATTCATGTCGTCACTCCCGAGGGTAGTTTAATCCACTCTTGAACTTTGAAATGCGGTCCCATGATTCGCCTCTTCCAAGAGCCCGTTGATGAAGATAACATCCGAGCCGACAGGCTGCTACGAGCTGTCTAACAGTATCCGCTTCTGCTACCGCCCCGATGTTACGCGACGGATACAGGATGCGCAACCGGCGAGAGAATTTTCGCGGCCCCAGGCAGTGGCAACCAAAGGAGGTCGTTGAATAAATTGTCAACGACAAAAGCGGAATAGCCACTTAGAGTATATTAGCGACTCAAAACGGGTGGCCGAAGCAGTAACACACTTCCGGTTTGCAAACCCGTACTCCCGTACAAATAACTACTGTTTATGCGTCACTGTGACGCATAACACGCAAGAACGACATGGGTTAAAAGGTATGTTCACAAACGTGTGAGGCGTGGTACGGACCGTTATCACAACATTGGGTGGAGAAAACGCTCGTGCGTCGGTGAACGTGTTGTTTCATGCCAAGGTAAGTCTTGTGCCCGTCAGTTTCTTGCAAAATCAGCTCCCGAAACTCCTCAACCGAGTTCGCAGCGCCTGTCGAACAAGTCATCTGTGTCTCAGAACCTTACCCACACGAATATGATGGATAAGACGCATGTCCGAGCTTTTCTTTCGTATTCAGGAGCTTGTCGGGGTTTGTGATATTTCGATGGCATTGGAGTCAATCATCTGGTTGTCAATGCGCGTCCAACCAGTTATCCGCCACGCCCAGCCCAACTTCAATCGGTACATCAAGCGGCAGCGCTGCCTTCATCTCTTCGGTGACGAGCGCCCTCATCGTCTCAATCTCGTCATCGGCGACCTCGAACACGAGTTCGTCGTGGACCTGCAGGATCATCCGGCTCTTGAGGCCTTCATCGGCAAGGCGGCGGTGGATGTTCACCATCGCCAGCTTGATCATATCGGCTTGCGTGCCTTGAATGGGCATGTTCACGGCCATGCGCTCTGCTCCCGCGCGGAGATGCTGGTTGTTGCTTTTGAGTGCAGGCAGCCAGCGTTTGCGCCCAAGCATGGTCTCCGCGTAGCCCTTGTCCCTGGCCGCTTCCACCATCTGATGGAGGAAGCGCGGCACATCGGGGTAGGAGGCGTAGTACTGGTCGATGAGGGCCTGCGCCTCACTGCGCCCGATGCGCATCCGCTGCGCGAGGCCGAACGCCGAGATGCCGTACGGAATGCCATAGTTGACCTGCTTGACGTTGCCTCGCATCTCGCGTGTCACGCTCTCGAGCGGCACGTCGAACACCCTGGAGGCCGTTGCCGCATGGATGTCCAGCCCCTCGTTGAAGGCGTTGACCAGCCCTTTGTCGCCGCTCATGTGGGCGATGATCCGCAGCTCGATCTGCGCGTAGTCTGCCGAGAGAATCTGGAACCCATCCTCGGCAACGAACGCCCTCCGAATCTCACGCCCTTCGTCCGAACGGATGGGGATGTTCTGGAGGTTCGGGTTGTTGGAGGACAGCCGCCCCGTCGCCGCCACGGTCTGGTTGAAGTCGGTGTGGACGCGGCCGGTTTCGGGATGGATCAGCTCCGGCAGCTTGTCGACGTACGTGCTCTTGAGCTTTGAGAACTTGCGCCAATCGAGGATCAGGCGCGGCAGCTCGTGCTCGGCGGCGAGGATGTTCATCACCCGCTCGTTCGTGCTCGGCTGGCCTTTGGATGTCTTCTCGACCGGCTCCAGACCCAGCCCGCCGGCCTCCTTCGGCCCAAACATGATCTCGCCGATCTGCTTCGGCGAGGCGATGTTGAACTCTGTTCCAGCGGCCTCGTAGACTTCCTTTTGGAGCCGTTCGATCTGAGCCGCGAAGTCTACGCTAATGGATTCGAGCATCCCCTTGTCCACTTTCACCCCCAACATTTCCATGTCCGTGAGCACGTGGATCAGCGGGAACTCCATATCCTCCGCGATGCTCTTGAGTCCGTCGTCCTCCAGTTTTTTCCGGAGGACGGGCACGAGGCGCAGCGTGATGTCGGCGTCCTCGCAGGCGTACGGCCCGGCCTTGTCGATGGGCACGTCGCGCATGGAAATCTGGTCCTTCCCCTCCCCGATCAGGTCCGAGATCGGCTGCGGCGTGTAGTTGAGGTACGCCTTGGCGACGTCGTCCAACTTGTGGCCCGCCTCGGCATCCACGAGGTAGTGCGCCACCATCGTGTCGAACAACGGCCCGCGCACACGGAGGCCGTGCCGGGCGAGCACGGTGATGTCGTACTTGAGGTTGTGGCCGATTTTGAGCACCGACTCGTCCTCCAGCGGGCCTCGGATGGCGTCCAGGATGGCGTCGGTTTGCGTGCCGTCGGGCAGCGGCGTGGGGAGGTACGCGGCCTTGCCTTCATCCGCCGAAATAGCGACGCCCACAAGCGAGGCCATCATCTGGTCCTTCGAGGTCGTCTCGGTGTCGAAGCAGAACTCGGGCTGACCTTCGATGTGCTTCGCGGCTGCCTTGAGATCGCCCTTCGCCAGCGCGATGGTGTAGGCGACGTTGTCCAGATCCATCGATGTCCCAGGCGCGGACTCAGCCTCTTGCTCAGGCGCGGCAGTCTCTTCTGCCGGTACGCCCTCTCCCGACGCATACTTGACCACCCGATCCCGCAACCGTTTCCCAAACTCCAGCTCATCGAACAGTTTGTGGACGGCCGGCATGTTGGGCGGCGTCTTCTGCAGCGTGTGCCAGTCCACCGACAGCGGCACGTCGATCTTGATGGTGACGAGCTCCTTCGACATCCGCGCGTCGTCGGCGTGGTCGGTGAGGCCTTCGCGGGCTCTCTTGCCTTTAATATCACCGGCAATCTCCAGAAGTTTCTCCACCGATCCGTGCTCCTGGAGCAGTGTTAGCGCTGTCTTCTCACCAATTCCTGGCACGCCGGGCACATTGTCGGCCGCATCACCCATCAGCGCCAGCACGTCGATGAACTGGATGGGCTCGACCCCGTACTTCTCGCGGAAGGTCTCGATGGTTTCCATGTTGAATCCTTCGCCGCGGTAGGCCGGGCGGAGCATCGACACGTGCTCGCTGAGGAGCTGGCGGAAGTCTTTGTCGGGCGAAATGATGACCACGTCGACGCCCTCAGCCTCTGCTTTCTTCGCAAGGGTGCCGATCACGTCGTCGGCCTCCACACCATCCACTTCGATGACCGGGATGTCGAGCGCCTCGACGATCTTCTTGATGTACGGGATGCCCTCGCGGATGCCGTCCGGCATGGGCGGGCGGTGCGCCTTGTACTGCGCGTAGACCTCGTCGCGGAAGGTCTTGCCCGGCGCGTCGAACACCACGGCGATGTGATCCGGCTGCTCGTCCTCCAGTAGTTTGATGAGACTCGCCGTGAACCCGTAGATGCACGACGTGTCCTGCCCCTTCGAGTTGATGAGGGGCCGCTGGATGAAGGCGAAGTGGGCGCGATAGGCCAGCGCCATCGCGTCGGCGAGGTAAAGGCGTTCGCGGGTTGCGGATTTCCCGTTCGTAGTCTTCTCGTCGAAGAGGGTGGCCTGTTCTGGCATGGGGAAGAGGTGCTTTGTTTAGGGCTACCATGCACGAGCGATCAGTGTGTCGCAAAGATCACTCGTCAGTTGCATGGCGAGCGGTGAGCAATTCAATCTATGGGAACGACCCGATAGTCCAACGGAAGTGAAAATTTTCGTTTGAGGCGTTCCAGATATTCTTCATCTCGGGCCTCAAGCGGTCTTCTCCCGACAATAACCAACTGCGGAGGAAGGTCGTGCTCGTTTCTCGGATGGAACGCATATTCCATTATCTGTCCAAGCGCGTAACGGATGACTGTTCTGGGATCCAAGTCAGACTTTATTTCGAAGAGGAGCAGTTCGGAGGGCGAGCAGACGCTTACATCAACGAAGTTCTTTTCTGCCACAACTTCGGCACCGGGAAACTCAACCTGTAACTCGCCCATCAGCGTTTCCTGCATTCGAGCGTGTTCAGGAGTTACTTCAACTCCCTTCGACCCCCTCCTTGTGTAGCTAGCAATATTTGGTGGCTCGGCTGTTCCTCGCCTTTTTCTTACTCTTGGTCGAGCTTCGTCATCCGAAAGGTCGGTCTGTTCAAAGCCATAAAGCTTATATCGCTTCCTATTCTCCGTCCACTTCGAATGAGGTAGATAGCTAGCCTCGGGGAAAGGTTTCACGTTTCCTAACCTGAAGCGCACATTGAGTACGTGTGCCGCGAATTCGGGCGTCTCCAAGGTGTGTTTATCACCTCTAATCGCCTCGACC